>NZ_QNUD01000002.1:0-141314 GCF_008042405.1 Bacillus sp. SH7-1
TTCACGTTGTTTGTTTCGTTTAGTTTTCAAAGTTCAATATCGCGTTTTAGCGACTTTAATAATATATCATAGTATATTATTTTCGTCAACAAGTTTTTTTCGATAACTTGTATCTCTCATTTGCTGACTCTGCCTATTATATAAGCTTTCTCTTATCTATGCAAGTATTATTATAAAAAAATAAAGAGGGGGAAAATCCCCCCTCTCTTATTCTTCAGAAGAAACCTCTTCGCTTGTTTCTTCTTCGTCATCTTTTTGTGCTTTTGCTACCGTTGCTACCTCTTGCTCATCTTCTAATCGAATTAGACGAACACCTTGTGTATTACGTCCCATTTGAGAGATTTGATCAACTGGCATACGAATAATAACACCCGCTGCTGTAATTAACATAATGTCTTCTTCACCTGTTACAGACTTAACCGCTACTAATTTACCGTTCTTATCTGTAATGTTACAAGTCTTCAGACCTTTACCACCACGACTCTGTAGTCTATACTCTTCAACCGGCGTACGCTTACCATACCCATTCTTCGTTACGATTAAAACATTCGTATCTTCTTCAACAATTTCCATACCTACGACTTGGTCCTCTTCGCCTAGTGTAATAGCTTTTACACCAGCTGCATTACGGCCCATAGAACGTACATCTTGTTCATTGAAGCGGATTAACATACCATTACTTGTCCCTACGATAATATCTTTATCGCCAGATGTTAAACGTACAGAAATCACTTCATCTTCTTCACGAAGCGAAATTGCAATTAAACCGTTCGTACGTATATTTGCAAATGATGAGAGTGGCGTTCTCTTAGAGATACCTTGTTTCGTTGTAAAGAATAGGAACTGGTCGTCACCAAACTCACGAATTGGAATGATGGCGTTGATCCACTCACCTTTATCTACCCCTAATAGGTTAATAATCGGTAGCCCTTTTGCTGTACGACTATACTCTGGAATTTCATATCCTTTTGTACGGTATACTTTACCCTTGTTTGTGAAGAATAAAATATGATCATGTGTAGAAGTAGTCAATAAATGTTCTACGAAATCATCATCGTTCGTTCCCATTCCTTGTACACCACGTCCACCACGGTTCTGTGTTTTGTACGTAGAAGCTGGTAACCTCTTAATATAACCATTATGAGTTAACGTAATTGCAATATTTTGCTCTGGAATTAGATCTTCATCTTCAATAAATTCCATACCGCCGATTGTAATTTCTGTTCGTCTCTTATCATTAAAGCGCTCTTTCACTTCTGTTAATTCTTCTCGAATAATCTCAAGAACTTTCTCTTCATCTGCTAAGATCGCCTTTAATTCAGCAATTAACTTCATTAAATCTTGATATTCTTGCTCGATTTTCTCACGTTCTAATCCTGTTAAACGTTGCAAGCGCATATCTAAAATCGCTTGTGCTTGTTTCTCACTTAAACCGAAACGTTCCATTAAACCTTGCTTTGCGATATCAGCTGTTTTTGAACTACGGATTAAAGTAATAACTTCATCAAGGTGATCTAACGCAATACGTAATCCCTCTAGAATGTGGGCACGTGCTTCTGCTTTCTCTAATTCGTAAGCAGTACGTCTACGAATTACTACCTTTTGATGCTCTAAATAGTAATATAGATTTTGTTTTAAATTTAGGACTTGTGGCTCTCCATTTACAAGAGACAACATATTAATACCGAAGCTCGTTTGAAGTGCCGTGTGTTTATATAGATTATTTAATAGTACATTGGCATTTGCATCACGACGTACTTCCATAACAATACGCATACCATTTCGATCTGATTCATCACGTAAATCTGTAATACCTTCAATTTTCTTATCGCGAACTAATTCTGCAATTTTTTCAATTAATCGTGCCTTATTAACTTGATAAGGTAATTCCGTTACGATAATAGATTGTTTACCATTTGATTTCTCTTCAATTTCAACTTTGGCACGAAGCATAATAGAGCCTCGTCCTGTTTCATAAGCTCTACGAATACCACTTCGCCCTAAGATTAAACCTGACGTTGGGAAGTCTGGCCCAGGAATATATTCCATTAATTCCGCAATGGTAATATCAGGATTATGGCTTAATGCCAATACACCATCAATTACTTCGCCAAGTTGATGCGGCGGAATGTTTGTTGCCATACCAACTGCAATACCCGTCGTACCATTTACTAGTAGGTTAGGGAAACGAGCTGGTAATACAATTGGCTCTCTTTCAGAACCATCATAGTTATCTTGATAATCAATTGTATTTTTTGAAATATCACGTATTAATTCCATAGAAATCTTAGACATTCTTGCTTCTGTATAACGCATTGCTGCCGCTGAATCTCCATCAACAGAACCAAAGTTACCATGACCATCAACAAGCATATAACGTTGACTAAAATCTTGCGCCATACGTACCATCGTTTCATAAACAGCTGAATCTCCGTGAGGGTGATACTTACCAATTACTTCGCCGACAATACGCGCCGACTTCTTATATGCTTTATCAGCTGTAATTCCTAAATCATTCATCGCATATAAAACCCTACGATGAACTGGTTTTAACCCATCACGAACATCTGGTAATGCACGAGATACGATAACACTCATCGCGTAATCTAAAAATGAGGTACGCATTTCATGACTAATATTAATTTCTCGAATTCGTGCTTGTTGTTGATTTTCTGACATCAACGAGCACCTCCTCTTACATTTCCGTTACACATACATTGATTTATATGTAGAAGACAGGAATACTTATATTCCTGTCATTACTCATTTAAATATCAAGGTTTTTCACGTATTTTGCATTTTCTTGGATAAAGTTACGGCGTGGCTCTACTTTATCCCCCATTAAAATCTCAAATGTTTCATCTGCTTCAATTGCATCTTGAAGAGAAACTTGAAGTAACGAACGTACTTCTGGGTCCATTGTTGTCTCCCACAGCTGGGTTGGATTCATTTCTCCTAGACCTTTATAACGCTGAATTCCAGGTTTAGGTTGGGCTGGTAATTCAGCTAGTATTTTTTCAAGTTCTTTATCGTTGTAAGCATATTGAATTTTTTTACCTTGTTGTACTTTAAACAATGGTGGTTGCGCAATATAGATATAACCACACTCAATTATTTGACGCATATAACGATAGAAGAACGTTAATAATAGGGTACGTATATGTGCACCATCCACATCGGCATCCGTCATAATAATAATTTTATGATAACGAGCCTTCTCAATATCGAAATCCCCGCCAATATTTGTACCAATTGCTGTAATAATTGTACGCACTTCATCATTAGATAAAATTTTATCTAATCGTGCCTTTTCAACGTTAATAATTTTACCTTTAAGTGGTAAAATCGCTTGAAAATGACGGTCACGTCCTTGTTTCGCAGATCCGCCGGCAGAGTCACCCTCTACGATGTAAATTTCACTGATTGCTGGATCTTTCGAAGAACAATCCGCTAATTTACCAGGTAAACTTGAAACTTCTAATGCACTCTTTCTACGTGTTAATTCACGAGCTTTTTTAGCAGCTACACGCGCGCGTGCTGCCATCGTGCCTTTATCTACAATTTTACGCGCAACATTTGGATTTTCTAGTAAGAACTTTTCAAAGGCTTCCGAGAATACAGATTCTGTAATCGTTCTCGCTTCACTATTTCCAAGTTTCGTCTTCGTTTGTCCTTCAAATTGTGGATTTGGATGTTTAATTGATACGATCGCTGTTAAACCTTCACGAACATCTTCACCAGTTAAATTACTATCCGCATCCTTTAAAATATTATTTTTACGACCATAATCGTTGATTACACGCGTTAAGGCAGTTTTGAATCCTACCTCATGTGTACCACCTTCATACGTATGAATATTATTTGTAAATGAGTAAATATGATTTGTATATCCTTCGTTATATTGCAACGAAACTTCAACCTGGATTCCATCTTTTGAACCTTCCACATATACAGGCTCTTCATGGATTGGTTGTTTTGAACGATTTAAATGCTCCACATAAGATTTAATTCCACCTTCATAATGGAACTCTTTCTTTTGCTTATGTTCACGCTTATCTTCAATTGTTAATTTAATATTACGATTTAAAAACGCCAACTCACGCATACGAGTTGCTAACGTATCAAATTCATATTCTGTCGTCTCTTTAAAGATTTCTGGATCTGGCTTAAAGCGAGTTATTGTTCCTGTTTGATTTGTATCACCGATAACTTTTAAATCAGCAACCGGAATACCTCTTTCGTATTTTTGGTAATGGATTTTACCATCACGATGTACAAATACTTCTAGTTCTGTTGATAATGCATTTACAACAGATGCTCCAACACCATGCAAACCGCCAGAAACTTTATAACCGCCGCCGCCAAATTTACCACCGGCGTGAAGGACAGTCATAATAACCTCTACTGCAGGACGTCCCATTTTTTCTTGTATACCAACTGGAATACCACGTCCATTATCGGTTACAAGAATACTATTATCTTCTTCGATGCTAACATTAATTTCATCGCAATATCCTGCTAATGCTTCATCGATACTATTATCAACAATTTCCCATACAAGGTGGTGAAGTCCTTTTCCACTCGTAGATCCAATATACATACCCGGACGTTTCCGAACTGCCTCTAGTCCCTCAAGCACCTGTATCTGGCTTTCATCATATGCGTTCTCTTGCATTTGTTTTTGGTCCATTGACACAAAGATCACCTACTTTTCCATTTAAACAGGGGTTATGCCCTATCTATTTCACAATCTACCGTGCCGTTCGTTACATGAATTGTTTTTGCTTCTTTCAATGTTTCGTGTTCAATTCCGTCGACACTCGTCGTTGTCACAAATGTTTGCACCTTACCTTGAATTGTATTTAACAGATGTGATTGACGATAATCATCTAGCTCTGATAAAACATCATCTAATAAAAGAATTGGATATTCCTTAACTTCTGAGTAAATCAATTCAATTTCAGCTAATTTTAGGGACAGTGCGGTCGTTCGTTGTTGTCCTTGCGAACCAAAGACTTGAACATTTTTACCATTAACGAAGAATTGTAAATCATCACGATGAGGACCTATTAAAGTCGTACCACGGAAAATTTCACGTTGTTTCACAGATTGAAAACTTTCATAGTATACTTCTTTTATTTTCGACAAATCCATTGATTCTGATACATCTACGCTTGGTTTATAGATGATTTCTAACTCTTCTAATCCTCTACTAATCCCACGATGGATTGGTGCAGCCCATTCTTGTAGTAAGTGCAAAAACTCAAAACGTTTTCGCAATATTTTTGTACCATGTTCAATGAGTTGAAGTGTAAATACATCCAACATCGTTTCCTCATTTTTGCTATTCCCTTGCATTTTTTTAAGCAAGTGATTTCGTTGCGTGAGCACCTTTTGATATTGACTTAGTTCATACAAATAAACGGGTGCTATTTGTCCAAGTTCCATATCTAAAAAGCGTCTTCTTACTTGAGGGCTTCCTTTTACAAGATTTAAATCTTCTGGGGCAAACATGACAACATTCATTTCACCGATGTATTGGCTTAGTTTTTGTTGTTCAAGTTGATTTAACTTTGCCTTTTTGCCTTTTTTAGAAATATTTAATTCTAAAGACAAAGAACTGTTTCTTTTTTGCAAGCTACCTTTGATTTGACCATAATCTTCATCCCAGCGAATGAGCTCACGATCATTAGAGGTTCTATGAGATTTCGCCATCGCTAATACGTAAATAGCTTCCATCAAATTTGTTTTCCCTTGTGCATTTTCGCCAATAATTACATTGACCTTATCCTCAAAGGAAAGCTCTAATTTTTCATAATTGCGATAGTTTTTTAATTGTATTTCTTTAATAAACAAAGGGCTCCCCCTTTATGCCTGAACTTGGAAAGTTCCGCTTCCTGGAATTTCAATAATATCGTTCGCATACAGTTTGCGACCTCTTCTATTTTCAAGTTCTTGATTCACGTACACTTCATATTCTTGTAAAAACCATTTTACAGCGCCACCTGTATCAATTACATCGGCTAACTTTAAAAATTGTCCTAGTGTAATATACTCTGTTGAAATTTTAATACGTTTCATAAAATCGCTCACTTTCTGAAAGTGTTCATTCTTTCATTGTACTAAATAAACTAGCATTAGGAAAGTAATACCCAAAAATCAAATAAGGGCTACTAGCATCTGAAAACTAGCAACCCTTATTTCTTACTTAGTAAGTACGAACCGGTAAAATTAATTGAATAATGGATTCATCATTTACTGTACGAATTAAGAATGGTCTCATTGCTCCAGTAAAGCTAATCTTAATTTCAGTACTATCTAATGCCTTTAGTGCATCCATCATATATTTTGCACTAAAAGATATTTTTAACTCTTCCCCATCTACTTTTTCACATTGAACTTCTTCTACTACTTTTCCGATTTCCGGTGAATTCGAAGAAATTTCTAGCATTTCCTGTTCTAAGGTTGATAATTTCACAACATTATTACGACCATCTCTTGCTAATAGAGATGCACGATCAATTGCTTGTAAAAATTCTTTTGTATTTACAAAAATATCTGTTTTACTCTCTGCTGGAATTAAACGAGTTGTATCAGGGTAATTTCCTTCTAACAATCTTGAGAAGAATAATAAATGTTTTGTACGGAATAATACTTGATACTCCGTAATAACGATATCTACCATTTCTTCAGACTCATCTAGAATTTTGCTTAATTCATTTAAGCTTTTCCCTGGAATAACAACATTCGCTTGGAATTCATCTCCAATGCCTTCGATTTTTGCTTTTCGCAGAGCCAACCTGTGACTATCTGTAGCAATGCAAGTTAGTTCGCTGTTATATACCTTCCAGTTTACACCTGTCAAGATCGGTCTTGTTTCAGAAGTGGAAACTGCAAATACAGTTTGTCTGATCATATGTTTAAGTAAATCCGTTGGAATCTTAAAAACATGATGTTCTTCAATTTGTGGTAATAATGGATATTCTGCAGAATCTAAACCATTTAGATTAAACTCTGATTTTCCAGAAGTTATTTTTGTCATCAAATGATTTTCAACAGAAATTTCTACAGTTTCTTTAGGTAATTTTTTTACAATTTCACTAAAATATTTTGCCTGTAAAACAATACTCCCTGATTGTGTTACTTCTACGATTTCTTTTCCATCCTCTTCAACTGGGATGAAAGATTCAATCGAAATATCAGCATCGCTTCCTGTTAATGTAACGCCTTCTTCCGTAGCGACAACTTTAATTCCTGTAAGGATCGGAATTGTTGTACGAGAAGAAACAGCCTTCATTACATCTTGTACACTTCTTACAAGATAGTCTTTTTGTATTGAAAAACGCATAAAGAAAAACCTCCGGTAAGTATAAGATTTTATTTAATTAATAAAGATAAAAAATAGTAGTAATAGTAATAGGGCTTGTGGATATGTGGATAACCCCTTTGAAGGATGTAAAAACAGTCTATCTACATGTGGATAGACTGTGCGTAAAACAAGGGAAGTTATTCACACTATTCAGCTACTACTTTAAAATATCGTTAATTTCTTCAACTTGCTTTTGTAATTGCGTATCCGTTTTAAGTAGCTTAGAAATTTTTTCATGGGCATGGATAACGGTTGTATGATCACGTCCGCCGAATTCTTCACCTATTTTAGGTAAGGAGGAGTCTGTAAGTTCGCGTGATAAGTACATTGCAATTTGGCGAGGAAAGGCAACTGATTTTGTTCGCTTTTTCGCCTTGAAATCTTCTAATTTTACTTGATAAACATCCCCGACAGCCTTTTGGATATCATAAATAGAGATAATTTTTGGTTTAGAATTTGGAATAATATCTTTAAGTGCTTCAGCTGCTAAATCAGCATTAATATCTTTGTTAATTAAAGATGAATAAGCTACAACTCGGATGAGTGCGCCTTCTAGCTCACGAATATTTGAATCAATTTGATTTGCAATATAAAGCATGACCTCATTTGGTATATCAAGTCCTTCAGCCTTTGCTTTTTTACGTAAAATTGCAATTCGTGTTTCTAAATCTGGCGGCGTAATATCCGTAATAAGTCCCCATTCAAAGCGAGAACGAAGACGATCTTCTAAAGTTGGAATTTCTTTTGGTGGCCGATCACTTGAAATTACAATTTGTTTACTTTCTTCGTGTAATGCATTGAATGTATGGAAAAACTCTTCTTGAGTTTGTTCTTTTCCTGCTAAAAATTGAATATCATCTATCAATAAAACATCTACATTACGGTATTTATTACGGAAATCGACCGCTTTATTATCACGAATAGAATTAATGAATTCATTTGTAAATTTTTCTGATGATAAATATACAACCTTTGCGTTTGGGTTATGTTCAATTACATAATGACCAATTGCATGCATTAAATGGGTCTTTCCAAGTCCAACTCCCCCGTAAATAAAGAGGGGATTATATGCTTTAGCTGGTGCTTCGGCTACGGCCAATGAAGCAGCGTGAGCAAAACGGTTACCAGAGCCAATAACAAATGTATCAAACGTATATTTTGGGTTTAGCATACTCTGTGGTAAATGATTAGAATCATCTTGTGCTGAATTTGGTTTAGCAGGAGGAAGATCGATCTCCTCTTCCGCTTGACTTTGGGGAATAATAAAGCGAATAGCTAATTTTGCCCCTGTTAAATCATAAAGTGTTTCCGAAATTAGCTCTGAATAATGAGATTCTAACCAATCACGAGCGAATTCATTTGGAGCCGTAATTGTTAATACGTCTTTCTTTAAATTATGAGCGGTTGTTGATTTTAACCATGTTTCATAACTGGGTTTACTGACCTTTTTTTCTAGTTCTTTTAAGGCACTGTTCCATAAATCAGAGATGTTTTCCAAAGGTGTCCCTCCTTTACTAAGATGGTAAAAGAATAAGGTTGCGCAACAAATGTACAACCTAAATAAATATAAAATGTATATTTATACGAAACGTATTTTAAAACCTAAAAACGTCGTTTGTATATGAGATAGGGTTTTCGACAAAAAAAGCGAATGTGGATAAGCATTTACCCACATGTGATTAAAACTGTCCACATGTTATACACAATTTGTGGATAAGATAAAGGTGTGGAAAACTTATTCAAAGTGAAAACACAACTATAATATCAAAAAAAAGTAGCTATAGCAATGAAATTAAGAAAGTTATCCACAAAATCAATACCTTGTGGAATAAACTTGTCCACAACACGATATACTGTGTAAAAGTACGAAAAAAGTTTGTGGATATAAAAAACAAGAAAAAACATTTATCCACAAGGAAATATAGCGTCTGTGAAAAAGTATGTGAATAGGTTCAAAATGAATATTTGATGAAAATTTCTAGAACCATTGACATTTTCCTAGTTGATTAACTATAATTTATAAGACTGTCTTTAACAGATATTCCTCAGGGAGGTGTCATATAATGAAAAGAACTTACCAACCAAATAAACGTAAGCGCAGCAAAGTACATGGTTTCCGCAGCCGTATGAGCACAGCGAACGGACGTAAAGTGCTAGCAGCTCGTCGTCGTAAAGGAAGAAAAGTATTATCTGCGTAGACCACTGATCGTTCAGTGGTCTTTTTTTCTAATAATAGTGAATTTCCGCTGATGAACTACAGGAGTGTCAATTGATATGAAGAAAAAACATCGTATAAAAAAGAATGATGAATTCCAGACGGTTTTTCAAAAAGGAAAATCGAATGCAAATCGTCAATTTGTTGTCTATCAACTAGATAAAGAAGAGCAGCCAAATTTTCGCATTGGTCTTTCTGTCAGCAAGAAAATAGGAAATGCAGTAGTGCGTAACCGAATTAAACGTATGATTCGCCAGTCGATCATAGAATTAAAAGATGAGATAGATTCTGGAAAAGATTTTGTTATAATAGCAAGGAAGCCTTGTGCAGAGATGACATATGAAGAATTAAAGAAAAGCTTAATTCATGTCTTTAAACGCTCTGGTATGAAAAGGATAAAAAAGTAGCGTAAGGAAATGAATTACACTATATACATACCGAAACAAGGAGGAGCAGGCTTTGAAAAAGAAAATAGGTTTACTAGCCATGGTTATTGTATTAATGGCAATTGCTACTGGTTGTAGTGAAACGGGTCAGCCGATTACACCGAAAAGTACTGGAATTTGGAATGAATATTTCGTATACCCGCTTTCTCAGTTAATTACGTATTTTGCCAACTTATTTGGTAGTAATTACGGTTTAGCAATCGTTGTTACAACTCTTATCATTCGTTTTGCATTATTACCATTAATGATTAAACAAACGAAGAGTACGAAAGCAATGCAGGCGTTACAACCAGAAATGGTGAAGCTAAAAGAGAAATATAGTTCTAAAGATCAAGCGACACAGCAAAAATTACAACAGGAAATGATGCAGTTATATCAAAAAAATGGTGTGAATCCATTAGCCGGTTGTTTACCAATCTTCATTCAAATGCCAATTCTATTCGCTTTTTATCATGCGATTATGAGAACGGCTGAAATTAAGCAGCATAGTTTCTTATGGTTTGATTTAGGACATGCAGATCCGTACTATATCTTACCAATTGTTGCGGCAATTACGACATTTATTCAGCAAAAGCTTGCAATGGCAGGAACTGCTGGCCAAAACCCGCAAATGGCAATGATGATTTGGCTTATGCCGATTATGATTTTAATCTTTGCAATTAACTTCCCAGCTGCATTATCACTTTACTGGGTTGTTGGTAATATCTTTGGTATCGCTCAAATGTATTTCATCAAAGGGCCAGAAATTAAGGCTAGTAAGGCTGAGGGATCAGGCAAGTGAGTGTAATCACTGCTAAAGGTCGAACAGTTGAGCAGGCAGTAGAGGATGCTTTAAGGCAATTAAATGCTTCAAAAGACCGAGTAGATATAAATATTATCGATGAGGGTAAAAGAGGATTCTTAGGTTTATTTGGGAATCGACCTGCAGTAGTAGAAGTTGTATTGAAGAAAGACCCAATTCAAGAATGTGAAGAATATTTAAAAAATGTTATTCACGATATGGGTGTGGAAGCTGAGATTAGTAAAATTGTAAAAGGACGCGAAGTTGAATTTACAATTTCTGGGGAAAATATAGGTGTTTTGATTGGAAAAAGAGGAAACACCTTGAACTCTTTACAGTATTTAACAAAACTTGTGGCGAATCGCAATACGAAGCAGTATATTGGTATCACACTAGATGCTGAAAATTATCGTAGTAAAAGAAAAGGTACATTAGAAGCACTTTCTTATCGATTAGCAAAACAAGTAGTAAGTACGAAAAAAAGAGTTGTGTTGGAACCTATGCCATCTTTTGAACGAAAGATTATCCACCAAGCATTATCTAATCATCAAAATATCATTACAACTTCTGAAGGAAAAGAACCACATCGACATGTTGTAATATCTTCCAAATGACCGGTTACTCAATTGAGTGCCGGTTTTTTTTGAGGGGAAAATAGATGTGGATAACTAAAAAACACTAAACTTATCCACTGTGAATAAGTTTAGTGTTTTTTACATGAGGACATAATAAAATGAGTTATTATTCTTTTGTAGATAGGTTCGTTATGGTATTCTAATAATTTAGTGAAGAAAATAATCATGTTGAAATAGAGATAAATAAGCAAGTGAGGTGAAAGGACATGGAATTCGATACAATTGCCGCAATTTCCACAGCACTTGGAGAGGGTGCAATTGCCATTGTTCGAGTAAGTGGGGATGATGCGGTTGAAAAAGTTAATCGTATTTTTAAAGGGAAGGACTTAACAGAGGTTTCTTCTCACACAATTCATTATGGTCATATTGTTGATTTAGATACAAATCAGGTTATTGAAGAAGTGATGGTGTCTATTATGCGTGCACCAAGGACTTTTACACGTGAAAATATAGTAGAAATTAACTGTCATGGTGGACTTGTTTCGGTAAATAAAGTATTGCAGCTTATTTTAGCGCAAGGAGTACGATTAGCAGAGCCTGGTGAATTTACAAAACGTGCTTTTTTAAATGGCCGTATTGATTTATCACAAGCAGAAGCTGTTATGGACTTAATCCGTGCAAAAACAGATCGTGCAATGAACGTAGCAATTAATCAAATGGAAGGGCGATTATCTAAATTAATCGGCCGTTTGCGTCAGGACATATTAGAAACGTTAGCTCATGTTGAGGTAAACATAGATTACCCGGAATATGATGATGTGGAAGAAATGACACATAATATTTTAATTGAGAAAGCTACACATGTTCGTGCTGAAATTGCAAAAATATTAGAAACATCGAAGCAAGGAAAGATTTTACGTGAAGGTATTGCTACTGCAATCATCGGTAGACCTAACGTTGGGAAGTCATCGCTATTAAATAGTCTCGTTCAGGAGAAAAAGGCAATTGTAACTGATATTGCAGGAACAACTCGTGATGTTATTGAAGAGTACGTTAATGTGCGTGGTGTACCACTTAAACTTATAGATACAGCCGGGATTCGTGAAACAGAAGATGTTGTTGAACGAATTGGTGTAGAGCGTTCAAAAGAAATGATGAGCCAAGCTGATTTAGTGTTAGTTGTCGTTAATTATAGCGAAGCTTTAACGAATGAGGATGAAGATCTATTCCGTGCGGTACAAGGAAAAGATTTCATTGTTATTGTAAATAAGACAGATTTACCGCAAGCAATCGATATGGAACGTGTTACAGCATTGGCAGCGGGAAATCGTGTTATTACAACGTCGTTAATTGAGGAACAAGGAATAGATGAGCTTGAAAAGGCAATAGCTGATTTATTTTTTGAAGGAACAATTGATTCTGCAGATGTGACATATGTTTCTAACGCGAGACATATTGGATTATTAACACAAGCAGGAAGAACAATTGGAGATGCAATTGAGGCGATAGAAAATGGTGTGCCAATTGATATGGTGCAAATTGATTTAACAAGAACGTGGGAAATACTTGGTGAAATTACTGGTGATACCGTTCATGAAAGCTTAATTGACCAGTTGTTCTCTCAATTTTGTTTAGGAAAATAATATAGCGATGTTTTAGAAAGATAGAGATTATTAGGAGGAATAAATGATGGGATACAATGCCGGTTCATACGATGTCATAGTAATCGGTGCAGGTCATGCAGGATGTGAAGCTGGTCTTGCGGCAGCACGAATGGGCTCCAAAACATTAATGTTAACAATTAATTTAGATATGGTAGCGTTTATGCCGTGTAACCCTTCTGTTGGTGGACCAGCAAAAGGGATTGTTGTTCGTGAAATTGATGCATTAGGCGGAGAAATGGGACGCAACATTGATAAAACGCATATTCAAATGCGTATGTTAAATACAGGTAAAGGGCCAGCTGTACGTGCACTTCGAGCACAAGCAGATAAGTTCTCTTACCAGCATGAATTAAAGAAAACAATTGAAGAAACACCAAACTTAACCTTGTTCCAAGGAATGGTAGAGCGTTTAATCGTTGAAGACGGCGAATGTAAAGGGGTAATTACGCAAGCTGGTGCTGAATATACAGCAAAAACAGTTGTAATTACGACTGGAACGTTTTTACGCGGTGAGATTATTATGGGAGATTTAAAATATTCGAGCGGTCCGAATAATCAACAACCATCTATTACGTTATCAGAACATTTAGAGGAGCTTGGATTTGATCTTGTTAGATTTAAAACAGGTACACCTCCGCGCGTAAATAGTAATACGATTGATTACAGTAAAACAGAAATTCAGCCAGGTGATGATAAACCACGAGCTTTCTCTTTTGAAACGACAAAATTTATTATGGATCAAATTCCATGTTGGTTGACGTATACAAGTACGGAAACACATCGTTTAATAGATGAAAACCTACATCGCTCAGCTATGTATTCTGGTATGATTAAGGGAACAGGACCTAGATATTGTCCTTCAATTGAAGACAAAGTAGTAAGGTTTAATGATAAACCACGTCATCAAATTTTCTTAGAGCCAGAAGGACGTAATACACAAGAAGTGTATGTACAAGGTTTATCCACAAGCTTACCAGAAGACGTGCAGCGTGATATGCTTAGAACAATCCCTGGTCTAGAAAACGTTGAAATGATGCGTACAGGTTATGCAATTGAATACGATGCAATTGTGCCAACACAACTATGGCCAACACTTGAAACGAAAAATATTAAAAATTTATATACAGCAGGACAAATTAACGGAACTTCTGGTTACGAAGAGGCAGCAGGACAAGGGCTTATGGCTGGGATTAATGCAGCATGTCGTTCTTTAGGTAAGAAAGAAGTTATTTTAGGGCGTGAGGATGCTTATATTGGTGTCTTAATTGATGATCTTGTTACGAAAGGTACAAATGAACCGTATCGTTTATTAACGTCTCGTGCAGAATATCGTCTATTATTACGCCATGATAATGCTGATCTTCGTTTAACTGAAGTTGGTCGTGAAATTGGATTAATTAAAGAAGAGCGCTATGAGCGATTTACAAATAAAAAGTTACAAATTGAACAGGAAAAGGAACGTTTAAGCAGCATTATTATTAAACCACGTCCTGAAGTTCAAGAATTAATTCGCAGCATTGGTGGAAGTGAATTGAAAGATGGAATACGTGCAAGTGACTTATTACGTCGTCCAGAGATGACATATGAGCATATTCATCTTTTAGTACCAAGTGAAGTAGAATTAAGTGATGAAGTGACAGAACAAGTTGAAATTCAGATTAAGTACGAAGGATATATCGAAAAATCTTTACAGCAAGTAGAGCGTATGAAGAAGATGGAAAACAAAAAAATCCCTGTAGATATTGATTATGATGCGATTTCTAGCATTGCATCAGAAGCTAGACAGAAATTGAAAGATGTTCGTCCACTTTCAGTGGGGCAGGCTTCACGTATTTCTGGCGTAAATCCAGCGGATATTTCCATTTTACTTGTGTATATTGAACAAGGAAAAATTGCGCGAGTATCGAACCAATAAATAGTAAGGAGATATTGTTAGATGAACATAGAACAATTTCAATCTATGCTAGAAGAGAAGGGTATCACCCTCTCTTCTAGACAGTTAGAGCAGTTCGAAATCTACTTCGAAACATTAGTAGAGTGGAATGAAAAAATGAATTTAACGGCTATTACGGAGAAAGAAGAAGTATATTTGAAGCACTTTTTTGATTCCATTACAGCTGCTTTTTATTATGATTTTTCAAAACCATTCTCAATTTGTGATGTTGGCGCAGGAGCTGGATTTCCAAGTATTCCTTTAAAAATTTGTTTCCCGCACTTAAAAGTGACAATTGTAGACTCATTGCAAAAACGTATTAATTTCTTGAATCATTTGGCACAAAAGTTGGAATTAAGTGACGTTGCGTTTTGTCACGATCGTGCCGAAACATTTGGGAAAAAAGAAGGTGTACGTGAATCGTACGATATTGTAATGGCACGTGCAGTTGCACGTCTTTCAGTATTAAGCGAGCTATGTTTACCGCTTGTAAAAGTTGGGGGAACATTCATTGCAATGAAAGGTGCCGCAGCAAACGAAGAAATTGAAAATGGCAAGTATGCTTTAGAGGTGCTAGGCGGGGATTTAAAAGAAATGTCTACGTTCCAATTACCGTTTGAAGAAAGTGAACGTAATATTTTATTAATCGAGAAAAAGCGCAAGACACCAAAGAAATATCCACGCAAACCGGGAACACCCAATAAATTACCTATTGAAAAATAAATCTTATTAGACGTAAGATTAAATTATATAAATGAAAACGTAAATGTTTCATAGGAAACATTTTATGGAGAATAGTCAATAGGCCTAAAAGGTGGTGGAATATGTATGAAAAATACGTTTTCTCGTTTATTTGGCTTTGGAGATAAAGAGAGCGAATTCGAATTACAAGACGAAAGCCATGAAGAAATAGATAAAAAGGTATATGAAGAAATACAAGAAATTCCGATAGTAAATATTACCCCTAACCGTTATCAACCACGAACAGTTTTTGATGATGCACGTATTGAGGAGCTAGCATTAACAATTCGTACACACGGACTTATTCAGCCAATTGTTGTGAGGCAATATGAGGATGATAAGTACGAGATTATTGCTGGAGAAAGGCGTTTCCGTGCGGCAACAAAGTTAGGGTGGGAAAAGGTTCCTGCAATTATAAAGAACTTAAATGATACAGAAACAGCTTCTGTAGCTTTAATTGAAAACTTGCAGCGTGAGGAACTAACAGCAATCGAGGAAGCTGTGGCCTATCAAAAGCTAATTGAGTTACATAATTTAACACAAGAAGCATTGGCACAACGACTTGGAAAAGGACAATCCACAATCGCAAATAAGTTGCGATTGTTAAAGTTGCCTGAAGAAATAAAAAGTGCGTTATTAGAAAAAAGCATTACAGAGCGTCATGCTCGCGCGCTCATTCCTTTAAAAAATGAGGAATTACAACTGAAAGTTTTACAGGAAATTGTGGAGAAACAACTGAATGTAAAGCAAACAGAGGAACGAATTGCGAAATTACTAGAGGAAGCAAAACCGAAGCGTAAGGCAAAGCAAAAAGCAGTAAGTCGAGATACGAGAATTGCCATGAACACAATTAGACAGTCATTACAAATGGTTGCTGACAGTGGTTTAAATGTTAATTCTGAGGAAGAAGAGTTTGACGAGTACTATCAAATTACAATTCAAATTCCGAAGAAAAAATAATAATGGCGTGTTAGAGACCTGATCCTATTGGATAGGTCTCTTTTACTATATTTTCTTGTTAGATGAAGAAGGAGTTTACAAATAAATTTTGAAGTTTAATAAGGACGTAAAAGAAAAACTTTTATTTCATGTTACAATAAACGTAATTGTTACTAGAATAAGATAGAAAGGTTGAAAGTAGGTGACATCATGGGAAAAATCATTGCTATAGCCAATCAAAAAGGTGGCGTTGGGAAAACAACAACATCTGTTAATTTAGGGGCTGGATTGGCACAAGTAGGTAAAAAGGTCCTTCTTGTAGATATTGATGCTCAAGGAAATGCAACGACGGGTGTGGGAATTGAAAAATCCGAATTAGATCAATGTATTTACAATGTTCTTGTGGAAGATGCAGATGTTCAAGGGGTTATACAGAAAACCGCAACTGAAAACTTAGATGTTCTACCCGCTACAATTCAATTGGCAGGTGCTGAAATTGAATTGGTACCGACTATTTCCCGGGAAGTACGTTTACAAAGGGCATTACAGCCAGTTCGTGATGAATATGACTATATTATTATCGACTGTCCCCCGTCCTTAGGGTTATTAACGATTAATGCATTAACCGCAGCAGATTCTGTTATTATTCCTGTTCAATGCGAATATTACGCACTAGAAGGATTAAGTCAGCTATTAAATACAGTTCGACTTGTGCAAAAGCACTTAAATAAAAATCTAGCAATTCAAGGTGTATTGCTAACGATGTTGGATGCCCGTACGAATTTAGGGATTCAGGTTATAGATGAAGTGAAGAAATACTTTAGGGATAAAGTATACCGTTCGATTATTCCTCGTAATGTTCGTTTAAGTGAAGCACCAAGTCATGGGAAACCAATTATGCAGTATGACGCTAAATCAAGAGGGGCAGAAGTGTATATAGATTTAGCAGAGGAAGTGATTGCAGGTGGCTAAAGGATTAGGAAGAGGAATCAATGTGTTTTTTCCTGATTTAGATGTGAAAGAAGAAGAGACAATTCAGGAGATTGCGATAACTGAATTAAGACCGAATCCATATCAACCACGTAAACACTTTAATAAAGAGGCAATTCAAGAATTATCGGCTTCTATTAAAGAGCACGGCATATTACAACCGTTAATTGCTAGGAAGAGTATTAAAGGATATGAAATTGTTGCAGGTGAAAGAAGATATCGTGCTGCCAAAGAGGCCGGGCTTGAAAAGGTACCTGCCGTTGTAAGACAATTAAACGAGCAGCAAATGATGGAGTTTGCATTGCTTGAAAACTTACAACGAGAAGATTTAAATCCAATGGAAGAAGCAATGGCATATCAAATGTTAATGAATGAGCTAAATGTAACGCAAGAACAATTAGCAAAACGTCTTGGTAAGAGCAGACCTTACATTGCAAATTATACGCGGTTATTAAGCCTCCCTCCGTTTGTACAAGATATGATTGCAAATGGTCAACTTTCAATGGCTCATGGGAGAACTTTACTTACAATAAAAGATGAAGAACAATTGAAATCTTTATTGAAACGAATTGAAAAAGAAGGATTAAATGTTCGTCAATTAGAGAAAATTGTTCAGGAGATTAATCAACGCGTTTCACGTGAAACAATACAAGTGAAAAAGGAAAGAAACATATTTTTCGTAGAACGCGAAACGTTCTTAAGAGAAAAATTTGGCACAGATGTGAAAATTAAAGAAACGAAAAAAGAAAAAGGTAAAATCGAAATTGAATTTTTTAATAAAGAAGATTTGAATCGTATTTTAGAATTATTAGCACAGAAAAACTAAAAAGCAAACCATCTTATTATTTATAGATGGTTTGCTTTTTTTAATACAGATAATTTTTGGTCAGTTTCTTTTATACTCTGTGCAATTACCTCAGCCATTTTCATGACTAAACTTAATCTTGTATTTTGCAGAACGAAAAACTCCATAAAACCATTTAGATTTACGATGCCATGAATATGTAGATCACCAACTGCAGGTAATTTCTTATTCATTGCAGCTCCGGGTTTACTAGGCCCCATTCCGGTGGTGATGGAACCGATGCTTTGAGACTTTCCTAAACAGGCATCAACCGCAATTATAAATGAAGTAGGATTATCTTTCTGTATATTCTGAATTCTTGCTTCTAAATTTAGCGCATGTACTGGCTCATCTAGTGTACCGAACACTTGGAAGTTTTTAATTCCTACTTGTTCTAATTTCGTACCGACTAACGGACCGAGTGCATCGCCTGTAGAACGATCTGTTCCGATACAAACGAGAATAATCGGTATATTCGTTTTAATAGGGATATGGGAAAGTAAGAAGTTACTAATTGTCTCGGAGGCTTCTACGTCTTGGTGCATAACATTTTGAGTTTCTTTTTCGAAAAAGGGTAAGCGAAAACTTCCAATATTCATGAAGCATCCATCCTTTTAATAAATTTTCAAAATATGTTATATGGAGAGTAAAATGGAAAACTATAAGTGCGTACTTCCTGTAAAACTTGAGTGAAAATGGAATAATAGTACTAGTATATATATATTCGTTCCATTTTATACCTGCATGGAAGTTAACAAATGCAATTAAAGTCATAAAAACTTTGCAGAAATCAGGGTGACTTCTGATACAATGAGAAGGATAATTAAAAAGAAATTTTAGCTGGAGAGGTAGAGGTACATGGATTTAGCGTTGAAATGGTTTGAGTCCATTGATTGGACGAATATAGGTGTGAAATCACTAAAAATAGTCGTTATTTTAATACTTGGTGCAATTATTGTGCGAGTTGCGCGTGCAATTGTACGAAATGCGTTTCGTATGGGAAGTCGTTCGCCAATTCAAATTTCAGAACGTCGTACAGTTACAGTAGCGAAGTTACTTGAAAATATTGTGGCATACGTTGTTATGTTCATTATGCTAATTGCGATTTTAGGTGTGTTTAATATTAATGCATCTGGTTTATTAGCCGGTGCCGGGGTAATTGGTTTAGCGGTCGGATTTGGTGCTCAAAGTTTAGTGAAAGATGTCATTACAGGGTTATTTATCTTGCTAGAAGACCAATTTTCAGTGGGAGACTATGTGAAAATTGGCCAGTTTGAGGGAGTCGTTTTAGAAATTGGACTTCGTACAACAAAAGTAAAGAGCTGGACAGGCGAAATTCATACTTTACCAAACGGAAGTATCATTCAAGTTACTAACTATTCAGTTAGTAATAGTGTTGCATTTGTTGATGTATCTATTTCGTATGAGGCTGACATAGCAAAAGCAGAGCAAGTCATCGAAGAATTATTAGAAGAATTACCTGCGCAATATGAGCAAATGGTAACAACGCCTCTGTTATTAGGCGTGCAAACATTAGCTGCATCAGAAGTTATATTACGTGTTATTGCAGAAGTAGAGCCGATGCAACATGCGGTTATTGCAAGAGTACTTCGTAAAGAAATTAAAAATCGTCTAGATTTACATGGGATTGAAATTCCATATCCACGTATGGTTTTATATAATCGTGAAGAATTGGTAAGTGGAAAAGCAATTTAGTATGGAGAGGGGTTTGGAGAATGGAGCAAAAGCAGTATAACTTGTACGATGTTGTGGAAATGAAGAAAGCCCACCCATGTGGTGAGAATCGTTGGAAGATTATTCGTATGGGAATGGATATCCGCATTAAGTGCGAGGGATGTGACCATTCAGTAATGATTCCTCGAAGAGAGTTTGATCGTAAGGTGAAAAAAATACTTGTGAAGCACGAAGAATAGAGAGAAAGTAACAGTTGCAGTGGGTAGCTGTTACTTTTTTTCGTTTGGAGGAAACTTGTCATTTTTTTCGTTACTATCTATAATGATGAAAGATTGAGACATAGGAGTGAAAAATATGGGATTAACGGCTGGGATTGTTGGATTACCTAACGTAGGGAAGTCCACTTTATTTAATGCAATTACACAAGCAGGAGCAGAATCTGCAAACTATCCATTCTGTACAATTGATCCAAACGTAGGGATTGTAGAAGTACCAGATGAGCGTTTAAATAAATTAACGGAATTAGTAGAACCGAAAAAAACTGTTCCGACTGTATTTGAGTTTACTGATATTGCAGGTATCGTAAAAGGTGCTAGTAAAGGTGAAGGTTTAGGAAATAAATTCTTATCTCATATTCGCCAAGTAGATGCAATTTGCCAAGTTGTCCGTTGTTTTGAAGACGAAAATATTACGCACGTTTCAGGGAAAGTAGATCCAATCGATGATATTGAAACAATCAACTTAGAGCTAATCTTAGCAGATTTAGAATCTGTTGATAAACGTATCGAGCGTGTTGCGAAATTAGCAAGACAAAAAGATAAAGAAGCAGTATATGAGCATGAAATTTTAGTGCGTTTAAAAGAAGCTTTCGAAGAGGGAAAACCGGCTCGTACTGTTGAGTTTACAGAAGAGCAGATGAAGATTGTTAAAGGTCTTCATTTACTGACAACGAAAGAAATGTTATACGTAGCAAACGTAAGCGAGGAAGATGTTATCGATCCTTCTGAAAACAAATACGTACAAATGGTAAAAGAATTTGCTGCAAATGAAAATTCTCAAGTAATCGTTGTATGTGCAAAAATCGAATCAGAAATCGCTGAGTTAGACGAGGAAGAGAAAAAGGTATTCCTTGAAGAGCTAGGCATTGAAGAATCTGGTTTAGATCAATTAATTCGTGCTGCATATGATTTATTAGGACTTGCTACTTACTTCACAGCTGGTGTGCAAGAAGTACGTGCATGGACGTTTAAACAAGGTATGAAAGCACCACAATGTGCTGGTGTAATTCATACAGACTTTGAGCGTGGATTTATTCGTGCGGAAACAGTTTCTTATGATGATTTAATGACAAACGGTTCTATGACAGCTGCAAAAGAAGCTGGAAAAGTACGTTTAGAAGGAAAAGAGTATATCGTAAAAGACGGAGACGTTATGCACTTCCGCTTCAACGTTTAATTTAATATTTCCTAGGAAAAATAAAGATATAAGCTTGGCAAATATATTATGTGTTTGCCAAGTTTTTTATGTATGGGTGAGTTGATTCATCTAACTTACTATGATATAATCTAAACTCGTGAGTAATTACTATAAATTAATTGCTCCTTGCCCATTATGGGCCGTTTAGACCAAAAGGAGGTGAAAGTGTAATGAGAAAGTACGAAATTATGTACATCATTCGTCCTGGCGTTGAAGAAGAAGCTCAAAAAGCTTTAGTTGAACGTTTTGCAGGTGTTTTAACAAACAATGGTGCAGAAATCATTAACACGAAAGAGTGGGGTAAGCGTCGTTTAGCTTACGAAATCAACGACTTACGTGAAGGTTTCTACATGATCTTAAACGTGAACTCTAACGCAGAAGCGATTAACGAATTCGACCGTTTAGCTAAGATCAACGAAGACATCCTTCGTCATATCGTTGTTAAAGAAGAAGAAAAATAATTGATATATAAGGGAGAGTGGTTCGATTGATGAATCGTGTTATCCTCGTTGGTCGTTTAACTAAGGACCCTGACTTACGTTACACGCCCAATGGTGTTGCAGTAGCTACTTTTACGTTAGCTGTGAATCGCGCATTTGCGAATCAACAAGGTGAGCGTGAAGCTGACTTTATTAATTGTGTAATATGGCGTAAACAAGCAGAAAACGTAGCAAATTATTTGAAAAAAGGTAGCTTAGCAGGCGTAGATGGACGTCTTCAAACTCGTAATTACGATGGACAAGATGGTAAACGTGTATATGTAACAGAAGTTCTTGCGGAAAGCGTACAATTTTTAGAGCCGCGTAATGGCGGTGGGGAGCAACGTGGTTCATTTAATCAGCAACCATCAGGAGCTGGTTTCGGTAACCAAAGCTCTAACCCATTTGGTCAATCTAGTAATTCGGGCAACCAAGGTAACCAAGGAAACTCTGGATTTACGAAGAATGACGATCCATTTTCAAATGTAGGTCAACCGATCGACATTTCCGACGACGATTTACCGTTCTAATACAGTAAATTTGTTAGTTTTAACTAAGAATGGAGGGAAATAGACATGGCAGGACGCAAAGGTGGACGTGCGAAACGTCGTAAGGTGTGTTTCTTCACAGCTAACGGCATCACTCGCATTGACTATAAAGATGTTGATTTATTAAAACGTTTCGTTTCTGAGCGTGGTAAAATTTTACCTCGTCGTGTAACAGGAACAAGCGCGAAATACCAACGCAAACTTACAGTTGCAATTAAACGTGCTCGTCAAATGGCACTTTTACCATATGTTGGTGAATAATAGCGTATGAAATGCACAGTAGAGTCGGACTCTACTGTGCATTTTGCTATGCTTTTCTTTTTTTGAAAGAGAGGTTAGAGGATGAAAAATACGAAATTTATTACTGAGGGTGCAGCGTTGTTAGCGATATATGCAATGTTGCTACTTATATCTATGTATGTTCCGATTTTAGGTACAGTTGTAACGTTTGCGTTGCCATTGCCATTTATATTGCTAACGATAAGATATAAATTATCTAATGCCTTTGTAATTTTTACGGCGGCGCTTTTTATTACTGTTATTGTCAGTCAGCCGATGAACCTAGTGAAGACAACTATGTTTGGATTGATAGGTATCGTTTTAGGATCTATGTATAAAAAACGAAAAAAACCGGTAGAGATTTTGATGGCGGGGACGCTTGCATACTTAATTGGTATTATGCTCATTTATGTTGTGAGTATAAAGTTTTTTAACATAGATTTAATGAAGCAAATGCAAAATATGTTTAATGAAAGTATGGCACAAAGTGAAAAGATAGTCAGTGCTGCTGGTATGCCGATTAGTAAAGAACAAAAAGAGTTATTTGCACAAATGAATGATATGCTACAAACGTTATCTCCAAGTTTACTTGTAATGGTTTCTGCATGTTTTTCTTGGATCACAGTAATATTATCGGGCAGTGTTTTGAGAAAGTTAAAACACGATGTTATACCTTGGCCTAGATTTAAAGATATACAATTACCAAAGAGTATTGTTTGGTATTACGTTATATTTATTTTGTTATCAACTTTTATAAAAGTAGAACCGACATCATATTTACATATGGTATTTTCTAACCTATATGTCATATTTGCTTTACTACTCGTACTGCAAGGTCTGACATTTATCGCTTTTTTAGCGCATAGCAAAGGTTTTACGAAAGGGGTTCCTATTATTAGTTTTATTGTCTGCATGTTTATTCCGATGCTGTTTCCTCTTGTGACAATCTTAGGTATAATTGATTTAGGGATTTCATTGCGTTCTAAAATAGGAGGATGAAGTAATATTCCTTATACTATTTTAATCTGTTTAACTAACTGGAAGGTGAGTTAGTTTTACTTTATAGGAGTTGTATACATGCCTGAATTTTATAAGAAACAGTGGTTTTTATATCCTGTTTATGTATTGGCATTTTTCGTGTTTGTGCTCATTTCGATTCTCTGTTATTTTCATTTAATGATGGGGATAGCTGCCTTTTTTATTTTTTGTATCGTCCTTTTTGTTGTTGTACGATTTGAACTTACCTTTCAAAAGAATTTCGAAAAGCATACGACAGATATGATTACAAGGGTAAAGAAAGTAAGTAATGAGGCATTTAACCAAATGCCGATTGGTATTTTGTTATACAATAAGGATTATGGGATTGATTGGGCGAATCCTTATTTATCTTCATGTCTGGGACAGCATGCATTAGCTGGATGGCACCTTTATGATGTATCGGAAACGTTACTTCTTTTTATTAAAGGAGAAACTTCCGATGATATAGTTTCTTTAAATAATCGAAAGTTTCGTGTTTTTGTAAGGAAAGAAGAAAAGTTAATTTATTTCTTTGATGTAACGGAACAAACAGAAATTGAAAAGATGTATGAGGATCAACGTACTGTTTTGGCTGTCATTTATTTAGATAATTATGATGAAGTTACACAAGGTTTAGATGATCAATTACGTACGAATATAACAAGTCTTGTAACATCACGACTAAATGAATGGGCCGTTAAGTATGGGGCATATTTAAAACGTGCATCTTCAGAAAGATTCTTCGTTGTACTAAATGAAAGTATTTTAGCGCAGATGGAGAAAGGGAAATTTAGCATTTTAGATCAGGTGCGTGAAGAAACATCCAAAAGGAATATACCACTCACCTTAAGTGTAGGTGTTGGATCAGGTGATTTACCGTTATCAGAACTTGGGGCAATGGCTCAGTCCGGTTTAGACCTTGCGCTTGGACGTGGTGGAGATCAAGTAGCTATTAAACAGGCAACAGGTAAAGTTAAGTTTTATGGTGGTAAGACAAATCCGGTTGAAAAACGTACTCGCGTGCGTGCCAGAGTTATTTCGCATGCATTAAAGGATTTAGTATTAGAAAGTAGCAATGTCATTATAATGGGGCACAGGGCTCCTGATATGGACGCAATTGGTGCCGCGATTGGTATTTTAAAGGTAGCACAATTAAATGAGCGCAAAGGATATATTGTGCTAGATGAAAATGATTCTGATAAGGGAATTAAGCGTTTGATGGATAAAGTGAAACAAAACGAAGAGTTATGGTCTCACTTTATTACACCAGGACAAGCGATGGAATTTGCAAATGATGATTCTTTACTTGTTGTTGTTGATACGCATAAACCTTCAATGGTGATGGAAGAAAAGCTGTTACGCAAAATTGAAAATGTAGTTGTTATTGACCATCATCGCCGAGGAGAGGATTTTATTGAGGATCCATTGCTTGTTTACATGGAGCCCTATGCTTCTTCCACGGCAGAACTTGTTACAGAATTACTTGAATATCAACCGAAAAATTTAAAAATGACAATGTTAGAAGCAACGGCATTGTTAGCAGGTATTATCGTTGATACGAAAAGCTTTACATTCCGTACGGGTGCTCGTACGTTTGATGCTGCTTCTTATTTACGCTCACATGGTGCAGATACTGTACTTGTACAAGAGCTTCTAAAAGAAGATATGGATCAGTATTTACGGGTTGCAAAAGCTATTAAAAATGCGTACATTTATACAAATGGAATTGCGATTGCAAAGGTTGATAGTGATGATTACTATGATCAAGTGCTTATTGCGCAATCAGCGGACACGTTATTAACAATGACAGGAATTATTGCGTCATTTGTTATTGCAAAACGTGGCGAGAATTTCATTGGAATTAGCGGCAGGTCTTTAGGTGAAGTGAATGTGCAGCTAATTATGGAAAATTTAGGAGGTGGCGGGCATTTAACGAATGCAGCCACACAAATGAAAAATGTTACAGTAGATGAAGCTGAGGAGAAGCTTCGATTTGTTATTGATGACTATTTACAGGGAGGCACACAATCATGAAAGTAATTTTTCTAAAAGACGTAAAAGGTAAAGGGAAAAAAGGAGAAATAAAAAACGTACCAGATGGCTATGCAAATAACTTCTTACTAAAACAAGGATTAGCTGCTGAAGCGACAAATAGCAGTATGAAAACTTTAGAAGCTCAAAAACGTAAAGAAGAAAAAGATGCAGCAGCAGAGCTTGAAAGTGCAAAACAATTGAAAGAAACATTAGAGAAACTAACTGTAGAATTAAAGGCTAAATCTGGAGAAGGTGGCCGTCTATTCGGTTCAATTACAAGTAAACAAATCGTAGATGCAATGCAAAAATCACACAAGATTAAACTTGATAAGCGTAAATTTGAAATGGATGATGCAATTCGTGCATTAGGCTATACAAACGTTACTGTGAAATTGCATCCGCAAGTAACAGCAACAGTAAAAGTTCATGTTAGTGAACAATAAAAATAAGGTAAGCAAGGAGGATTGCGCATGAGTGATGTAATGGCTGATCGTACCCCTCCGCATAATATAGAAGCTGAGCAGGCCGTCTTAGGTGCTATATTGATTGATCAGGATGCGTTAACGTCAGCATCGGAACTATTGGTACCTGACTCATTTTATCGAACGAAACATCAAAAGATTTTTGAAGTCATGCTTGGGTTGTCTGATAAGGGAGAGCCAATTGACTTAGTAATGATGACGTCGGCGATGGCCGACCAAGGATTACTAGAAGAAGTTGGTGGGGTTTCTTACTTAGCAGAATTAGCAGAAGTTGTTCCGACTGCTGCTAACGTAGAGTATTATGCACGAATCATCGCTGAAAAAGCACTGTTACGTCGTTTGATTCGAACGGCGACTCATATCGTGTCTGATGGGTATGAGAGAGAAGATGATGTGGATGGCCTTTTAAATGAGGCTGAGAAAAAAATATTAGAAGTATCTCATCAAACAAATGCGAAAGCATTCCAAAATATTAAAGACGTTCTTGTAGATGCTTACGATAAAATCGAACTTTTGCATAATCAAAAAGGTGAAGTTACTGGGATACCAACTGGGTTTACTGAATTAGATAAGATGACGGCAGGGTTCCAGCGAAATGATTTAATCATCGTGGCGGCACGTCCATCGGTAGGGAAAACGGCATTTTCATTAAATATCGCACAAAATGTAGCGACAAAAACGGATGAAAATGTAGCGATTTTCAGTCTAGAGATGGGTGCTGATCAGCTTGTTATGCGTATGCTTTGTGCAGAAGGGAATATTGATGCGCAAAGGCTTCGTACCGGGTCATTAACTTCTGATGATTGGGCGAAGCTAACGATGGCAATGGGTAGCCTTTCTAATGCTGGTATCTATATTGATGATACGCCAGGGATTAAAGTAAATGAGATTCGAGCAAAATGTCGTAGATTAAAACAAGAACAGGGTCTTGGTATGATTTTGATTGACTACTTACAGCTTATTCAAGGAAGCGGGAAATCAGGAGAAAACCGTCAGCAGGAAGTATCTGAGATTTCGCGTACACTAAAAGGGATTGCGCGTGAATTACAGGTGCCTGTTATTGCCTTATCACAGTTATCTCGTGGTGTAGAATCTCGTCAAGATAAACGTCCGATGATGTCTGATATTCGTGAATCGGGGAGTATCGAGCAGGATGCTGATATTGTAGCCTTCTTATACCGTGAGGATTACTATGACCGAGAAACGGAAAATAAAAATACAATTGAAATTATTATTGCAAAGCAGCGTAACGGTCCCGTAGGCTCAGTAGAGCTGGCATTCGTTAAAGAGTTCAATAAGTTCGTTAACTTAGAACGACGCTTCGAGGATGGACATGCGCCGCCTGCATAAAGATAGTATAAAAAAGAAATGCATTTCTTATAATAAGATGTGTTTCTTTTTTTTTATAGGAAAGATAAGGCTTTCATAATGTAAAAATATAATTCTTACGAACGAAAATGTTTTTTAATAAAAAAATGTTCGCTTTTTGGTTGACTTCTTTTTCGGTTTTGGTACAATTATATTGTTTGAATAGATCGTTTGAAAATTGCGGAGGTGCTTTAATAATGTCTTCAGTAGTAGTTGTAGGAACACAATGGGGCGACGAAGGAAAAGGTAAAATCACTGATTTTCTTTCTGAGCATGCGGAAGTAGTTGCAAGATATCAAGGTGGAAATAACGCAGGACATACAATTGTTTTCGGCGGAGTTAAATATAAATTACACTTAATTCCATCTGGTATTTTCTATAAAGAAAAAATTTGTGTAATCGGAAACGGCTTAGTAGTAGATCCGAAAGCATTACTTGAAGAGTTAAAATACTTACACGATCGTGGTGTAAGTACTGATAATTTACGCGTAAGTAACCGTGCGCACGTTATTTTACCTTATCACTTAAAACAAGATGAGTTAGAAGAAGCAAGTAAAGGTGATGACAAAATCGGTACAACGAAAAAAGGTATCGGTCCTGCATATATGGATAAAGCTGCTCGTATTGGTATTCGTATGGCTGATCTTTTAGACCGTGAAGCATTTAAAGAGAAGCTTGAGCGCAATTTAGCACAAAAAAATCGTTTATTTGAAAAAATGTACGATACAGAAGGTTTCAGTGTAGAAGAAATCTTTGAAGAGTACTTCGAGTATGGACAACAAATCGCACAATATGTATGTGATACGTCTGTTGTATTAAATGATGCATTAGATAACAATCACCGTGTATTATTTGAAGGTGCACAAGGTGTTATGCTTGATATTGATCACGGTACGTACCCATTCGTTACATCTTCTAACCCAATTGCTGGTGGTGTAACAGTTGGAACTGGAGTTGGTCCTGCGAAAGTTACACGCGTTGTAGGTGTATGTAAAGCATATACAAGCCGCGTAGGTGATGGTCCATTCCCTACTGAGCTTAATGATGAAATTGGTCACCAAATTCGTGAAGTTGGTCGTGAGTATGGAACGACAACTGGTCGTCCACGCCGCGTAGGTTGGTTCGATAGCGTTGTTGTAAGACATGCACGTCGTGTTAGTGGTCTAACAGATCTATCATTAAATTCTATCGACGTTCTAACAGGTATTCCAACTCTTAAAATTTGTGTTGCTTACAAATATAATGGCGAAGTTATCGATGAAGTTCCAGCAAACTTAAACATTTTAGCTAAATGTGAGCCTGTATACGAAGAGCTTCCAGGTTGGACAGAAGATATTACTGGTGTAAAATCATTAGATGAGCTTCCTGAAAATGCACGAAAATACGTAGAACGTGTTTCTGAGTTAACAGGAATTCAATTATCTATGTTCTCAGTTGGACCAGATCGTAACCAAACAAATATCGTTCGTAACGTATACGAAGCTTAATTGATATTTTTAAGAAAAAACTCATGTCCGCATGAGTTTTTTCTTATCTTTTATAAAAAAAATAAAAAAATGTATTGCAAAAAACAAAGATAACATGTTATGATACATCTTGTCGTCACGAAAATATGACGTTGGTGAGTATGAGCCATTAGCTCAGTTGGTAGAGCATCTGACTTTTAATCAGAGGGTCGAAGGTTCGAGTCCTTCATGGCTCACCATTTTATTTTTCGTGGCCCGTTGGTCAAGTGGTTAAGACACCGCCCTTTCACGGCGGTAACACGGGTTCGAATCCCGTACGGGTCATGTTTTTTTTATGTTTATTTTTGGTCCCGTGGTGTAGTGGTTAACATGCCTGCCTGTCACGCAGGAGATCGCCGGTTCGACCCCGGTCGGGACCGCCACTTTTGTTTATACCACCATTAGTGGTTTTATATATAGTTTTGGCTCGGTAGCTCAGTCGGTAGAGCAGAGGACTGAAAATCCTCGTGTCGGCGGTTCGATTCCGTCCCGAGCCACTCTCAGGATATTAAGTGGGCCCACTTAATATCCTTTTTATTTGTGTAATTTTACAAAATTGAGTAGTTATTTTAAAATAGAATGAGGAGCCTCTAGCAGTTGAAGCTAGAGGTTTTTCTATAGATCGTATAGGATTCCGTGTAAAAGTGGATCATACATGAGTCTGTGAGAATAGAGGAGAAAGTACTTAAGCAAAAGATGCGGTCATATAGGGACATACTATGTAGACATCAATGTGTTTAGGGATATTGACCATATTTTTATAAGGAGGAAATAGACGATGATGGGAAAGAAAATTTTAGTAGTTGATGATGAAAAGCCGATTGCGGATATTTTGAAGTTCAATCTAGAAAAAGAAGGTTTTGAAATTGTAATGGCGCATGATGGTGATGAGGCGATTGAAAAAGCGAATGAAGAACAGCCAGATATGGTTTTATTAGATATTATGTTACCAGGTAAGGATGGCTTAGAGGTTTGCCGTGAAATACGTAAAAGCTCAGAAATGCCGATTATTATGCTTACGGCGAAGGATTCTGAAATTGATAAAGTATTAGGGCTTGAGCTTGGGGCAGATGATTATGTAACGAAGCCATTTAGTACGAGGGAATTGCTTGCTCGCGTGAAGGCTAACTTACGTCGCCATCAACAAGGCGGTGCTGCAGAAAAAGAAGAAAATACGGAAATGGTTATTGGACCAATTGTTATCAATCCAAATGCGTATAGTGTCACAAAACGTGAAGAAAATATTGAACTTACACATCGTGAATTTGAGTTACTACATTATTTAGCGAAACATTTAGGACAAGTTATGACACGCGAACATTTATTACAAACAGTTTGGGGTTATGACTATTTTGGAGATGTACGTACAGTGGATGTAACAGTGCGTCGTTTACGTGAAAAAATTGAAGATAATCCAAGTCATCCTACTTTAATTGTCACTAGACGTGGGGTAGGGTATTACTTGCGTGACCCAGAGCAGGAATAATATATGAAGAAAGTCGGTTTTTTTCAATCTATTCATTTAAAATTTGTACTCATATATATGCTATTAATATTGATAGCTATGCAAGTTATTGGGGTATATTTCGTAAGAGAGTTAGAAAAGAGTCTTGTACAAGGCTTTAGAGATTCTTTAACGCAGCAAACGAACTTATTATCGTATAACTTGAAACAAGAGTTTAAAAAAAGTTATACAAAAGCAGAGACAGAGTCCACAGATGAAACGATTAAAACTTCTATTCGAAAATTTGCCTCTGATCGAAAGAAAGATATCCAAGAGGTAAGTGTATTTGATTCGAATAGAAAACTGCTCGCTATTTCAGATGAGGCAAAGCAAAATAAGGTAAATAGAACATCAACTGATATAGCTGTTCAGCGGGTATTGGTACAAAAAAAGCCAGAAGTGAAAATTGAGAAGGATGGTCGTACAGGTCATCGTGTACAAGTTATGCTTACTCCGATTCTAGATGATAACGGCAAAGATCCACTTGGTGTTATTTACATTGTTGCATCTATGGAAGATGTTTATAAACAGATGAAGGATATTAATCAAATTTTTGCGACTGGAACCGTTATTGCATTACTCGTAACAGCTGTACTTGGAGTTTTATTAGCTCAAACGATTACGAGACCAATCTCAGATATGCGAAGACAAGCAATTGAAATGGCAAAGGGAAACTATTCAAGAAAAGTAAAAGTTCATAGCCATGATGAAATTGGACAATTAGCATTATCTTTCAATAATTTATCAAAAAAATTACAACAAGCTCGTTCTTCAACGGAAAGTGAAAGACGTAAATTGTCATCCGTTTTATCACATATGACAGATGGAGTAATTGCTACTGACCGAAAAGGGGACATTATTTTATTAAATGATCCTGCGGAAAAGATGCTAAATGTTTCGCGCGAAACGGCGCTCGATCAATCTGTTTTGGAAGTATTAGGGATACAAGAAGAATTTACGCTTGATCATTTATACGAAGAGCCTGATTCTGTGTTATTAGATTTTAGTACGAGAAATGAGCCATATATTTTACGCGCAAGTTTCTCTGTTATTCAAAAAGAGACAGGGAAAGCAAATGGTTTAATTGCTGTATTATATGATGTAACTGAGCAGGAGCGCATAGAAAGAGAACGCCGTGAGTTTGTAGCAAACGTCTCTCATGAACTAAGAACGCCATTAACGACAATGCGCAGTTATTTAGAGGCACTTACAGACGGTGCATGGCAAGATCCAAATATTGCACCGCAATTTTTAACAGTTACACAAGAAGAAACAGAAAGAATGATTAGACTTGTAAATGCGTTATTACAGCTATCTAAACTTGATAGTACAGAACATCGTTTAATGAAAGAATGGGTCGACTTTACTGACTTCTTTAATAACATTATTGATCGTTTTGAAATGTCTAAAGAGCAAAATGTAAGTTTCAAACGATCTTTCTCTAAAAAATCTCGATTTATTGATATGGATACGGATAAAATTACGCAAGTATTGTATAACATTATTTCGAATGCATTAAAGTATTCACCAGAGGGTGGAACAGTAACATATCGCTTACGTGATCGCGGGGAATTATTAGAGATTAGTGTAAGTGACCAAGGAATGGGTATTCCGAAAGAAAACGTCGATAAAATCTTTGAACGTTTTTATCGCGTAGATAAAGCGCGTTCAAGACAAATGGGTGGTACAGGACTTGGGTTAGCAATTGCGAAAGAAATGATTGAGGCACATGGTGGCTCGATTTGGGCGAAGAGTGAGGAAGGAAAAGGGACAACGATTTATTTCACTTTGCCAATGGCAGCGGATGAAGAGGACGATTGGGAATGAGTATGGAAAATGTTAAAACAATAGTTTTAATTAATTTAGTTGTAATTAGCCTATTTCTTACTTTTAACTTATGGACGTATGTGCCAGATTCCACGTCTATGCAAAACGCAAAATTTGTGCAGGGGAATGAAGGAACTACGCAAACTAAAATCGCTGATGTTGTCCGCCCTACTTCTATCATCGTGCATAAAGATAAAAATCATTACGGGAGCAAAAGAGAGGGAGATATAGAATCAATCTATAGACCTTTGGAAGCAGGGGAATTACATGGTTTCAAAGAGATATCGATTGCTAAGGCTGACTTCCTTTCTTATGTGCATGGTGAAGGGAAAATTGAACTTATTTTCCCTACCAACATCCCATTTGATGCAGTTAAATCTATGTTTAGTATGAAAGAAAAAAGTATAGATATGCCGAAACACTTTAATCGAATTATTCTCGATCCTTCTAGAAGTAGGGATCAGGAAATTAAAATTAATTTTGTTTCTGATGGTGATAACTCTAGAATATATGAAGCAAAATTAAGTGGTGTGTATTTAAAGGATATTGTAAATGCACAAAATCAATTTATAGTATCAGCGAAACCTTATTTTGACTATCAAATTAATGATATGAAAAAGCTATTTTTACCAGATGGAACGACAGAATTAAGTAATATAACATATATTTCATCTAATTTAGCGGTTGATACATTTAAGAATGCTCTTTTTAGTGATCCACGTTATTTAAGTCCGATTATCGAGCAATCGAAAGAAATATTTACAGATGGTATTAGGTCCATGGAGATTGAAAACGATCAGCATATGCTAAAGTATAAAAATTCTTCTGTTTCAAGTGAGAAAACGACAGATAATTTAATGCTTTTACAAAAAAGCTTTGATTTTGTAAATGGTCACAGTGGAAGCCTGGATTCATATCGTTTGGACTATATGAATAAAGGACAAACAGTATTCCGTTTACATGAAGATGGATATTCCGTATTCAATACAGATGGATTAGCTGAATTGAGGCAAGTATGGGGATCAGAAGAAGTAATGGAATATGAAAGACCATTGTTATCTTTAAATACGAAAGGTATGGAACAGAAGGTTACTCTTCCATCAGGACACGTTGTGATAGCATCTTTAGAAAATAATCCCGCTGTAGATAAGCGCTTCATTAAAGACATTGGTATTGGATACAAATTAGCACTAGACGGACAAGTAGCTCGACTACAGCCAATTTGGTATGTAAAGTTTGTTGAAGATGAAGCTGGCAAACAAAAAATATATGAGTGGAGTGAGGGAGGACTAAATGGATTGGGATCGGATTAAAACCATATTTATTGTGACCTTTTTTGTTTTGGACCTCTTTCTCATCTTTCAATTCATTCAAAAGCAAGATAGTAATCAATTGGAGCTTATTGCAGAAACAAAGATAGATCAAGAATTAAAAGCAAACAAAATTACTATGGGTAATTTCCCTAAAGAACCGAAAAAAGAGTCGTTTATTAGAGCAGAAAACAAGGCATTTAAAGAAGAAGATGTACAGTCTTTAAAAAATCAAACAGCGCATATACAAAATATGTACAAGATAGAAAGTAAGCTAAAAGAGCCCTTTTTAAATACAAAATCATTATCCAAAGATAAGTATAATGATTTTTTGAAGAACTATGTATTGGATGGACAAAAGTATGAGTTTGGGGCGATGAAAGACTCTAAAATTTACTTCTTCCAAAAATATAAAGATAAGCCTATTTTCTATAACGAACAGGCAATGATTGTCGTGGAGTTAAATGAAAAAAATGAACTTGTGTCTTACACGCAGACGATGCTAACTGATTTAAAAGAAATGGGCGAAAGTGAAAAAACGAAACAGCAAGAAATTATTACTGCCCAAACGGCTTTAGAAAACCTGTATTTAAAAAATAAAGTTCATGGGAATACACATGTAAAAGAAGCACAAATTGGTTATGCCACCCTTACCGCATCTACTTCTAATAACCAAGTACTGGCTCCAACATGGAATTTAAAAACGGAGCAGAAGCAGGACTTCTTTGTAAATGCAATTGAAGGACAAGTTATGGAATTAGGTGAAAGGGAAAATCAAGTGGTTGATGAACATACTGGAGTGAGAAAGAATGGGGTTGCATTTTAGCGTACTTGCAAGTGGAAGTACAGGGAATATGCTATATGTAGGAACAGATGAAAAAAAATTACTCGTCGATGCAGGTTTAAGTGGTAAAGCAACAGAGGCTTTATTTAAACAGGCAGAACTAAATATAAATGATGTATCAGGTATTCTTGTAACGCATGAACATAGTGATCATATTAAAGGATTAGGTGTATTGGCACGTAAATATGATTTACCTGTTTATGCAAATGAGAAAACATGGAATGCAATGGAACATTTAATAGGAAATATTCCAACTGAGCAAAAGTTCATTTTCTCAGTTGGGGATGTGAAAACATTCGGTGATATTGAGGTCGAGTCATTTGGGGTTTCTCATGATGCGGCAGAGCCGATGTTCTATGCCTTTCATAACAATAATAGAAAGTTAGCCCTTATTACAGATACGGGATACGTAAGTGACCGTATGAAAGGTGTGATTAAGGGGGCGAATGCTTTCGTGTTTGAAAGTAATCATGACGTGGAAATGCTTCGTATGGGGCGTTATCCATGGAGTATTAAGCGACGTATTTTAAGTGATGTAGGTCACGTTTGTAATGAAGATGCTGCGTTAGCGATGGCGGATGTAATTACAGATGAGACAAAACATATTTATTTAGCCCATTTAAGTTTAGATAACAACATGAAAGAACTAGCGCGTATGTCAGTATCACAAGTATTAGAGGAAAAAGGATTTGGAGTGGGAGAAGCTTTTGAAATTCACGATACAGATCCAAAAATGCCTACAAAAATTCAATACGTATAATTCTTCATTTTAGTAAACAATAAAGGTGAATATAGTTGTTTTCAGGAAGATGGGTGAACAAATATGTCCTTTATTGATGAAGAAAATTATCGTATGAAACGTGCAAAGAAAAAGAAGCATAAAGGTATTGTTATTTCTAGCATAGCAGGAACAATTGTAGGAGCTTCGTTATTTGCATTTGGAGCTCCTTTATTTTCAAATGATGGGGGCGCGCTTCCGCAAGCTGAAGCAAGTGGAAGTAATATGGCCGAAGCTCAAGGTATTAAACAGATTAGCTTTGTAGATGCTGTTGATCGTGCGTCTGAAGCCGTTGTTGGCGTTATTAATATCCAACGAGATAATTTTTCAGAGGCAGATTCAGAAGCTGGTACAGGATCGGGTGTAATTTATAAAAAGGCAGATGGCCAAGCTTATATTGTAACAAATAATCATGTTGTTGCTGGAGCAAATCGTATTGAAGTAAGTTTAAGTGACGGTAAGAAGGTTCCAGGAAAAGTATTAGGAACCGATGTAGTCACAGATTTGGCTGTACTAGAAATTGATGCAAAGCATGTGAAAAAGGTAATTGAAATTGGCGATTCTAACACTGTTCGTAGAGGAGAACCAGTCATTGCGATTGGAAATCCACTCGGGCTGCAATTTTCTGGGACTGTCACACAAGGCATTATTTCGGCTAATGAACGTATTGTCCCTGTAGATTTAGATCAAGACGGACATTATGATTGGCAAGTAGAAGTATTGCAAACAGACGCGGCAATTAATCCGGGTAATAGTGGTGGTGCACTTGTAAATGCGGCAGGTCAATTAATTGGTATTAACTCGATGAAAATTGCAGCAAAAGAAGTGGAAGGCATTGGACTAGCTATTCCTGTTACTAGAGCTGTTCCGATTATGAATGAGCTGGAGAAGTACGGAAAAGTAAGGCGACCGTATGTTGGAATTGAACTTAGATCATTAAATGAAATTCCAAATTATTATTGGTCAAAAACATTGCATTTACCAGGCAATGTAACAGAGGGAGTTTGTATTTTAGATGTGAAAAGTCCTTCACCAGGTGCAGATGCTGGTTTACGAGAACACGATGTCATTGTAGCAGTAGATGGAAAACCGGTTCGCGATATTATCGGATTCCGTACGGCCTTATATGATAAAAAAATTAATGATAAAATGACTCTTACGTTTTATCGTGGTACAAAACGAGCAACAACAACGGTTAAACTAGGCATTCAAAAGTATTAAAAACAGGAGGGCCTACCTCCTGTTTTCTATTGTAGAAAAGTGAGGTGAAGAATATGAATTTACCTTGTTGTTTAGAACATGTTGAATTAGCTTTAGATATTATTGTGGATGAGTGTGAAGTTGCGCCAGTTATTAACAATGTGGATAACTCAGAAAAAGAGAAAAAAACATGTGAATTTTGTCAAAATGAGGCGACATATGTTGTATCGAACACAGATTCTCACACAATATGTGGGTAACAATTGTGGATATGTGGATAAGTTATGTGGATAACATGTTTGTAAGGTGGGGAATAAGTGTGAATATCTCGATTATTTCAATTGGGAAATTAAAAGAAAAATATTTAAAACAAGGTATAGCAGAATACTTAAAAAGATTATCTGCATACGCAAAAGTAGAAGTAATTGAATTGCCAGATGAAAAGGCACCAGAAAATTTAAGTGAAGCAGAAATGTTAATTGTAAAAGAAAAAGAAGGTATACGTATACTGGATAAAATTTCTGATGATACGCACGTGATTGCATTAGCGATAGAAGGTAAGCAAAAATCATCAGAAGAATTTGCGGTAAGTTTAGATCGTCTTGCTACATATGGAAAGAGTAAAGTTGCATTCGTAATTGGTGGATCACTTGGATTAAGTTCAGAAGTAATGAAGCGTTCAAATGAATCTCTTTCTTTTTCAAAAATGACATTACCACACCAATTAATGAGATTAGTATTGCTTGAGCAAGTGTATAGAGCATTTCGTATTAATCGTGGGGAACCGTATCATAAATAAAATTACTTTTTGTATATAAAAAGAGTAAAAAAGACCATTGGACAAAAATCACCGATGGTCTTTTACATATTAATAGGTGGTATATAGATTTCCTAAAATAAGTATGTTTCTATTTCTAAAAAAGTGTGATGTAATATGAAGAGGAAAAAAGTATAAGTAGTCATAGAAGTGAGGAATTAAAGGTGAAGAAGTTTAAGAAATTTTACTTGGAGATTACGAGTGTATGTAATCTTGCGTGCAGCTTTTGTCCGCCGACGGAAAGGCAGAAGCAATTCATTTCTGTGGAGGATTTTGCTAAAAGATTAGACCAAATTAAACCTCACACAGACTACATTTATTTGCACGTAAAGGGTGAGCCGTTGCTACACCCGAAAATAGATCAACTGTTAGATTTAAGCCATGAAAAAGGGTTTAAAGTTAATATTACAACGAACGGAACGTTAATTAATAAGAGAAGGCATAGACTGTTAAATAAGCCTGCTTTAAGACAAATGAATTTTTCATTGCATAGTTTTGATGGACATCCAGGTTCACAAGATAAAGAAGGATATGTAAGAAGTATACTTTCCTTCATTAGAGAGGCCACAAGTCAATCGGATTTAATTGTTTCACTTAGATTATGGAATTTAACGCAGGATAATAAAACAAATGCTGAAATCCAGAAAAATAGAGAGTTATTATCTATCATTGAAAATGAGTTTGATTTATCTTATCAAATTGAAGAGAAGCTTACACCAGGAAAAGGTATAAAAATTGCGGAACGTGTCTTTATTAATCAAGACTATGAATTCCAGTGGCCAGCATTGCATGAAGAAGAGGATGATGGAAAAGGATTCTGTCATGGTCTTCGAAATCAAGCGGGTATTTTAGCGAACGGAACGGTTATTCCTTGTTGTTTAGATGGCGAGGGAATTATTAACCTTGGGAACATTAATAATGATTCATTTTCTAACATTATAGAAGGTGAGAGAGCAACAAACATTGTCGATGGATTTTCGAAAAGAGTTGCAGTCGAAGAGCTATGTAGAAAATGTGGCTACCGTAAAAGATTTGGAAAGTAAATATGAAATAAGCCCTCATAAAGCGAGGGCTTATTTTTTTATTCTTGATAAGAGCGCTCTAATTCATCGATTAAGGAACCGACGTAAGAAACAGCCCTGCGGATTGCATCTGGTTTTGACATATCTACTCCGGCGTGTTTCATTAATTCAAGTGGTTTCATCGTACCACCAGCGCGAAGTACATCTAACCAGCGATCAACGGCAGGTTGTCCTTCCTCTTTTATCATTTGAGCTACGGCAGTGGATGCAGTGAGGCCTGCGGAATAGGTGTAAGAATATAAGCCCATATAATAATGAGGTTGACGCATCCAAGTTAAGCCAGCGCCTTCGTCAATTTCTACAGAATCACCCCAGAATGTCGAAAGTACATTTGTTTTTATTTCAGTTAAAGTTGTGGCTGTAAGTGCTTCTCCTTCTTCTGCTAGCGTGTACACTCTTCTTTGGTATTCTCCCTCAAGTAAGTGAGTAACAAAGTTGTGATAATATGTGCCGAGTAGTTGCAGAATTACCCATCTGTGCATTCTCTTATCGTCAGTAGTCGCTAATAAATGCTGGGCTAATAATAATTCATTCATTGTAGATGGTGCTTCAACAAAGTACATAGATGGACGTACATTCATAATACGCTGGTTTTTATTTGCTAAATAAAAATGACCAGCATGCCCAAATTCATGGGCTAATGTGAAGCATCCACGCATCGTATTTTGCCATGTAATTAAAATGTATGGATGGGAACCATACGGGCTTGAACAAAATGCTCCAGTTGATTTGCCTACGTTATCTGCAAGATCGACCCATCTTTCTTTGAATCCTTTTTCGATAATGGAACTATATTCATCGCCGAGTACTTGTAAAGAGTCTTGAATAAGTTTTCCAGCTTCTTCGTAAGTAATTGCCGGATTAAATTCGGGATCTAAAGGTGCATGTAAGTCGCAGAACAGTATTTGATCGAGTCCTAATACTCTCTTTTTTAAATCTGCAAAACGGCGCATATGAGGCGCTAATTCTTTATAAATAATATCAAGTTGATTGTTATACATTTCAAGTGGGACTTTTTGTGGTTCTAAAAGCATATGAGTAACAGATTCAAATTTGCGTAAACGAGAAAGTGTTACTTGTTTTTTTACTTCAGTCGCATATGTTGTTGCCACGGTATTTTTATATCGTTTCAAGGTGGAAATAAATGATGAGTATGCTTTTCTACGTATGTCTACGCTTGGAGAAAACTCATATTTGCTCTCAAATAATGCAAATGAGACAGGGAGTTCCTTTCCTTGTTCGTCTTGTATGGAGGTAAAATCCATATCGGCTAATTTAGTCATACCGTAAATTTTGTATGGAGAACTATGTACTTCGCCAAGCGCAGCAAGAACCTCTTCTGTTTCAGGAGAGAGCGTGTGCGGCCTTTTTTGCAGTATGTCTAGTAATGATTTACGGAAAGGTTCAAGTTTTGTTTCTTCAGTTAAATATTTTTCAATTGTGCCTTCATCGAATGAGAGGATTTCATTGTGAATAAAGGATAGTGCAGTATGTACTTTCGTCCATAAAGCAGCAATTTTGGAAGAGTTTGCTTGAATAACTGGATTTGTACGATCAGTAGATTCTTTTAAATTTGCATAGGAGTATAGTTTTGTTAACTTCATTAAAAGCTCTTCTTCTAAAAGTAGGCAATGTAATAATGTAGTGGGGCTATTGTGTAATTGCCCTTTAAACGCATCAAGTTTTTTTATATCATCTGTTAATACACGTAATGCAGTTTCCCACTCTTTATCAGATTCGTATAAATCAGAGAGGTCCCATGTTAGTTCAGTAGGAACTTCTGCACGAATATGGCGTTTCTCAATTACATCTTTCATTTATTATATCCCCCTTATTATAAGTATCTAAAAACATGATACTAGAAAATTCAGTAAAATGAAAATATTTAACATTTTTATATATGAAAAGAAGGACAAGTATAAAAATACTTGTCCTTCGAGTTAAATTTTAAAATTAATATACTTTATCACCGTTGAAAATAGAGTTTTTCACAACTACATAATCCACAGTACGAATTGAGTCTAATTTTGTTCCACCAGCGTAAGAGATAGAAGATTGAAGATCTTGTTCCATTTCGATTAAAGTGTCTTCTAAAGAACCTTTATGCTCAACGAACATTTTCTTACCTTCAACATTTTTCTTCTCACCCTTTTGGAATTCAGAAGCTGAACCGAAGTACTCTTTATAAAGTTTGCCGTCTTTTTCGATTGTTTCCCCTGGAGACTCTTCGTGACCAGCGAATAGAGAACCGATCATAACCATAGTCGCCCCAAATCGAATAGATTTAGCTACATCGCCGTGTGTACGAATACCACCGTCAGCGATAATTGGCTTACTTGCAGCTTTTGCACACCAGCGAAGTGCAGCTAGTTGCCAACCGCCAGTTCCAAAGCCTGTTTTAATTTTAGTAATACAAACTTTACCAGGTCCAATACCAACTTTTGTTGCGTCAGCACCAGCGTTTTCTAATTCTCTTACCGCTTCTGGAGTTCCAACGTTTCCAGCGATAACGAAGCTTTCTGGTAAATGCTTTTTAATATGTTGAATCATGTTGATTACAGCATTAGAATGTCCATGCGCGATATCAATCGTGATGTATTCAGGCGTAAGGTGCTCAGCAGCTAATTGTTGTACGAATTCATACTCGTCCTCTTTTACACCAACGCTAATAGAAGCGATTAATCCACGTGATTGCATATCTCTAATGAATGAGATTCGTTTCTCTGGTTGGAAACGATGCATGATATAGAAGTAATTATTTTCAGCTAAATAAGTTGCAATTCTTTCATCAATAATCGTTTGCATGTTTGCAGGTACGACAGGTAATTTAAATTTATGTTTTCCTAAAGTGACAGTTGTATCACATTCAGAGCGGCTATTTACAATGCATTTTGCAGGAATTAATTGAATATCTTCATAGTCGAATACGTTTTCCATCATTTACACCCCTAAAATACGAATATTTTATTAAGTTTGTTTAAAAATGTTCGTCCAAAAGATAATTTACATTATTTTCACTCATAAGTCAAAGGTTTTCATGTTTATATTTGAAAATTAAAGTTTACCCACATACTTTGTCGGTTCTTGTAATAAAAATGTGTTTAAACATAGTATTATTTGATGTAAAATTATGTTTGGAAAATAAAAGTTAAAGAGGGAATTTTAGGAGGAGTACTAATGAAGCGTCTAGTATATATGGATTGGTTGCGAGTATTAGCGACAATCGCAGTTGTTACAATTCACGTTTCTGCTGGTTATGTTTCTGTTTTAGATGCAAATAATGCTTCACGCTGGATGGCTGGTAATTTATTTGAATCGATTTCACGTGCGAGTGTTCCGATTTTTGTAATGATTAGTGGGGCTTTATTGTTAAAAGGGACAAAGGATATTTCAGTCGGGGAATTTTTACAGAAGCGCGCAAGTAAAGTGATTATACCTTTTGTAGCTTGGAGCGCTATATTTTATGCATATGGAGCCTATGCAGGGTATTTTCCAGCATCTTTAAAGCAAGGGGTAAAGCACTTTTTAACGGATACTATTGGGGGACATTTATGGTTCTTATACATGATTGTAGGGATATATTTAATTACACCGCTACTGAAAATCTTTGTGAAGAACGCTAAAAAAAGAGAGATAGAATACTTTTTAATTTTATGGCTATATGCGTCTGTTGTAGTCAATTTAGTTAAATATTATTATCCTATCAACTTTAATATTGAATTATTTTACGTTACAAATTATGTAGGGTATTTCTTACTTGGTTATTATCTATCTAATTTTGATATTTCAAAAAAATGGAGAAATATTTCTTACATTGGAGGATTCGTAGGATTTATTAGTACATTCTTTATTACGTATTACTATACAGTAAAAGCAAATGGGCAGTTAGAGCAGTTTTGGTATGGATATTTTGCGCCAGGTGTCGTACTAATGGCGATTGGATTATTTATATTTTTTAAATATGCATTCCAAAAATCAGAACGAGAATTACCATTGTTATTCCGTTTTATAAATCAAGCAAGCCTTGGAATCTATATTCTTCACTTCTTCTTATTAAATAACTTGTTGTACATGGTTTTCCCTAAGGTGAATGAGCGTGTGCATGCAATATTGGCGATACCTATTAATGTAACGATTACAATTGTTCTTAGTATGGTAATTACGTTAGTATTGCAAAGAATACCAGTTGTGAAAAAACTAGTTCCGTAAAAAATGAATATGGTATAGATAGGGCAGACTTATTATTAAGGCTGCCCTTTACTATTTTAAAATTATACTTAGATAAATTTAAGTTTAAACGAATTAAAAACAGTGGATTAATATAGTATCTTACTATAGTCTAAAGTGAGGTATGAAGAACATAATAGGTTAAATATAAAATCAAATGAGGTTAATATATGAGTAAAAAAAGTTTTAGTAATTATGCATTAAGTAAAGAGATAAGACGAGCACTTACTGGTTTAGGATATGAGCATCCAACAGAAGTGCAAGGAGAGGTTATCCCAGTTGCATTGCAAAAGAAGGATCTTGTTGTAAAGTCGCAAACGGGAAGTGGAAAAACGGCTTCGTTCGGTATACCACTTTGTGAAATGGTAGAGTGGGAAGAGAATAAACCACAAGCGTTAGTTTTAACACCAACGAGGGAACTTGCTGTTCAAGTAAAAGAAGATATTACGAATATAGGGCGATTCAAGAGAGTTAAAGCTGCTGCAATTTATGGGAAATCCCCATTTGCACGTCAAAAATTAGAGTTAAAGCAAAAGACGCATATTGTAGTAGGGACTCCAGGACGTGTATTGGATCATATTGAAAAAGGGACCCTTTCTTTAGAGCGGTTAAAATATTTAGTGATTGATGAAGCAGATGAAATGCTAAACATGGGCTTTATCGATCAAGTAGAGGCAATTATTGATGAATTACCTACAAAAAGAATGACAATGCTATTTTCAGCAACCTTACCGGAAGATGTTGAAAGGTTATCCCGTACATATATGAATGCACCAACTCATATTGAAATTAAGGCGGCTGGGATTACAACAGATAAAATTGAACATACCCTTTTTGAAGTAAGAGAAGAAGAGAAACTTTCACTTCTTAAGGATGTAACCACGATTGAAAATCCAGACAGTTGCATTATTTTCTGTCGTACACAAGAAAACGTAGATCATGTATATAGACAGCTAAAACGAGTTAATTATCCTTGTGACAAAATACACGGTGGTATGGTACAGGAAGATCGTTTTGAAGTGATGGATGATTTTAGAAAAGGAAAGTTCCGTTATTTAGTAGCAACGGATGTAGCTGCGAGAGGAATTGATATTGATAATATTACACATGTTATTAATTATGATATTCCATTAGAGAAAGAAAGCTATGTACACCGTACAGGAAGAACAGGACGAGCTGGTAATAGCGGAAAGGCCATTACATTTATAACGCCTTATGAAGATCGATTTTTAGAGGAGATTGAGGCGTACATCGGTTTTGCAATTCCGAAGGCACACGCACCTTCAAAAGAAGAAGTTATAAAAGGGAAAGCTGCATTTGAAGAAAAAATACACGCTAAACCAATGATCAAGAAGGATAAGAATGCGGATATAAATAAAGGAATTATGAAATTATACTTTAATGGCGGAAAGAAAAAGAAAATTAGAGCGGTGGATTTCGTCGGTACAATTGCTAAAATTCAAGGTGTTTCCGCTGAAGATATAGGCATTATTACAATACAGGATAATGTTTCTTATGTTGAAATATTAAACGGAAAAGGACCACTTGTTTTAAAGGTTATGAGAAATACAACGATAAAAGGTAAGCAATTGAAAGTTCATGAGGCAAATAAGTAAACAAAAAAACTATCCACTTTAATAGGTGGATAGTTTTTTTGTTTAAGATCCTTTTAAATCATCGACTAACTTCTCTGCTAAACGTCTATACATATTACTCATGTTCACTAAGGAGTTTAGTAATAGAAACTTTTCTAGTTTTGGATCTTCTAAGGAAGAAATCTCACTTACTTCTGAAACACGGTTATTTACATCTTGTTTAAAGCTTTCGACGTTGTTTTCGGTAAGAGTAAGATAATCTTTATATAGCGTATTTAATTCGAATGAATCATCGCTTAATAAGGATTCATTTATATGTTCTAAGGAACTTTTTATGTCATTAATGGAAAGAGCCCCTTTTAATTGATAAATTAAACTGATTAAAATCATATGCTCTTTTGAGTATTTTTTATTTTTGATTGGAATAAACAATTTACCTTTTGCATAATTGTTAATCATTGTTTTTGTTAATACCTTTTCATCATCGGTTCTTGTTGTATCCGTATAAGTATTTTCAAATAGTTGGACAACCTGGTCTACATACAAATCGACATTTGGAATGTCTTCCAGTGTAATATTTTTTTCTAAATGTAATGTTTCAAGCAATTTATTTATATTTTCCACGTAGAACCCCTCACTTTTATAACTTAGTGGAGCATAATGTTTAGTTTATCTCTAAATATGGTATTACGAAACAAATGAATTGTAAATGTTGACCTCTAATAATAATGTGTATATAATTACATATAGTTATTAAAACTACATGTAATTATATGAGGAGTGTTTATATGAATGCTTATATAAGAGAACCGGTTAATGCTTTTACCCATTTTGGAGGAGCTATATTATCATTTATTGCATTACTAGCTATGCTTGTAAAAGTTTCTATTAAGATGCCATCTTTTGCGGCAATTACAGCTGTTATTTTGTTTGGCATCGGAATGATGGTTCTGTATACGGCATCAGCTGTATATCATAGTGTTGTAGCCAGTGAACGTGTTATTTATTTCTTTAGGAAGCTTGATCACTCTATGATTTTTATATTGATTGCAGGTACATATGCACCATTTTGTTTAATTACATTACATTCCGCACACGGTTTATTATTATTTTGTTTAGTTTACGCAACTGCCGTTTGTGGTATTGTTTTTAAAATGTTTTGGTTCAATTGCCCGAGATGGTTATCAACAGCAATTTATATTACAATGGGCTGGTTAATTGTTCTGTTCTTTGCGCCATTAGCTGCTAACTTAAGTACAGGAGGTATGGTGCTCCTAGTGCTTGGAGGTATTTTTTATACAATTGGTGGATTTATTTATGGAACAAAGCCAAAATGGTTAGAGTTTAACCATTTGGGGCATCATGAAATTTTTCACGTTTTCGTGTTATTGGGAAGCCTTGCCCACTTTTTAAGTGTATATTGCTATGTAATTTAACAATATAAAATTTCCGATTGATTTTTATTTTTCTCGATTAATAAAAAAAGATATAGACACATATGTATGTTGAAGAGTTGCATAACGTAAAGGTTATGTGGCTCTTTTTTATATAAATAATAATCGAAAATAATTTTTAGAATTATCAGTCTTTTTATGGTAGGATATATGTGTATTGAGGTTATAAAATTTTATAATTAATAATTAGTGGGGGACTATATATATGGCGATACTTATAACGGGTGGAGCAGGATATATTGGTAGTCATACATGTATAGAATTATTAAATAATAATTATAAAATTATAGTTGTAGATAATCTTTCAAATAGTTCAATCGAGTCCTTAAACCGAGTAAAAGAAATAACAGGAAAACAATTTGAATTTTATAAAGAAAGTGTTTTAAATCGTGAAAAAATGAATGAGATTTTTTTGGAAAATAACATTGAAGCAGTTATACATTTTGCTGGATTCAAAGCAGTGGGGGAATCGACTACAATTCCGCTTACATATTATTATAATAATATAATAAGTACAATCATACTATGTGATGTGATGCAGACACATAATGTTAAAAATTTTATTTTTAGTTCATCTGCAACTGTATATGGAATTCCAAAAACATCACCAATTACAGAAGAATTTCCGCTGAGTGTGACAAATCCGTATGGACAAACAAAATTAATGATTGAGCAAATTATGCGTGATGTAGCAAAAGCTGATGATGAATGGAGTATTGCGTTACTTCGTTATTTTAATCCATTTGGAGCACATCAAAGTGGCCGTATTGGTGAAGATCCAAATGGGATTCCGAATAATTTAATGCCATATGTAACGCAGGTAGCCATAGGTAAGTTAAAAGAGCTAAATATATTCGGAAACGATTATCCAACGAAAGATGGGACGGGTGTCCGTGATTATATCCACGTTGTTGACCTTGCAAAAGGGCATGTAAAGGCACTTGAGAAAGTACTTAAGACGAAAGGAATCGAAGCGTATAATCTTGGCACAGGTAAAGGGTATAGTGTATTGGAGATGGTAAAGGCTTTTGAGAAGATTTCGGGTAAAAAGATACCTTATAAAGTGATAGGACGTCGTCCTGGTGATGTAGCAATCTGTTTTGCTGATGTATCTAAAGCGAAACGAGAATTAGGATGGGAAGCGGAATATGGGTTAGAAGAGATGTGTGTAGATTCTTGGAGATGGCAAGTAAATAATAAAAATGGATATCAGATGATTTAAGATAGTTAGTAAAGTATTCTCTTATTCTTTTATGTATACAATAAATTGTAATCTTTATTATGTTGCTTGAAATCGGTAATATGTTCACTTTAGGAAAGAGAACATATTACTGATCATAGCGTTTGAACAGCAATTTGTTCTATATCAATTTTAGATACTGGAAAGAACTATTAATGAATGCGAACAAGTTGTTTATGATACACCGTATTACCTTCTTGGCTTGTATAAGGCGGTACGCTTCGTCCGAAACAATTTGCAATAATATTGGAGTGAGTAGGATAAGAAATACGAATTTCATACAAATTAATAGCTTCATCTAAATTAGCATAAAATACTGCTAGATTGTTGCCTTGTAAAAGGTATGGAAATTCTACAACTGTATCTCCACTAATGAGTACAGGTAATTTTACAGGACTAGAATAGTTAGACCAATCCCAAACCTCTATATTTATATAGTGTGCATAATATGCATCTAAATTTACAATGTTTATTACTGCTGAAACTGTTGCAGGCTCTCTTGTTAATACACCTGTTGAATGAATAACAGCTTGATGTGGATAATGAAGAGGCATAAATATCAGACCTTTCTAATTTAATATGATTGTACAATATTCTATGCAGATGATTGATAGAATGAAATAGGGAAAGTGTATCATTCTATTAATTTTTTATAGAAATAAAAAACGTAATATTGAATAATATTCCAATACTTGTATCATTGGTAAAGTGCGTTTATAATCAAATAATCATTAGCTTTTTGATTGAATTACGTATTATTGAAAGCGTTTTTATTATGTGATACATTTCGATGGGCATGATTACTGTATGACATGTATCGAAAGGATTTTTTTATTGTTTTTTAAGGTAGGAAGTCTGACTTATATTCGGAAAAACTTTGTATGTAGTTGTAAGTAAGAAGGAGAATAAGGAATAATATAATTTTTACAAGATGGGGAGGGACAGTGTGAAAATGTAAGGTTTTCACATGAGGATATATGGGTTACGTAGGATTATTACTTTCGGGTGCAGCTTTATTTTTAAATAGTCTTGTTATATTAGGAAAAGCAGAGATGAAAAGTGCGGGTGTTTTTAATTTATTTGTAGGGGCATTACAAATTATTATTCCGTTCTATCTGATCATGATTTCTGACCAAAGCAATTGGACAGTGTATTCATATGCAGCTACTTTCTTATTTGGATTAACCTATTTATATGTAGGGGTTACCTTTATAAAGGGAATGGATAGTAGCGGTCTAGGGTGGTTTTGTATTTGGGTAGCAATTATTGCTTTATTCTATATGGTTGTTTCATTTGTTCAATTCCATGATGTTGTTAATGCGTTAACGTGGTTTATGTGGGCATTACTTTGGTATTTATTCTTTGTATTAAATACACAAAAAAAGAATATCAATCAATATCTTGGAAGGATTGCTTTCGTACAATCATGGGTAACATTGACGTTACCTTCACTCTTTTATTTTATGGGAGTATGGGGAGAGGGATTCGTATATGAACTATGGGTTTATGTGTCCGTAATTTCTATTTTATACTTCTGTTATTGTATTTATAAATATCGAGTACGTTAATATATTTTCTGTAGAAAAGCATGGAATCGTTACACTAATTCCATGCTTTTTATATGTTAGCATTTATAATAGAGAGGTAGTATTTTACAATTTATTAAAAAGGGGATGATGAAGTTGAAAAAAGTATTGGTGCTAGGGGGAACAAGATTTTTTGGTAAACATTTAGTAGAAGCGCTTTTGCAAGATGGGCACGATGTAACGATTGCGACGAGAGGAATTACGGAAGATTCTTTTGGAAGTGCAGTAAAAAGACTTATTGTAGATAGAGAAGATGAAAAACAACTAGCAGAGCGTCTAGAAGATAAAAGTTATGATATTGTATACGATAATTTATGCTATAGCTCGAATGCAGCGAAGATAATATGTGAAGTGTTACGAGGGAAAACGAAGAAATACGTTATGACATCTTCAATGGCCGTCTATGAACCTACACTAAACTTATCAGAAGAAGACTTCAATCCGTACGAGTATGCAATCGCGTATGGAGATAGGAATGACTTCAATTATGGTGAAGGAAAGAGATTAGCCGAAGCCGTTGTATTTCAACAAGCAACATTCCCAGTTGTTGCAGTTCGTTTTCCGGTTGTTATTGGAGAAAACGATTATACGAAAAGGTTACAATTTTACGTTGAACATATCGTGAGAGAAGAACCTGTCGCAGTGAATCATCTAGATGGAAAGTTGTCGTTTATACATGAAGAAGAAGCAGGGGAATTTTTAGTTTGGTGCGGGATGAAAGACATAGAAGGGCCAATTAATGCTTGTAGCAACGGGGTAGTTTCTGCTCGGGATATTATTCATTTCATAGAAGAAACTACGGGAATAAAAGTACTTGTTCAAGAAGCAGGAGACAATGTAGCACCTTATAATGAAGTGACTAATTGTACATTACATAATGGAAAAGCTAATGAATTAGGATTCCTATTCCGAGAGTTGAAAATAGAAATAGAAAAAGTATTACGTTATTACATACATGCAATGAAATAATCATAAATCCCCCGGTGGCAATCCGGGGGATTCTGGAGGATTTCGACAATACTAATTTTACATTACCAAACTTACCTTATACGCACGACTAGTGTTTTTGTGATTGAATTGCTTGTAAATACTTTTCATTTACCCGGTCCCAGTTCACTGTATGCCACCAGTTGGTAACAAATTCTGGGCGACGATTTTGGTACTTTAAATAATAGGCATGTTCCCATACATCAATGACGAGTAATGGAATCTTACCTTCTTGCAAAGGTGTATCTTGATTAGGTGTACTCATTACAGTAAGTTCTTCACCATCAAGGACAAGCCATCCATAACCACTTCCAAAACGGCTAATTGCTGCTTTAGACAGTTGATCTTTTAAGTTGTCAAAGGTATTGAAATAATAATCAATTACTTTTGCAACGTCTCCATTAGGCTCGCCGCCACCCCGTGGGCTCATTACTTCCCAAAAAAGACTATGACAATAATGTCCACCACCGTTATTTCTTACAGCTGTAAGAATTTCCTTTGGTAAAGTGTCTAAATTACATAGTAACTCTTCTAAAGATTTATTATGTAATTCTGAATAGTTTTCTAATGCAGCATTCAAATTATTTACGTATGTCGCATGGTGCTTCTTGTGATGAATAGAAAGTGTGTTGCTATCGATATATGGCTCTAGTTCATCATAGTCATATGAAAGCTTTGGCAATTGAAATGAAGACATGACATTCCCTCCTTTCCTCCTAAAAGTTGGTCTAGGTAAAAATAATTTACCTGAGTCAAAAATACACCTATTTTTTATACAAGTCAATAGTAATCTCTTTAATTTTCTGAAAAATATTACAATAAAAGTAACACTTCGACTTTCATTTGTTACTCTTATTCTTTTTGCTTATACTGTAAAGTAGAACGTTTTGTTGAAATAGAAGGAGATTGTTTATGAGTAAAACGAAACAATTAATAGAGGAAGCGAGTCAGTTTATTACGATTTGCTATAAAGAGCTTAATAAAGAACAATTCATAGAAGAACGCATGAAAGAAATTCAAGCTGAGATAGAGAAGACAGGGACGTATGAACATACATTTGAAGAACTTGTTCATGGATCGCGAATGGCATGGCGCAATAGTAATCGATGTATCGGAAGACTATTTTGGAGTAAGATGCACATATTAGATGCACGTGAAGTAAATGATGAGGAAGGTGTATATAATGCATTAATTCATCATATTAAATATGCAACGAACGAAGGAAAAGTGAGACCGACAATTACAATTTTTAAGCAATATCAAGGTGAAGAAAATAATATACGAATTTATAATCATCAATTAATTCGATATGCAGGATATAAAACAGAAATGGGATTGATTGGTGACTCTCATTCCACTGCATTTACAGACTTTTGTCAGAAACTTGGCTGGCAAGGAGAAGGCACGAATTTTGATGTATTGCCACTTGTGTTTTCTATAGATGGAAAAGCGCCTATATATAAAGAAATTCCGAAAGAAGAAGTAAAAGAAGTTTCAATTGAACATCCAGAATACCCGATTTCATCACTTGGAGCAAAATGGTATGGGGTTCCAATGATTTCAGATATGCGCTTAGAAATTGGCGGTATTTCCTATACAGCAGCTCCGTTTAATGGATGGTATATGGGAACAGAGATTGGGGCACGTAACTTAGCAGATCATGATCGTTATAATTTACTTCCGGCAGTTGCGGAGATGATGAATCTAGATACATCGAGAAACAGTACGTTGTGGAAAGATAAAGCGTTAGTTGAATTAAATGTAGCGGTTTTACATTCCTTTAAAAAACAAGGAGTGAGTATTGTTGACCATCATACAGCTGCACAACAATTTCAACAATTTGAGAAGCAAGAAGCATCATGTGGACGGGTTGTCACTGGCAATTGGGTGTGGCTCATTCCACCGTTGTCGCCAGCTACCACTCATATTTATCATAAACCGTATCCGAATGAAATTTTGAAGCCGAATTTCTTTCATAAATGATATTTAGTATAGTTTTTTTATGCAAAATATAATTTTTTTTAATTACTGTTACGTAGCAAATGGAAGCCTTTACTATCGGTTATTTTTGGAAGGGGGTTTTTGAACCAAGGAGTTCCTTATGTTATAATCAAATTTCTGTTTCGAAGACCTTATAGAAATATAAGGTCTTTTGTTTTGCTTTTTTATGTAATAGGGATAGGAATTTTCTTTTAAATAAGGGATTTAGCATATTTTTAGGGACAACATAAGTGTGTGGAAAATCGATGAATTATTATGCTTATATAATCATTATGTTTTGGGTGTAAACAATAAAACATAGTAAAGTTGTTTTTTTAGATTGCTGAGGAAGGAGGAAGTGTAAATGAGAATGAAGAGTCGAAAAACGGATTGGCCTGTATTTCTTATTAGTGGTGGCTCACTTTTATTATTTGTAATTGCAGTTATTTTAAATAAAAGTTACGTAGAGGGAGTCATTAATAGCAGTTTTGCAGCTTCAATTAAATATTTTGGTGCCTTTTGGCAGGTTTTATTAATTGGTACATTTGTTGTTGCAATGTGTATGGCGTTTTCGAAATATGGGAGAGTTAAACTTGGGGGGCTAGAAAAACCTGAGATTAGTACGACAAAATGGCTCGCTATTATTATGTCTACATTACTTGCCGGAGGTGGCGTTTTTTGGGCAGCCGCAGAGCCGATGTACCATTTGATGACGGTGCCACCAATACATGAAGGTATAACTGCTGGAACGAAAGAAGCGGTAATGCCTGCTTTAGCACAAAGTTATATGCACTGGGGTTTCCTGGCTTGGACGATTTTAGGTACAATTAGTGCGGTAGTTATGATGTACGGGCATTATCATAAAGGTATGCCGTTAAAACCTCGAACGCTTTTATATCCTATTTTTGGAGAGAAATTGCGAAAGAGTATACTTGGAACGATGATCGATGCATTTGCCATTATTGCGGTAGCGGCAGGGACAATTGGTCCAATTGGATTTTTAGGACTACAAGCAAGTTATGGATTACAAGCATTGTTTGACATTCCTGATGTGTTTACTACTCAATTAGCCATTATTGTTTGTGTAGTAGCTGTTTCTACTATATCCGCGGTAACAGGAATTGATAAAGGAATTCAAATTATAAGTAATTTAAATGTTAGATTAGCAGTTCTATTAATGGTATTTGTATTATTATTTGGACCAGGTGGATTTATTATTGATGCATTTGTTTCTTCGTTTGGATTTTATATAAATGAATTTATTCCAATGAGTACATACCGCGGTGATACAGGTTGGTTAGGATCGTGGACAATCTTTTTCTGGGGATGGTTTATTGGATATGGACCGATGATGGCAATTTTAGTGAGCCGAATTTCAAGAGGAAGAACAATCCGAGAAATCATTGTTGCAATTGGAATTATTGCGCCTATTATTACAACGTTTTGGTTTACTATACTAGGGGGATCAGGTGTGTTTTATGAGTTAATGAATCCTGGTTCTATCTCGACAGCTTTAAGTGAATCTGGTATGCCAGCGGCTATGATTGCAATTACAGAGCAACTGCCACTCTCCAATATTATTGGACCTGCATTTCTTTTATTAACAATTTTATTTGTAGTGACAACAGGAGATTCAATGGCGTATTCGATTTCAATGGCAGTGACTGGAGATGGAGATCCTAGAATTAGTTTGCGAGTTTTTTGGTCGCTTATTATGGGCGCAGTTGCAGCGATTCTTTTATACATGGGTGAGGGAAGTATTAATGCATTGCAATCATTCATCGTAGTAACAGCTGTACCAGTATCAATTCTGTTGTTCCCAATGCTATGGCTAGCGCCTAAAGTCGCAGGGGAATTAGCACTAAAACAAGGTATTGTAAAAGAAGAAGATAAAACTGCTTTCTTATTTCAGAAGGCTAGTAAATCAAAATAATAAATAAACAAATAAAAGAGGAAGCATCTTAAATGAGATGCTTCCTTTTTACTATTTATCCAATTACTTTTCTTGAAGGGGGATAGTTCTCGAACAATCATCTTGTACAGTTTTAATCTATTCTAATACTTTCCCCTTCGTCTCTGGGACACATAATAGCATCGTAACTAAACCGATTGGATAGATAATGAAGATAAGAGATAATGCCCCCATTAAATTACCACCTGCAGCAAGTAATCCGATAATAACAGGTCCAAAGCCAGCTAAACCACGTCCAGTACCGAAAATAAAGTTTTCTGCTGTAGAGCGAGCTTCAGCAGGATAGTTTTCAGCTAAAATTGCTCCGAATCCTCCCATCATGCCATTTGCAAAGAATCCAAGCAATGCACTTCCCCATAGCAATAATGTTGAATCTGTGAATAAGAAGAAGTAAATGAGACAGTATATAGTACCACCGACATAATAGATTGTAAAAGTTTTACGGCGACCAATTTTATCGGCTAGAATACCAAAAGTTGCAATTCCAATGAGCATGCCGATCGTAGAGATGAACATCCAACCGCTCGCTTTTGCTAATGTGTAGTTATATTTATTCGCTAAAATAGTTGGCATCCATGTAAAGATGCCATAGTATCCGAAGTTCTGGATGAATGACATAATAATAAGGCCAATAGTTGTTATTGTTACTTTTTTATTTGCAAATAGATTTCGAAGTGGGAACTTTTTCATTTGCTTTAGTTGTTCTACTTCAGTAGTTGTTAAATTACCTTCAGCTTCTTTTTGTAGCAATTCTTTTTTGTATCGTTGTTTTTGTTCCCATATTTTCGGTTCACTTAAACTTTTGCGAACGTAAACAGCTAATAAAGCTGGAATGAGTCCAAATAAGAAAACAGCTCTCCATCCAAAATGCGGGACGATAAATGCTGGAAGGAGTGAAGCCACTAGTACGCCAAATTGCCATCCAAGTGCAACAACTGATGTCGCCTTAGCGCGCATGTCTTTAGACCATGTTTCAGTTACGATGGCCATTCCAATCCCGAATTCACCACCAACTCCCATTCCCACTAAAAAGCGAAGAATTAATAATTGCCAATAATCTGTTGCGAAATAAATAAGTGCTGTTGCAAGTGAAAATAGTAAGATTGTGAAGGCCATCGTACGGATACGCCCAAATAAATCAGCAATAAATCCAAATAAATAAGACCCAATTAGCATTCCTATTGTGGTAGCTAAAGTTAAGTTTCCACCTTCAACAGGGCTTAAATGAAATTCTTTTAAAATGTAGACGAGTACGAAAGATAAGAGCAACATATCTAAACCTTCTGCTGCATATCCTAGCGCAGAACCAAATAGTGTTTTATATCTTTTCTCTTTCGTCTCTTCTGTTGTTGATTGTACATCAGTAGTGACGTTCATCATTATTCCTCCTTATTTTCTTCTACAGTCGCTATGGAAGAATAACAAAAGGCCTTCTCACCTGATATGATGAGAAGGCCAAAAAAGCATACGTATCCCTAAAAAGAACATACGTATATTGTATTCCGACTTCCTTCTCAACCTCACGGGGTTGGGTTAAAGGACTGTATTATATTACTTTATTTTTAGCACTCTTCTATTATATTGTCAAATAAGGGGGGATTTTTATGTGTAAAATATTTCAAAAGGTATTTCATTCTTCTTGACGCCCACTTCATTATTTTCCCATAATAAAACTAACTACTATAAAAAGGAATGAATCACAGATGCTAAATTTAGTACTTATGATGATTGAACGCGTCGGACTTATTGTTATTTTAGGATTTTTACTTTCGCATATTAAAACGTTCAGGCGCCTTCTTCATAAGCAAGACGGATATGTAGATAAGCTTAAGCTTATTTGTATTTTTTCGGTGTTTACAATTGTAAGCAATTACACAGGAATTGAAATAGCAGGAAATACGATTATGAATGAAAATTGGCTACAAGGCGTTTCTTCATCAAGCACAATCGCGAATACACGTATTATGGGTGTTGGAATTAGTGGATTGCTCGGGGGACCTATCGTCGGAATTGGAGTAGGATCGATTGCTGGTATTCACCGTTATATGCTTGGCGGGACGACAGCGCTAAGTTGTGCGATCTCTTCAATTTTAGCAGGCGTTATAACTGGGTATATTGGATACATTTTTAAAAAATATAACCGTACAATTACACCTAAGTTTTCAGCAATTTTAAGTGTTTTTATCGTTTCTTTAGAAATGATTATGATCCTATTGATTGTAGAGGATGGAATGAGTATTGTGAAAACAATTGCGATACCAATGATCCTTGTAAATAGTTTTGGAAGTTTTATTTTACTTTCCATGATACAAGCTATTTTGCGCCAGGAAGAGAACGCAAAGGCACTTCAGACTCATAAGGTATTACGTATTGCAGATAAAACGTTACCGTATTTTCGCCAAGGATTAACAGAAGAGTCATGTAAGCATGTGGCACAAATTATTCACCGCTTTACAGGAACAGATGCGGTATCCTTAACAGATACAGAGAAAATATTAGCTCACGTTGGATTAGCATCAGATCACCATATTCCTTCACATAGTTTAATAACTGGTTTGTCGAAAGAAGTGTTAAATACAGGGAAAATAATGAAAGCAAAATCACGTGAGGTTATTAATTGTCAACACGAAGGCTGTCCTTTGCAAGCGGCCATCGTTATTCCACTAACTTCACATGGAAATACGATAGGGACATTAAAACTATATTTCAAAAATCCTAACCAGTTAAGTCGTGTGGAAGAGGAATTAGCAGAAGGATTAGCAAAAATATTCTCTACACAACTTGAATTAGGTGAAGCTGAGTTGCAAAGCAAATTATTGCAAGATGCGGAAATAAAAGCATTACAAGCACAAATTAACCCACACTTTTTATTTAATGCGATTAATACAGTATCAGCTTTATGCCGAACGGATGTAGAAAAGGCAAGGAAGTTACTATTACAGCTTAGCGTGTATTTCCGTTGTAATTTGCAAGGGGCACGTCAGTTATTGATTCCACTAGAACAAGAATTAAACCATGTACAGGCATATCTATCACTAGAACAAGCAAGGTTCCCCAATAAGTATGAAGTAAAGATGTATATTGAGGATGAGCTAAAGACAACCCTAGTACCACCATTTGTTCTTCAACTATTGGTTGAAAATGCATTGCGACATGCTTTTCCAAAGAAGCAACCAGTATGCGAAGTGGAAGTGCATGTTTTTGAAAAAGAGGGTATGGTTCACTTTGAAGTAAAAGATAATGGACAAGGAATTGAGGAAGAACGTTTAGAACAATTAGGAAGAATGGTAGTTTCGTCAAAGAAAGGGACTGGAACAGCTTTATATAATATTAATGAACGTCTTATTGGGTTATTTGGGAAAGAAACGATGCTTCATATCGAAAGTGAATTAAATGAGGGGACGGATATTACCTTTGTTATTCCCAAAAAAATAGGGGAGGAAGAGCAGGTTGTTAAAAGTATTAGTAGTTGACGATGAAATGTTAGCACGTGATGAACTAAAGTATCTATTAGAGAGAACGAAAGAAGTTGAGATAATAGGTGAGGCTGATTGTGTAGAAGACGCATTAGAAGAGTTGATGAAAAATAAACCAGATATTGTGTTTCTAGATATTCAGCTATCCGATGATAACGGATTTGAAATTGCGAATATATTAAAGAAGATGAAAAATCCACCTGCAATTGTATTTGCTACTGCCTATGATCAATATGCGCTGCAAGCATTTGAAGTAGATGCGTTAGACTACATTTTAAAACCATTTGATGAAGAGCGTATTGTGCAGACATTAAAGAAGTATAAAAAACAAAAACAAGCGCAAATAGAAACGAAGCACGAAATAAAGGGGACAGATGTAACAGCAGAGATGCATAAATTAGCATTACCAATTGAAGAATCAATCGTACTTGTGAATATTGAAGATATTGTATATGTAGGACTTGTAGATGGGAAAGTGACAGTAAAAACAATGAGGGAAACGTATGTAACACACGATACACTTGTGATTTTGGAGAAGAAGTTGCCACAGGCAAGTTTTATGCGTGTCCATCGTAGCTTTATTGCAAATATTAATCATATTACTGAAATTCAGCCATGGTTCAATTCTACTTACAATTTAATCATGAAAGAAGGATCAAAAGTACCTGTTAGCCGTACATATGCTAAAGAACTCAAGAAGCTGCTTCGTATTTAAGAAGCAGCTTTTGTATTTCATCCTTTTATATTTGCAACTGATTCTGTATATTTGACGTTCCGCTATGTAAACGCTTACTCAGTCGTTTATATCCTATACAATAAAGGTACCAAATCGAAAGAGGTGGCCAAAATGAGTACGAAAAAGGTATATAGTTTCTTATCACAAGCATTCATATTCTCAGCTATTATGTTAATTTCTAATATTATTGCAACACATTTACCAATTCCGATGCCTTCATCGGTAATCGGGTTAGTCATTTTATTTAGTCTATTATGTTTAAAAGTAATTAAATTGGAGCAAGTTGAATCACTTGGAACAGCTTTAACCGGTATTATCGGATTTCTCTTCGTCCCATCAGGTATTTCAGTTATTAATTCTCTTGGTGTAATGGGACAATATTTTGTACAAATCTTAACTGTAATTGTTGTCGCAACAATTATTTTACTCGCTGTAACAGGATTATTTGCACAATTTATTTTAGGAAAAGATGAAAAAGAAACAGAAGATACAAAAGAATTGAAAGTAGTAAATAAAGGACGCAAGCACGGAAAGGTTGCGTAACCATTTTAGTATATATTGTTAGGAGGTAATGAACATGGCAAGCACAATGACTCCATATTTCGGAATCGTCGTTTCATTAATCGCATACGGAATCGGCACATTATTATTTAAGCATTCTAAAGGATTCTTCTTATTCACACCATTATTTGTAGCGATGGTATTAGGGATTGTCTTTTTAAAGGTAGGTAACTTTACCTTTGAAGAGTATAATACTGGCGGAAAAATGATTAGTTTCTTCTTAGAACCAGCAACAATTGCCTTTGCAATTCCGTTATATAAACAAGTTGATAAGTTGAAAAAATATTGGTGGCAAATTTTATCAGCTATCGTAGTAGGATCTATTTGTTCAGTAATTGTCGTGTTCATTGTTGCAAAAGCAATTGGTCTAGATACAGCAGTAATGAATTCAATGTTACCGCAAGCAGCAACAACAGCAATTGCGTTACCAATCTCTGAAAGTATTGGTGGTATACCAGCAATTACATCGTTTGCAGTTATTTTTAACGCAGTTATCGTATACGCATTAGGAGCATTATTCTTAAAAACATTTAGAGTGAAACATCCAATTGCAAAAGGTTTAGCGCTTGGAACAGCAGGTCACGCATTAGGAGTAGCAGTAGGAATTGAAATGGGTGAAGTAGAGGCAGCTATGGCAAGCATTGCTGTAACGGTAGTAGGGGTTGTAACAGTAGTTGTCATACCAATGTTCATGCCGTTTATTGGATAGTAAAACTTACTTAAAAAAATGAGAAAAGCAAGCTATTTGTAGGACAGATTTCTACTGATAGCTTGCTTTTTATGTTACAGTAGTGGTAAGACCTATCTTTAACAAAATGTAAGTTTCCTTAAATCTTCATTAATACTATGTAGAATACGTTTTGAATTAGGTCATTGTATTGTAAAATAAGAAGTAAGCTACTATAGACCTGCTAAGGTAGGCGTATAATGAGCTTATAAAAATCTTAATATGAATGAATAATTAAAAGTAGAAAAGAGAGAAAAATCTACTTATTAACGTTTTACTTTATAGGACAGGAGAGAGTACTCGTCGATTATGCAAATAAAAAACCTGTTTCAAAGCAAAGGATTTCAGAGGTTACTCGTATTAGTAATACTTGCTCTCGTATTATACGGGCTGCAAAGCATGTTGAATTTAATTTTAATTACGTTTATTCTCACGTATTTAATGGATCGATTCCAAAAATTTATTTCTCGTAAATTAGATCATTTTATGCCCATCAATCGAAAGCTCATTATAGCATTTCTATATGTCATGTTAATTGGTGGAATTGCTATTACGCTATTTAAATATTTACCAGTATTAACGATACAAATTTCACAATTGATTTATCAATTTAACGTATTTTTAAGAAACCCACCGGATAGTGAATTAATTAAGTATGCAGTTAATGCTGTCAATCATATGGAATTTTCTAAATATGTAGGACAAGGTGTAGACATTTTGTATAAATCGATTACAAATGTCGGGAAGTTCGGACTTCAAGTTTTACTTTCTTTAATTTTAAGTTTATTTTTCCTGCTGGAGAAATCTCGTATCGTTGCTTTTACTGCAAAATTTAAAGAAAGCCGACTTGCAATTTTCTATACTGAAATTGAGTACTTCGGTAAGAAATTTGCACGTTCATTCGGAAAAGTAATCGAAGCACAATTTTTAATTGCAGTTGTTAACTGTGTTTTATCCGTTATTGCATTATGGATATTAGGATTCCCACAATTATTAGGTTTAGCGTTAATGATCTTCTTACTCGGTTTAATTCCAGTAGCTGGGGTTATCATTTCGTTATTCCCACTTTGTATGATTGCCTACAATATCGGCGGTATTATGTACGTTGTTTATATTTTAATTATCGTAACAGTCATTCATGCGCTTGAAAGTTACGTGTTAAATCCGAAGTTTATGTCGCAAAAAACAAACTTACCGATTTTCTATACATTTATGGTATTAATCTTCTCAGAACACTTCTTAGGTGTATGGGGACTAATTATCGGTATTCCAATCTTCATTTTCTTATTAGATGTCTTAGATGTGACAAGTGATGAAATGGAGAAGGACTTGGAAAAAAATAAAGTGAAGTAGAGAAAAGCATCGATGTTCGATGCTTTTTCTTTTATAACATGATGTTTCTTATGCCATACTGTAAGAAGAATATAGAATAGGGGTGAAAGAATGGCTGTAAATGAAAAGGTAGAATTAGCTACATTTGCTGGAGGGTGCTTCTGGTGTATGGTTTCGCCATTTGAAGAGATGGAAGGGATTATAAAGGTTGTTTCTGGCTATACAGGTGGTCATAAGGAGGATCCAACGTATAAAGAAGTGTGCTCGGAAACGACGGGACATTATGAGGCAGTACAAATTACATTTGATGCAACCAAAATGCCGTATGAAGAGTTACTAAATATATATTGGAGACAAATTGATCCGACTGATGTAGGTGGGCAATTCCACGATCGTGGACAGTCTTACGAAACAGTGATTTTTTATCATAATGAAGAACAACATAAAAAGGCAGACGCTTCAAAAGAAGAGCTTGCACAGAGTGGACGTTTTTCAAAGCCGATTGCGACAAAAATATTACCAGCTACTACGTTTTATCCGGCTGAAGAATATCACCAAGGATATCATAAGAAAAACACATTCCGCTACGAGTTATACCGTAAGGGTTCAGGACGAGATGCATTTATTAAGCAACATTGGCCAAAGGATAATGATCATTTAAAGGAAAAACTCAATGAGATGCAGTTTTATGTAACACAAGAGAATGGTACCGAACCACCATTTCGAAATGAGTATTGGAACCATCAAGAGGAGGGCCTTTATGTAGACATCGTTTCAGGTGAACCGTTGTTTACTTCTATAGATAAATTTGATAGTGGATGTGGATGGCCTAGTTTTACAAAACCAGTTATGGCAGCAAGTGTGAAAGAAAAAATGGATGTGAGTCATAATATGACTCGTACGGAAGTGAGAAGTAAAGAAGGAGATTCCCATCTTGGGCATGTATTTCCAGATGGTCCAGGACCGAATGGGCTTCGCTATTGTATAAATTCAGCAGCTCTTCGATTTATTCCTAAAGAGGAATTAGAGAGAGAAGGCTATGGTGATTTCTTAATCTTGTTTGGAAATCAAAAATAACCTCGCAGTTAGCGAGGTTATTTTTTGTTATTTTACTTTTTTCTTTTTGAACTTGCTTAATACTTCATAAACGATTGGGACAATAAGAAGTGTTAATAACGTTGAACTTGTTAATCCACCAATTACTGTTACACCAAGTCCTTTAGAAATTAAGCCGCTACCTTCAAATCCTAATGCAAGCGGGATAAGAGCCCCAATTGTTGCAATTGCAGTCATTAAAATTGGACGAAGGCGTGTTGCACCAGCTTCTAATAAAGCTTCACGTGTTGATAGACCTTCATTTTCTTTATGAATAACGCGGTCAATAAGCACGATTGCGTTTGTTACAACGATACCGATTAACATAAGCGCACCGATCATTGCAGAGACACTTAACGTTTCACCAGAGATTAATAAGGCAACAAGAGCTCCAATAATTGTAAATGGTAGCGAGAATAAAATTGCGAATGGTGCAAGAGCACCACCAAATGTAACGACAAGAACGAAGTATACAATCGCAATCGCAGCTAACATCGCTAAGCCAAGTTGCTTGAATGATTCTTCAATATCTTTTGTAACGCCGCCCATAGAAACATCTACGCCGGAAGGAAGATCCATTTTATCTACTTCTTTTTGAACCGCGGCAGATGCTTTTGAAACGTCATCAGATGTTAGTTTTGCACTTACTTCTGCATAAACACGGCCATCACGGTGTTTCACTGTATTCGAAGTTTCCCCTTCTTTTATAGTCATAACATCTTTCACAGCCACTTCATTACCAAGTGGCGTTGTAATTTTACGATTTGTTAAGTCATTGATTGTTTCATAATTTTGCTTTTCAGCTTCTACATATACATTGACATCTTTACCGTCTTTTTTAATTGTTGTCAGAACAGGGCGATCATGTTGATTAGAAAGTCCCATTCCGATTTGTGCAGCCGTTAGCCCCATTTTGCTTAGTTTTTCCTGATCTGCGACTAAACTGTATTCTGCATACGTTTTTGCAATACTAGAGTCTACATCTTTTAAGTCTTTATTTTTCTTCATGATATTTTGAATATCTTTTACGACAGGCTTAATTTCTTCAGAGCTATCTCCGTAAACGTATAGTTTAATTTCATTACTACCGCCACTCGCTCCGAAATCTTGGTTTTTCCATTCACCTTTTCCAGACATCTTCTGTAAATCTTTAACGACTTGTTCTTTTTCTTTTTCAAAGTTTTTCGTGTCGTTATCATATTGTACGAAGAACATTGCTTGATTTGATTGACCAGGGCTCATTGGGTTTTCTCCACCTAATGAGAATTGAATTGTTTTGACGTCTTTATTATCCTGGAAGTGCTTTTCAGCTTTTGTTGCAATTTTTTCAACGTCTTCTAACGTTTGACCTGGTTCAGGATTGTACGTTGTAATGATCATTTTTTCTTCTTCAGCTGGTAAGAAGCTTACACCGATAGTTGGCACAAGTGCAAGACTACCAACTAATAGAAGGACAGCGATACTTGATGTAATAATTTTGTGATTTAAAGCCCATGCAAGTATGCGTTTATAACTGTTTGCTAATTTGCTTGGTTTTTCTTCATGATGTACCTCTTTTTCCCTCATGCTCTCTTTTTTAAATAAAGAATGAGCTAGCATTGGTACAATTGTAACTGCTACTAGTAATGATGCTAATAAAGCGAAGACGATAGTTAAGGCGAATGGTAAGAACATTTCACCGATCATACCTTTTACTAGTCCAAGCGGTAAAAATACAGCAATTGTTACAATAGTAGAAGACATAATTGGAATAAACATTTCTTTCGTAGCTTCACGAATTAAATCTTTTCCGCGTAGTTTTTCTTCTGATAATGACATACGTCGGTAAATATTTTCAATAACAACAATGGAATCATCGACGACGCGCCCGATAGCGACTGTCATTGCTCCAAGTGTCATAATGTTAAGCGTAATATCCATTTGCTTTATGACTAATACAGCAATTAATAACGAAAGTGGTATGGAAACGACAGAGATTAATGTTGTTCGGATATTTCGTAGGAACAGCATAATAATAACAATCGCAAAGATAGCACCAAAAATGGCTTTGCTCAGCATTGTTTCTACTGATTTCTCAATAGGTGCACCTTGGTCGAATGTTGAAATAACCTCTAAGTCTTTATATTTTTTCTCAAGTTCTTTTACTTTATCTTTCACTGCATTTACAACATCAACTGTATTCGCGTCAGCAGCTTTTACAATTTGAATTCCAATTGCTTCTTTTCCATTTGTTCGAGAAATAGATTCTGCTTTTCCGACTTCTTTAATGTCAGCAATTTCGTCTAATGTAACTGTCGGAATCCCGTTCATAGCGGCTGGATTCATTTGCGGCATTTGTGTACCAGCTCCAGCATTTTGACTACCTTGACCATTCGGTGATGAAGGAACAGCTGGGATTTTCATTTCTTTCAATGCTTTAATTGTTGTAATATTTCCATCTACAACAACTGATTTTTCCGTGTCTTTAAATGTATATAAGCCAAGTGGTAAAGATACGTCCGATCCTTTAATTACATTTTTTACAGTATCTTCACTTAAACCTAATTCTTTCATCTTATCTTTCTTGAAGACAAGTTGTACTTCATCTACTTGTTGACCTGAAATTTGAACAGATGCGACCCCATCAAGCCCTTTTAATCCTGGAACAACATTTTTTTCTACATTTTCAGTTAAGGTAGCTAGAGATTCATTTTTACTTGCTACGCTTAACGAAATAACTGGAAAGGCATTGAAGTTTACACGTGAAACTTTCGGATCCTTTACGCCTTCTGGCAGTTTCACATTTGCGAGAGCTTCTTTAATTTCTGTTTCAGCCTTTTCCATATTTTTATCAAAATCATATTCTACCTGAATAGAAGATGCGTTTTGAAAAGATGATGAACTAACAACATTTACACCACTTAAATTTTGCAGTTGCTCTTCCATTGGTTTTGAAATTTTGTCAGCTACTTCTTCTGGTGTAGCACCAGGATAAACCGTAGTTACTGTTACAACCGGTGTTGTAATATCAGGAATTGTTTCCAGCTTCATATTAAGCCCAGAATAAATACCTGCAATGGTAACAATAATGGTTAGTAGCCAAACTGCGAACTTATTTTTTAACGAGAAATTAATGATTTTGTTCATGTTTGCGCTCCCTTTTTATTGTATTGACCAACTGGTCAGTCTAATACATAATATAACTGACTGATTGGTCAGTCGTCAATGAAAAGAGATGGTATAATAAATTCATGATAAGATGCGAGATTAAGTTTAGGAGAGAAGATATGAAAGAAAAAGAGCGCTTAATTATAGAGATGGCTATGAAGTTATTTGCGACTAAGGGTGTAAATGCAACATCAGTGCAGGAAATTGTGAGAGCTTGTGGCATATCTAAGGGAGCTTTCTATTTATATTTTAAATCGAAAGATGAGCTTTTATTAGCAATACTTCGATATTACTATGACAAGATTCAAAATAAAATGATGGATATTGATAAAGAATCATTATTACCACGTGAAAAATTTGCAAAACAATTGCATTGCCAGTTTAACGATATACAAAAGCATAAAGAATTTATTATTATGCATGCGAGGGAAAATGCTATTCCTTTTAATAAAGAAGTGGAAGAGTTTATGATGCGGATGAAGTTAGAGTCTCACGCATTTTATCGGAATAGTTTACTGTCTATTTATGGTGACAAGGTTATTCCATATTTATTAGATTTAGTAATTATGGTAGAGGGCATATGCCGTGGATATTTAGAACTAATCATTTTACAAGCACCAGAAGTTGACTTATCGTATGTCTCTGCGTTTATTTTGAAAAGAGTGGATGATTTAGTAGATGGGTTGGTAGAATCTTTGGAAGAACCCGTGTTACATGAAGAAAAGCTTGGAGAATTCCTTTGTAAATCAGAGCTTATTAAGGAGCAGGTTAAGGAACATTTTTTAAAAGAAATCATTGTTTTTAAACGTACATTAGCTGATCAATTAGAAGATGATGAATTGCTTGTTACGCTAGATGTTTTGGAGGCGGAAATGAGATTACCAAATCCAAGGATTCCGGTCATCCAAGGAATGCTGTCTAATTTAGAAGTATATCCAAATTTAAAAGAATTTCGCTTACGACTTATGGGATATTACAATATAAAAAGGTAACAATGACAGTTTTCATTGTTACCTTTTTTTTATGCATTCACTTTTTCTTTTGTTTGTGTAGTCTCTTCTTGCTCAATATTGATTGTTTCTTTTACGATATAAATCGGACGGTTTTTACTTTCGTCATAAATACGAGCAATATATTGGCCGACGATGCCAAGGCCAAATAACTGAATACCACTAAAGAATGTAATAGCAACCATAATAGATGCCCAACCTGTTTGTGTATCATGCCCGAGAATTTTCACAGTAATTGTATATAGTAAGACAATTATAGAAATAAGAACTGATAATAAACCTAAAGACATAACGATGCGTAATGGCTTTGTCGAAAATGCAATAATGCCATCAGATGCAAATTTAATCATTTTCTTTAATGGATATTTTGTTTCACCAGCAAAGCGCTCATCGCGTTGATATTCAACATACGTTTGGCGGAAGCCAACCCAAGACATCATACCGCGGATGAAGCGATTTCGCTCAGTCATTTGATTGAAAACATCAGCTACCTTGCGATCGATGATTCGGAAATCACCAGTATCTTTTGGGATATCGATATCAGACATGTAGTTTAGGAATTTATAGAAATATTTAGCTGTTAAAAGTTTAAACCAAGTTTCACCTTTACGTTGTTTACGTTTTGCATAAACAACTTCATATCCTTCTTCCCATTTTGCAATAAGTTCAGGAATCACTTCAGGTGGATCTTGTAAGTCTGCATCTATGATTACAATAGCGTCACCTTTTGCAGCAGCAATACCAGCTGTAACGGCTACTTGGTGTCCAAAGTTACGCGCAAAATTAACGATTTTTGTACGGTAATCATTTGCTGCAATCTCAGATAAGATTTCCATTGTACGGTCTGTACTACCGTCGTTTACAAAGACAAACTCGTAATTAATATCATTTTGAAGCATAACGGACTTTAAACGATTATAACATTCCTGTGCTACTTCTTCCTCGAAGTACATAGGAACTACAACCGAAATTAATTTTTGCATGTTGTATCCTCCGTATTTTTAATAAGTCGTTCAAATTTAATTAGTAGCCTTTTCAGTTTGGTTGAATGTCCAAATTTTATTAAGAACAAAATTTATAACCATTCCGACACCAATTGCGAAAATCTGTGCAATTAATGCATTCAAGGCAAGTTTATCTACTAATATAAATAAACATAATGTATTAAAAGCCAATACAATTAAATTTACAGTTAGAAATTTAAAGAACATTGACGTGCTTTTATTATTAGGTTTAAACACCCAATTTTTATTCCAATAGTAGCTATTGGCAACACCAATTAAATAGGCAATGGTATTCGCAACAAGATAGTTCATCCCGAACCTTAATAAGATCCAAAAGCTAATAATGGTAATGAGCGTATTAAAGATTCCTACTAAACCAAACTTTAAGAGTTTCTCCATAATAGTATCCTCATCTTTATAAAATATATAAATAAAACAAGAAATGTAGAAAGGTTATTCTTACATAACAACTATCAATTATAGCATAGTTTATACTAAGATGTTATATGTTTTGAGTGGATATGATTTTAGGATACAGAATGAATTTGTCAATAATAAAAAAGGTTAATTCAAATTGGCATACTGGACAATATGAAAGCAAACATGGAAATCATGGTAATATTAATGTATAGTAGCTGGTAGTGTAATTTTTTTTAGGAAATATAATGTTTTCCCATATAAATATGTTAAGGAGTGAGTTTTTTTGGAACGTTTTTCTGGATTGTTTTCAACTTTTTCTACACGTGCCATATACGGCATTTATAGCTTTTTCGTTGCAATATTAATTTTTGATTATTTTTCAGATACTCAAAAATATAATTATGCAATGATATTAGTTGGAGTTTTATTATTATGTACAATTGGAAACTTTATACTTAGTAGTGGATCGCTATATCTTGAAAGAGTAAATGAAAAAATATGCTTTTTTGTACTGCTAATTATTTGTGTAGCAGTGAAAACTGCATGGATTGTTACATATAAGATTGATCCGATTGGTGACTATGAAGCCTTTTTCAATACTGCAAAAGCATTAGGTGATAACTTTGTTATTCATGATAGATATGTTGCATTATTTCCACATATTTTTGGTTATGCTTCATTCTTAAGTATCTTCCTAAAAATATTTGGGGCAAACTTTATGGTTCCGCCAATTATTAATGTTGTTTTAACTACAATTTCGATGGGATTAATATATTTTATAGCTAGAAGAATTGGTGGAGTGAGAACAGCGATAACAGCAAGTGTTTTATGGATTCTCTTGCCATCACAAACGATGTATAACATGTTTGCACTTTCAGAACCGTTGTATTGTACAGTACTGTTATTAGCCTGGGCAATTATGATAATTGTTTATGATAAACTTGAAAATATAACGATTGCAAAGGTCCTTATGTATTCAATTCTATTAGCTGCATTACTTGTATTAATAAATATGGCAAGACCAATTGCAGCAGTTCCAATTATTGCCTTAGCGATATGGATGTTTATTATAGATACAAAGCATATAGGGAATAAAAAGCTACTTATTAACAAGGTGGCATATGTAGGGGTTATCATTATTGGGTACTTAATGATGTCTTCGGCAGTAAATCATTATACAACATTACGTTTAGGTGAAGAGATAGCAACCGTGCCGGGATACAATATTCATGTAGGATTTAATAAGGGATCTTCAGGAACATGGAATCCAGGAGATTCAGCATTACTATATCATTATAGTGGTCAACCAGGATGGAGTGCTCAGGATACTCAAAAGCAAATGCTTGAAGAAGCGAAAAAGAGAATCAAAAACGATGATATAGATTTCGGAAAACTAATGTACGATAAATTTATTATCTTCTTAGGGAATGATGATCAAGCTGTGAAGTACGCAGATCCAGTGATCGACCATAAAGTAGGATATACTATAATTTCTAATGTTTTCTATTACTTTTTACTAGCTACTTCACTGTTCGGAGCGTTAGTAGCTATAAAAAATAAAAATAAATCTTCACTTTTAATTATTTGTTTATATGCGATTGGGCTAACAATGGCACAAATGATAGTAGAAGTAGCACCGAGATATCATTATTCGGCTACAATACCTATGATCTTTTTAGCTGCTTTTGGTATTAAGCATATTTATAATAAAAAAAGTGACAGAGATATAGTAAAAAGATAAGTAAAAAAAGCAGTTGTTTCAAAAGGGTGTGTACGAATCCTTTTAGAAGCAACTGCTTTTTTACTTATAAAATTTGAAAGATAGTTCTTATTGGATTAAGCGTTTTGCTGAGCCCATTTCTCTACATCCCAAGTTTTTGTTATCCAACCTTCATAAAAGTCTGGTTCATGGCATACAAGAAGAATTGTTCCTTTATATGCTTTCATCGCCTTTTGCAGCTCTTCTTTTGCTGTAACATCAAGGTGGTTTGTTGGCTCATCAAAGAGTAACCAGTTACTTTCTTCACCCATTAGTTTACATAAACGAACTTTTGCCTGTTCGCCACCGCTTAATTGGTTCAGTGGACGAGAAATATGTTCGTTTTTCAAACCGCATTTCGCTAACATGGCGCGTATCTGATGTTGGTCTAAGCTAGGGAAAGTATTCCAAACATCATCAATTGGTGTTATATTATCAGCTTTTACTTCTTGTTCGAAGTATGATGGATTTAAGAAGTCACCAAGGCTTGTTTTTCCGCTTAATGGTTTAATCTTACCTAAAATTGTCTTCAACAGTGTTGACTTACCGACACCGTTACATCCAACAATTGCAATTTTTTCTCCGCGTTCAATTGTCATCGTTAATTTTGGTAATAGCGGATGTGTATATCCAATTTCTACATTTTCCCCTTCAAAGACGAATCGGCTACTTGCACGACTTTCTTTAAATGAAAACTCAGGTTTAATAGCTGTTTCAGGGCGATCGATACGTTCCATGCGATCAAGTTGTTTTTGACGGCTCTTTGCACGTCCTGTTGTTGAGTAACGAGCTTTATTTTTCGCAATAAAATCTTCTTGCTTTTTAATAAATTCTCGCTGCTTCTCATAAGCGTTGATATGTTGATTTTTATTCATTTCTGCTAGCTCTAGGAATTTTTCATATGTCGCTGTGTAACGCGTCATTTTTGTGAATTCTAGATGGAAAATAATATCGACGCATTTATTCATAAATTCCGTATCATGGGAAATTAATAGGAATGCGTGTGGATATTCTTTTAAATAAGTTGTTAACCAATGAATATGTTCAACGTCTAAATAGTTGGTAGGCTCATCTAATAGTAGTACTTCTGGTTGCTCAAGTAGTAATTTTGCGAGTAATACTTTTGTACGTTGTCCACCACTTAATGCTGCAACGTCACGATCTAGACCAATTGCGTCAATTCCAAGACCACGTGCTGCTTCTTCAATTTTAATATCTAATAAATAGAATCCGCCTGCTTCAAGAGCATCTTGAATTTCTGCCATTTGCTCAAGAAGTTCCTCTAATTCTTCCGGTGTAGCAGTTCCCATTTTTTCTGCAACTTCATTTAAAGCTTTTTCTTTTTCAAATAAAGGTAAAAACGCATCTGCTAATACATCACGAATTGTGCGACCAGGTGTCAAAATAGTATGCTGGTCTAAGTAACCGTAATTTGTACCAGGTGTCCATTCAACGCGACCTTCGTCATGGATAAGCTGACCAGTAATTATATTCATAAATGTTGATTTACCAACACCGTTTGCTCCAACTAATCCAACATGTTCCCCTGCAAGTAAGCGCATGGATACATCTTTAAATAATGTACGATCACCAAATGTATGGCCTAATTTTTCAACAGTTAATAAGCTCATAATGTCCTCCGTTCATTTCTAAATAGTGTCTTGAATCATGATACTAAATTCTTGGATAGAATGCTATCATTTCCAAAATATATAATGTATTTGACCAGTAGGGTATGCAATTCCAAAAGGATGATGGGTTGCTATGATGTGAAAGAAATAAAAATAAGGTGTAACCATTTAATAAAAGTGGTTACACCTTATTTTTTATTTTAAATATCCACGAACAATTCCGCGTAAGCGATTTGCGTGGAATTTGCGCTTATCATTAGAAATATTCTGTGTCATACGGAATGTTGCTGCAGCAACAGCACGTAAGAAATAAGGGAATCCATAGTGTAAGCGAATAACCCTACCAAAACCACCAGCATAAGAAATGGCACGTTTTAATGATTGTTCATTAATAATTTCCTCTTTTACAGGATGGTATACGAACAGATCTTTTCTAAATAAACCAGTATAATTTTGTTTCATACCGCGTAGTACAAAGTCAGTTTCTTCACCAGCTCCATAAATCGTTCCCGAACCAACACCTAAATCTTCATCAAATGTACCTACATCTTGTACAAATTGCTTTGTGAAGAATAGGGTGAAAGAAGGTCCCATGAATCCATACTTATTATTTAAAATAATGTCTGTATTCGGCGCGTGTATTAAAGAACCCGTTCCTTCAACATTTGTCGTGTTTGTTGAGATAAAATGAACATCTTTATTAGAGTTGAAGGTTTCTAATATGCTTTCTAAAACATTTGTTTCATAAATACAATCATCATCTGGAAAAGCGATGAAGTCGCCATCTGCTACTTTTAAACCTGCATTGCGAGCTCTCGATAGCCCTTTAATAGGTGTATAGATGTAATTAATAGAAAATTTATCTTTATATTCATCAAATAAATCAGAGATTGGCGTATCATTTTGATCTACTACGATAAGTTCAAAATTTTTGTAAGTTTGTTGTTCAAGTGATTTTAGTAAGTCAAGAATATCATCACGTCTGCCACAAGTAGCCATGATTAAAGAAAATTTCAAGTTTAACAGCTCCTTTTAGAGATTGCGTTTAAGCCTTTTTGAATCGTGCTAGTATCTTTTCGAGTAGTGAAAAGAGAATTTCATCCTTTGTTATAAAGAGGATAAGGGCATACGTTAATCCACATGTTATTATTACTAGGATAACTTGTAGTATTTGTCCAGATACGATCATATCAATAACGAATGCTATCGGGACAAATGTTAGTGAATAAAATAGATATTTAAGTTTTTGTATATCGAATAACGTATAATTCACTTTTAATTTCTTTTTCACATAAATATATTCAAATGTGATTAAGAAACAATTTGCAATTGTTGTTGTGAAAATTGCGGTTGTTGGTGTAAGTACATGGAAGAATATTAATGCAATATTGGATGCCAAGTTGATAAATCCACAAATGAATAAAAATCGCACTAAAATGCTTTCTTTCTTTTTCACATAAATAATTTGATTCGATAAAATGGACTCAATACCAACCGTAATCATATAGAAGGCGAAAACAATTAATGTATTACCAGCCGCAGCAAATCCTTGTCCACCGTAAATAACAACAGCTCCATGAGCAATGAGCATTAAACCGATTGCAGCAGGGAATAGGGTAATGAAGTATACTTTTGAAATTTTATTTAGTAAAGATTCATACTCCAGTTCAGACGCATTTCCTGATAAATAAGACAACCTTGGAACGGTTACTTGTACAACACTTAACATAAGTGTATTAATAATCATCATAATTTGAAAAGCCATTACGTAATATGCAACTTCTTCTTTTCCAACATATACTCCTAAAAAAAGACGATCTAATTGAGTATATAAAATATTAGCATTTGAAAAAATCAAGACTAATAGTAACGGTTTTAAATGAGGAATAATCGTTAAGTCGGAAAAATCAAATTTCACTTGGCGTTTCACATATATAAAGCTAATAGAGTGGTTTAAAAATGTTGATAATACTAATAAACCAGCATATGTTTTGTAATCGTCAACCCCATGAATCAAAGAGAAAAGAAGTACGACATAGATTAATCGAACGATAACTGTTTTTTTAGTGATGAAATCATAATTTTCATATGCCTCATTGAACCATTCCACATAAAACATGTTAGATATAAAATTAAAACCGAAAATAAGAAGAACAGGAAATAGACTATGATGTCCATATCCAATATAACTAAAGAGCACAAAGGCTGATAAAGCCAAAATACTAGTTGTGAAGTTAATTACATAGAGGCTTGTAAATAACTTAGAAACTTTCTTTTTATCGTTTTTAATTAAGCTAATTTCACGTAAACCATATTGATATACACCAAATACGGCGAACACGAAGAAGTAATTGAAAAAAGTTTCAGCAATATTAACGGTTCCGATTGAAGTTGCTCCTAACGTTCGATATGCGTAAGGACCAACTAAAATTGGAAGGATAATATTAAACGTATTGAGCAGTATTTTATAAAAAATATTTGAAGCAATTGATTTCTGCATAATTTCACCTTTCCATTAAAATAATCCAATTTAATTAAAATACTTGCTATGTCATAGTAAGGTTTTTAACTACAATTAATTCTTTCAATATAATGAAGTGTAAGGTGTTTTCTACACGATTTACAAATCCTTAAATTGTTTTGTTGACCACCCGTATAAGTGTACCCTACATAAACTTTGTAAAGCAACTGTTGATGGAATAGAACCGTGTTATAAATGAGGTTTTATCAATTAGAAAAAGTGAATAGCGAACGGATATGTATAAAAATATTACATAGTATGTGTGAAAAGGAGTAATGGTTGTATGAAGGTGTGGAAATGATTATAAAAAATGAGCGAATATATGATAGTTATTCGCTCAGAAGATGTTTTAATGGTAAAGTCCTACATACTCCAAGGTTTACTTAAAGTTAGAACTTCAGCCATTTCCTTGCTTTTGACGCGTCCCTTTTTTCTACTTTCTGCACGCTCAGAACCAGTTGTGTGTAGCCAATGTTCTTCTTCAGTTTCAGGTAGTACTTGTGGAACTGATGAAGGTTTTCCATCTTTTAATGCAACGAATGTAATGAAACATGTTGCAGCTATTCTACGCTCGCCTGCTAATAAATTCTCTGCAATTACTTTTACGAACACTTCCATTGAAGATTTTCCTGTATAGCATACGAATGCTTCATAACAAACAGAATCTGCTTGGTGAATTGGAGTTAAAAAATCAACAGAATCGATAGATGCTGTTACACAATGTTTACGGCTATGTCTTGCAGCTGCAATTGAAGCGATACTATCAATTTCTGCTAATAATTTTCCTCCGAAAAGTGTTTGGTGATTATTTAAATCATTCGGAAAAACACGTGTTGTTTTAATTGCTTTGGATTCTCGCATGAATTTCTTTTCCATATGGTCAGCCCCTATTTTCTGTTTTCAATCAGAATGACATGTATTGTAAGTGGAGTACAAAAATATTAAAAATCCATAGATATTTAATGAAGTAAAGAATTCCAGAAGCGGGTTAGTAAAACTTCTGTATTTGTATTCATGTAACTGAAAGAAAAGTTATCTTATATAAAGTGTAGTGTAAAAGAGGATTCGCTTACATTGCAAGTGAAAAAATTAGGACCCTGTATTTGTCATAGAAATTCCCTATCAGCTATGTGCCTATTCATGATAGAATCGTTTTGTTATGAATGGAAGTAGAGGTGCAATGGACATATGAATCATATACAAACAAATTTTTCGTCTTTTTTCAGTAAAATAATGATTGGTGCGATGCTCGCATTTTTTGTTTATAGTTGTTGGTCTGCGTTCGAAACAAGCAAACAATTTTTTGGAGACAGTACAACAAGTGTAACAATTGTATTGGTTATTTTCGTTATTCTCATGTTGTTGGTAGCATCGATTTTACAGTATCGTTTTACAGATAAACAATTTCTTATTTTTCTTATCAGTACATGTATAGTTGTGAGACTTAGTATGGTTTTATTTGTAGACGTTCCGTTAATCGGTGATATGAAAGCTATGTTTGAGTCTGCAAAGCAGGTTGCGATTGGTAATAGCGTAGAGAATATAGCACAGTTACCTTTTATTATTTATGAATCAATTATTATTCGTATATTTGGCGATACAGTATTCGCATTGCAGTTATTTAATATTTTATTTTGCACAGGGACTGCATTTTTCATTTATCGTATTGCAGCAATAGTTTTTGGAGAAGAATGCGGTCGTATTGCGTCTGTATTTTATGCTTTATATATTCCAAATATATTTATGAGTTCTTTATTAACATCAGAATCACTCGCAATATTTTTATTTTATTTAGCTTGTTACATACTTTTATATAAAGGTTTAGATCATCCTTATATGTGGGTGCTTGCAGCAATTTTATTTGCATGTAGTAATATGATTTTCCCAATGGGGTTATTTCTTCCTATTTTTATTGCTGTATATGTGTTGTTAGTTGAACTTTTTCAATCAGCAATGAAGCAAAAAGTATTATTAAAGATGATAGGAATACTTATTCTATTTTATAGTACCCATTTTGGTGTGAGTTATGGAATTCAGACAATGGGAATGTCACAATATACGATTTCAAATGAAACGTATGTTCAATCTGTTTTGATTGGAAAAGGTAAAAATGAGAGGGAAATGACAAAGAATCAAAGCGTAACAGAGCGTATTGACCAAAAGCTAAAAGAGATTGAAGAAGAAAGATTTAAACTTTTAAAGCCAGTCATTAATCAATTCTCAGATGAGGGAATACATTCTATTCTATTTAAATGTGAAAAACTTATATATATAGCGGTAACATTGTTTATGTCTATTGCTTTATTACACTTTCTTATTAAGAAACAACAAAACGAAGGATATATGTTGTTCTTATTGTTAATTAGTGGATACGTATTGTTAAGACTCTTCCAAGTAGATATGGCATATTACAATCTTATTGTGCCAGCTTTGTTTATTTTGCAAAGCTTTGGTGTTTATATGAGTTATGTATACTGTCAAAAAATATTCTTCAGAAAATAAAAAGAATCCAGATTGGATTCTTTTTTTGAATGGAAGATGAGGACTAAGAGTTAGCGGAGATAAAGAATCTCTACTGACATAATCTGCACTCTATCGGTTCAGTTCCAGTTGCAAACTAACGGCTGTTAGAGCCATTTTTGAGGAATCGTCTTGAATTCCTTTCATTACTTGTGAAATGGTTTCTAACTCATTTTCAATTTTTTTATTCTGCTCTTTCGAGTTAGACATGTCTTTTACAATTTCTTGGAAGTATTGATCTGTTACAGACATACCATCTGTTCCTTCAGATACGAGGGAGCTAATTTGTTTGACTGAAGAAGAGACACGAATAATTTGTTCATTTGTTTTTTCGACGAGCTTTGTCACGTTGGATATAGATTCTTTCGTTTGCTCTGATAACTTTCGAATTTCTCCAGCTACAACAGAGAAGCCCTTACCAAATTCCCCAGCACGAGCAGATTCAATCGCAGCATTTAGTGCGAGTAAATTTGTTTGCTCTGCAATTGATTTTACAATATCTATGATTTCATTAATTTTGTTAGAAATATCGAGAAGTTCATGAGTATCTGTAATGATAGTTTCCATGTTCGTTTGAATGTATTCCATTCGTTTATTTTGCTGATTTAATTGCTCTTTCCCTTTATTCGCTTTTTCTTCCGATGTTGTAGCTAATGATGTACCTGTTTTGGCAATTTCTACAATAGTTTCAGATTTAGCGGTTAACTGTTGAATAGAAGCGCTCGTTTTTTCAGATACAGATGCTAGTTCTGTTGCAATATGCGTAATGGTCATAGCTGTTATTTCTTTTTCTTTTTCATGTTCTTTTTGCATTCTTTCATATTCAGATTCATAAGCCGCAATAACGAGTTCTTGTTCAAGAGTAAATAATTTGTTTATTACGTTTATAGAATGTGAAAAATCGTCAATTGTTTTAAATTTTGTTTGCAATATCTTCATGATAGAGCGGAATAATTCTTGATAAGCGGCAGTATACCATTTTCTATGTAAGCCAATTTGTACATGCCTTTTGGCAATTCGAACACGTTGTTCAATAAAATCTTCATGCATATCTCCGCTGAATAATTCTTTTATATGTGTTTTTAAAGTTTGCTTTAGTTTTGGAATAGAACTATAACGTTCAATAATAGTAATTAAATTTGGCTGTTTTGTAATATTGGCATAGAATTTTTCCGTAATCCAATCAATTTCTTCATAAATAAAGGGCTGTAGTATCTTTACGATTTGTAAATCTTCCTTTGAAATATGTAGCATATCCATTTGAATTTTCAATTCAGAATTAGTGGGCACGTTAAAAGTGATTTGTTGATCCTTACTTAATTCAAGTATACTGGCGTTTGTTTTATTTGTATGTTTTTTAAAAACCCCAAACATCGTTCTTCCCCCCTGTGTATAAAGCGTTTTCATTTTTGGTTCTATTATAATTATATATTTTTATATACAATTACTCTACGTTAGTGTGTAGAATAGTATATAAATTAAGAGAATTCTATGTAGAATTCTCTTAATGGCCTTTATTAATTTTAGCATGTGTTTTAAAGAAAACTGGGAAATGTACATTATATATTACAGTGACAACACGAATAATGAATGTTACTAATAAACAAACATAGAAAGCTAATACGTGTGCCCCCATTGCATATGTGATTAGGAAACTAATTGCTCCTAAAATAGAAGCGATTGCGTAAATCTCTTTTCGGAATACGTAAGGGATATCTTGAGCGCAAATGTCACGCAAAATACCGCCTCCAATACCTGTAATGACTCCCATTGAAACAACTAGGAATGAGGCGTCAACATGATGTGACATTGCCGCATTTGCACCAATGGCTGTAAAAACACCTAGGCCAACAGCATCAGAAAGCATAATAACGACTTGCAGTTTATTGATACGCTCAAAAAACATACAAGTAAATAATGCTGATAATACGCTTACGAAAAAGTAAATGGGTTTAACAAATGCGACAGGAGGCAGGTTACCGATCATAATATCACGAATAATACCGCCGCCGAGCGCAGTAGCTACAGCTAAACAAAGGACACCGAATAAATCTAAATCTTTTTTTAAACCAACTAATGTACCGGAAATAGCAGCGGCGATAATGCCAAGAAACGTAAATATGTCGATTAATAACATTGCTGTAATCCCTTCCTCCTAAAGATGTTCCAGAGAAAAAATATACACTAAAGTTATGTAAATAACAATGCATTTTCGTTACATGTAGAAAAAAAGAAAAAATGAGGAAAGAAAGCGCTTGAAAATACAAATAATCTTTTTCTGTAAGGTAAGGTTGGGGTAGAAATGTGAGACGTTTAATTAAAAAATATATGTTATAATAAATATTTGAGATGAGAAAAAAATATTAACTGTATAGATTGAAATTAGGTAATAGTTATGGAGGTTCTAGATGTTAAGCGAAAATAGTAAAAGTAATAAATTTGAAAATTTTCTACTAATCTTTATTTTGTTGCAACCGATTTTAGATTTGCTTACAGCGTTCTGTATCATGGTTTTAAAAATTGATACGACCATTGGAGTTATTACACGCCTATTCGTTATGTTCCTAAGCGGGATATATATTTTAATTCAAACGAAGAAACAAGGAAATATAAAATATATATTGTATATAATCTTAGTAGGGATAGTCTTTACTATCGGATTGGTAAATAATAAGCTTACAAAAAATCCTATGGTACTTACAGAAGAAATTAAGTTTATAGCAAAAGCTTTATATCCTTTTGTTATGCTTACTTGTTATGTGTTTGTATTTAAGTCTTTAAAAGAAAAAAGCCATTCAAATTCAAAAATGCGTGACTATATTACGTATGCATCACTAATTATAGGGGTAGTAATGGTAGCTTCGATTACTACTGGAACAGATTATAATAGTTATGAGTGGGTAAAGTTAGGATCACGCGGTTGGTTTTATGCAGGTAACGAGCTAGGATCTATTTTAGCCATCATGTGTCCAATTGTTATTTTGTATTCAATTGAAAAAACAAAAAGTATAGGTAAAGCGTACTATTGGATTCCTTCAATTTTAGTTGTTTATTCACTATTTGCAATTGGAACAAAGGTTGGCGTAGGAGCGATCTTTGGATCAATGGCTATCGCAGTTGTTATGTGCTTTATTCAAGCATTTACACAACGTAAAGATGGAAAGAAACATGCCTACTTATTAAATGGTTTTCTTGCAATGACTGTATTTGTAGGCATATTGGCATATACACCTTTTTCACCGTTTATGAAAAATATGGGATTCCATTTCCAATTGATTGAACAAGAACAGAGTGTGAAAAAGGAAGAGAAAAAGAAGGAGGAAGCTAAAGAGCATAAACCTCCTGTGACAGAGAAAGAAAAGGAAAAAGAGAAAGAAAAAGAAAAAGTAGCTGAGAAAAAAGAAGAAACGCAAGCTCTTATTTTTAGTGGGCGTCAATTATTTGAACAGATGTATAAAGATTTCTATAATGAAGCTCCAATGTCTCAAAAATTATTAGGAATGGGTTACGCTGGTAACTATAAAGAACAGCCGAAGTTAATTGAACGTGACTTCCACGATTGGTTCTATTCTTTCGGAATCATAGGGTTCATTTTACTTGTAATTCCATTTTTATACTTTGGTATTAAATTTATTGCATGTATATTTACTAAATTTAAACAAATATTCACTGTGAAATATGCAATGGTGATTGCAGCGATACTTCTCGGATTAGGTATTTCATTCATGGCTGGTCATATTTTAATTGCACCTGGAGTGAGTTTCTACTTAGTAGTAATCATGGCATATTTAATAGTTGACCTGGAAATTGAATGATAGAAAAATAAAAGCTAGCATATGTTAGCTTTTATTTTGTTATAGTAAATAAAAAGAAAAAAATGGGGGATGTAAGAAATGAAAGTGTTGCATATGAATGCTGGTGCAGAAGAAGGTGGGGGGAAAACACATATTATTTCACTTTTATCTCAATTTTCAAAGGAAGAAGTGGAATTAATGGTATTTGAAGAAGGTGCGATTGCTAGAGAGGCGAGAAACCTTGGCATTCAAGTGCATGTTTTTACCCAATCATCTCGGTACGACCTATCAATTCTTTCAAAAATAAAAGCATTTATTAATGAAAATCAATTTGACATTGTGCATACACATGGCGCACGAGCAAATTTCTATCTCTCCCTCTTGAAAAAAGGTATAAAAGCGAAATGGATAATGACTGTCCACAGTGATCCAACTTTGGATTTTATGAAGAGGGGATTAAAAGGATGGGTATTTACGAAGTTAAATTTACGTTCTTTCAGGAAGGTAGATTTGTTCTTTGCAATTACGGAGAACTTTAAGAGAAACATAATAAAACTAGGTGTACCAGAAGAAAAGATTTGTACGGTTTATAATGGAATTGAGTATGATAGTAATCCAGTAAAACCTTATGATAAGAGTGAATTTGGCATCGATGAAGGAGTATTTACAGCTATTCAAGTAGCGCGTCTTCATCCTGTTAAAGGTCATGATATTTTATTTGAAGCGTTACAAAAAATTGAAATTCCAAATATAAAGGTGCTTCTGCTTGGTGATGGCCCTATAGAAGCAGAATTAAAAGAGATGGTGAAACAAAAAGGCTTAGAGGATAAGGTGATTTTTCTAGGTTTTCGTACAGATTCAAAAGAATTATATGCATCTGCACACATTAATTTGTTAACCTCTTATAGCGAAAGTTTCCCTCTCGTTTTATTAGAAGCGGCTAATCAACGCTTAACGTCTATTGCAACAAATGTAGGTGATATGAGAAAGTTAATAGTTGATGATACGTATGGATGGATTGTACCGATTGGTGATGCGGATTCGTTAGCAAACGCATTAGAAAATGCTTACGAAAAATGGTTGAATGGTGAATTAGAAGCGATGGGAAATCGTTTATATAATCATGCATCTACTCATTTCTCGCTAAAGAATTTGTATGAAGATACTTATAATGCATATAAAAAACTTTTACTGAAATAGAGAGGATAGTTAATCATGGAAGTAAAAACGGTTGATATTCTAGGTGTTCCTTTTTCTACAATGACAATGGATGAAACAATCCAATATTTGAAGGGACAACTAGAATTGGAGCGAACGCATACTTTTCAGGTAGTAACAGCGAATCCTGAAATTGTTATGTGTGCAAAAAAGGATGAAACATTCCATAAAACATTATTAAATACAGATTTAATTACACCTGATGGTATTGGAGTTGTAAAAGCAAGTGGTATGCTAGGTACACCTTTAAAGGAACGTGTAGCAGGTTTTGATTTAATGTGTAATTTATTTGCGAAGCTATCAGAAGAGAATAAACCGGTATCTGTTTTCTTACTTGGTGCAAAACCGCATGTTGTACAAGCTGCAGCAGATCATTTAACGAAGACGTATTCAGCTGTATCTATTGTAGGCATACAAGATGGATATTTTAAACAAGAAGAAGAAGAGAATATCGTTTCTCGTATTCAAGAAGCAAAACCAGATCTATTACTTGTCGCACTTGGTTTCCCAAGACAAGAGAACTTTATCCAAACTAATAAGCATCGTTTAGAAACGAAAATGGCTGTTGGAGTAGGTGGAAGTTTAGACGTATGGGCTGGTGAGGTAAAACGTGCACCAAAATGGATTCAAGCAATCCATTTAGAGTGGTTTTATAGATTGTGTAGTAATCCAACGCGCTGGCGTCGTCAGTTAGTATTAGCGGAATTTTTAAAAGAAATCATGCGTTCGAAAAAGTAGCGGAATATCGCTACTTTTTTATTTGGCCATTTTTGATAAATTGAGGTTTTGTTTATCTAATACTGATTGGTGCCCTTCACTAATCGGGCGTTTCATGGCAGTATACTTTCAGTCTAATTTCTTTGCTCCAGCTGAATTTTGAGGTAGTGTTCTTACAGCCCTCAAATAGTGGGATATGTATTTTGCTTTTTGGGAATGATGAAGGAGAATTTTTTACAAAGTATTTTACTTATACAATTCACACATGTAAAATGATGTGTAAAGACAGCTGTGTAAGGAGGACTTCTTGTGGGTAAGGTGAAAGAAATTTCGAAGCGAAAGCTACTTGGTATAGCAGGGCTTGGATGGTTATTTGATGCAATGGATGTTGGAATGCTTTCATTTGTAATGGTAGCGTTGCAAAAAGATTGGGGATTAAGTACGCAAGAAATGGGCTGGATAGGCAGCATTAATTCAATTGGTATGGCAGTCGGGGCGCTCGTTTTTGGAATACTATCAGATAAAATAGGACGGAAATCAGTCTTTATTATTACATTATTACTATTTTCTATCGGTAGTGGTTTAACTGCTTTAACGACGACGCTTGCGATGTTCCTTATTTTACGATTTTTAATTGGTATGGGGCTTGGTGGAGAACTTCCAGTTGCTTCTACATTAGTATCAGAGAGCGTTGAAGCACATGAACGTGGCAGAATAGTTGTGCTATTAGAAAGTTTTTGGGCAGGTGGATGGCTAATTGCAGCTCTTATCTCGTATTTTGTTATCCCGAAATATGGTTGGGAAGTGGCGATGGTATTGAGTGCGGTTCCGGCACTATATGCTTTATATTTAAGATGGAATTTACCAGATTCTCCGAGATTCCAAAAGGTTGAAAAAAGACCATCTGTTATCGAAAATATAAATTCAGTTTGGTCTGGGGAATATCGTAGGGCAACAATTATGTTATGGATTCTATGGTTTTCTGTTGTCTTTTCCTATTATGGGATGTTCCTTTGGTTACCTAGTGTAATGGTATTAAAAGGATTTAGTTTAATAAAAAGTTTCCAATACGTACTTATCATGACGTTAGCTCAATTGCCAGGGTATTTCACTGCTGCTTGGTTTATTGAACGTCTTGGTCGTAAGTTTGTTTTAGTTACATATTTGATCGGTACAGCGTGCAGTGCTTACTTGTTTGGAGTGGCAGAGTCATTAACAGTACTAATCGTAGCAGGCATGTTACTATCCTTCTTTAATTTAGGTGCTTGGGGTGCATTATATGCTTATACACCTGAACAGTATCCAACGGTTATTCGTGGTACAGGTGCAGGGATGGCAGCAGCATTCGGTCGTATTGGTGGTATTCTTGGGCCTTTATTAGTAGGATACTTAGTTGCTTCACAGGCTTCATTATCACTAATATTTACGATTTTCTGTGGATCAATTTTAATTGGCGTAGTTGCTGTAATTGTACTTGGGCAAGAAACGAAGCAACGAGAATTGGTATAAGGTAAAACTTTAATCAGTGAGTGATCTGATTATTGGCCCGTACCAATTGTGTTTTAGAGCAGTAAAACTAAGGGCTCATGTTTTCGCATTCAGTGATTTTTACTGCCTACAAATAATGGAATAAAAGGGCAGGGGGAACCGTGGTGGTTCCCTTTTTTCTGTTTTTTTAGATAAATAATGGTATAGTAAGAAAAAGGGAATGTTCCTTATAAAAGCGAATGTATACAACAGGACATACGGACAAAAGAATTAGGTGGTTGAAGAAATGAAAATTTTACTAATCATGGAAGAAGCAGAAGAGCGAAGAAGTTTAGTTGAGAAATTTACTGAAAATATAAGGAATGTAGAATGTTTTGAAGCAAATACAGGAACAGAATCATTATTTATGATGAAGAAGCATACACCAGATTTCGTTTTTTTAAATTCCAAATTACTAGATGGAACGGGTTTTGAATATGCGAGTTTATTACGGGAAGTAAATTGTTATACGAAATTTATTTTTATGGGTGAAGATATAGAGGAGTCCATTACAGCATTTCGTTTTCAAGCAGTTTATTATTTACTACGCCCATTTCGCGAAGAAGATTTGCAATTCCTTTTATATAGAATGGGTAAAGAGCAAGGCGAGAAAGCAAAGAGTTATTTGCGAAAACTACCGATAGAAGGTCAAGAGGGGATTAGGTATGTTTTCCCTGATGATATTGTATATGTAAGCAAAAATAAGGAAAACAAAACGGTTTCAATTTATACAACAAATAATCAGTATATTTCAACATATACACTCCAAGAGCTGGAAAATAAGCTAAATGCATATGATTTTTTACGCGTGCATAAAAGTTATTTAATTAATATGTCATATGTACAAGAACTAAAACCTTATTATAATGGCACATATAATCTATATTTAGATAAATATGATGAGCAACCGATCCCAGTTAGTCGTAATTATGTGAAACGACTTCGAAATAAAATTGAATTATAGCAGATAATGCGAATTTTTTAACATGATAAACTAAAAATCCTTCATGATAGGGAGGATTCAAGTTAAATATTCAGAAAATTTAGTACAATCCCACTAAGAAATAGTATTGGGGGGATTGTATGTGAGAACATTGAAGTCGATTTTACTTTGGGGAGTTATTGCAGCAGTAGGAGCGGGTGCTTTTGGTGTAATAGCTTTATCACAAGGTGAAACTATTAATGCCGTATGGCTCTTAGTAGCTGCGGTATGTGTGTATGCAGTTGCTTATCGCTTTTATAGTAGATTTATAGCGAGAAAGGTATTCGGTTTAGATAATAATCGGCAAACGCCAGCCCATACATTAAATGATGGAAAAGATTATGTTCCGACAAATAAGTGGGTATTATTTGGGCATCATTTTGCAGCAATTGCTGGGGCTGGGCCTTTAGTAGGACCAATTTTGGCGGCACAAATGGGATATTTACCAGGGACAATATGGATTATTGTTGGGGTAGTTGTCGCTGGAGCTGTGCAAGATTTTGTAATTTTATTTGCTTCGATGAGACGTAATGGTAAATCTTTAGGAGAAATGATTAAAGATGAGATTGGTCCTGTTACAGGACTTATTGCAATGATCGGTATTTTAGGCATTATGATTATTTTATTAGCGGTATTAGCATTAGTAGTAGTAAAGGCGCTTGTCGGAAGCCCTTGGGGAATGTTTACAATAGCAGCAACGATTCCTATCGCTATTTTAATGGGAGTGTATATGCGCTACATTAGGCCTGGACGGGTTGGTGAAGGGTCAGCAATCGGAATTATCCTACTTATACTGTCTCTTATTGGAGGGCAGTATGTAGCGGAAAATCCAGCGCTTGCAAGCATGTTCACATTTAGCGGCGAAACAATTGCTATTATGCTTATTGTATATGGATTTATCGCATCGGCATTACCAGTTTGGATGCTTTTAGCACCACGTGATTATTTAAGCACATTTTTAAAAGTCGGAACAATTGTAGGATTAGCAATCGGTATTTTAATTGTAGCACCAGAGCTACAGATGCCAGCGGTTTCGAAATTTATTGATGGAACTGGTCCTGTGTTCTCTGGAAACTTATTCCCGTTCTTATTTATTACTATTGCTTGTGGTGCAGTGTCTGGATTCCATGCTCTCGTTTCATCAGGTACGACGCCGAAGATGATTGAGCAAGAGGGACACGCACAGCCAATTGGTTATGGAGCAATGTTAATGGAGTCATTTGTAGCGGCGATGGCGATGATTGCAGCTTGTGTATTAACACCGGGAACTTATTTTGCAATTAATAGTCCCGCAGCACTTATCGGTACAGATGTCTCACAGGCAGCTCAAGTTATTTCCTCATGGGGATTTGCTATTACACCAAATGAACTAAAAGATCTCGCTGTAAACGTTGGAGAGCAAACGATTTTATCACGTACAGGTGGTGCGCCAACGTTAGCGATAGGTATGGCATATATTTTCTCACAAGTAATAGGTGGAACGACCATGATGGCATTTTGGTATCATTTTGCGATTCTCTTTGAAGCGCTATTCATTTTAACAACGATTGATGCTGGAACGCGTGTAGGCCGATTTATGATTCAAGATATTTTAGGGAATGTATATAAGCCATTTGGGAAAACGGATTCTACATTAGCAAATGTAATAGCTACAACGTTATGTGTATTAGGATGGGGTTATTTCTTATATCAAGGGGTAGTTGATCCGCTTGGTGGAATTAACACATTATGGCCACTTTTCGGTATTGCGAACCAAATGTTAGCGGGTATTGCATTATTACTTGGAACGACGATTTTGTTCAAAATGGGGAAAAAGGCATATGTTTGGGTGACGCTTATTCCAACTGTCGGATTGCTTATTGTAACGATGACGGCGGGTTATCAAAAGCTATTTCATGAAAACCCTAAAATAGGATTTTTATCCCACGCAAAGGTGTTCCAAGGAGCATTAGATGAGGGGAAAGTGTTAGCGCCAGCTAAAAATGTCGCTCAAATGAAGCAAATTATTTTCAATGATTATATTGATGCGGCACTTTGCGGGATTTTTATGATAGTTGTAATCGCTGTATTAATTTCTGCAATTCGAATTTGGATTCAAGTATTAAGAAATAAGCCGATGCCGCTAAAAGAGGCACCATATATCCCTAGAGATGAAAGTGAGTCGAGGAACTATGCTTAAAAGACTATGGCAAGTATGGGGACAAAGGAAACACTTTATTAGTTTACTTGTTGGAGTACCAAGCTATGAAACGTATGTAGAGCACATGAAAAAGCATCATCCAGAAGAAGAAGTTGTATGTCAAAAACAGTTTTTTGCAGAAGCACAAGAAGCTAGATTTAATGCAAAGGGTGGCAAGATATCGCGCTGTTGTTAGTGAAAAGGACGAATTTTCGTCCTTTTTTATTTTTTGCTGTTCCACGTGAAACAGCAAAAAATAAATAAAAATCTTTGGGAATTATAGGAACTTCGTATACAATAAAATAAGGAAAGGGATAGATAGAAAAGTAGGGAGATTATTTTATGTTAAGGGATTTATTTGTAAACACAACAATTATTCTTTCCTTTATTTTTATTGGAGGTCAGTTTTTAAGGGACAGGCCGTTAAAAGAAGAGTTCTCTTTTTGGCAGAAATGTGTAGTAGGTATTCTTACCGGAATATTAAGTGCACTGTTGATGCATTTTGGTGTACATATTGAGGATATTATGTTAGATCTACGCTATTTAGCTGTTATTTTGGCAATTACAATTGGAGGTCCAATAGCTAGTAGTATAACAGTTACTATTATTTTAATTACTCGATTGTTTTTCACTGATTACTCTTTAGCCTCTGAATTGGCTTGTTATACTATTGTATTGATAGGCGTTGGAATTATTTTTATTTGGCGGATGAAAGCTTCTATATTTACAAGGTGGATCTGGTTTAATGTATATAGTTTATCTATTTTAGCAGTGCCACTTTCTATTTTATTTAAGGATAGATCTATAGTAGCATTATATTTAGTTTGTAGTAGTATAGCGGCATATATCACGTTTATAAGTGCAAATTATGTTTTACAATCCAATGAGTTATTTCAAACGATGAAGCAATATGCAACGATAGATGCATTAACAGGTTTAGGAAACGTAAGACAGTTTGACTTAGAGATGAATCGTCATATTAGTAATAAGCGTATGGAAAATGATTCATTTTGTTTACTACTTATAGATATTGATCATTTTAAGTATGTAAATGATACGTATGGGCATCCTGCAGGAGATGAAGTATTAAAACAAATAGGGCGTATTTTACGAGAAGTTTCAACGTTTCCAGATTTGGCCTTCCGAAAGGGTGGAGAGGAGTTCGCGCTTCTGATACCGAAGAAGGGATTAAACTACGGAATGCGTATGGGGGAACAAGTTCGCACAGCTGTGGAGAAACATTCATTCCAATTGTTAAATGGAACAAAAATAAAAATTACAGTTTCAGTAGGAATTTCAGTATATGAACAGTCACCAGAGCAATTTATTCAAGCTGCTGATGACGCGTTATATTACTCCAAAAGAAATGGTAGAAATCAGGTCAGTTCTGCATCTTAAAGGTAAGATGACCGGAAGAGCTTATAAAAAACAAAACACCCACAGAGAGGAATATATGATCTCTGTGGGTGTTTTCATTTAGTTAGACAAGTTCTTTTGATACAACGAATTTACGATATGCACCGTGATGTGTTGGGCCTACGTATTCGTTGATCTTGAATGAATAACGAATAGCAGCTGTGATAAATTCTTTAGCAGTTTTTACCGCTTCTTTCACAGGTTTTCCTTTTGCAAGTTCTGCTGTAATTGCAGCAGAATATGTGCAACCTGCGCCGTGTGTATTTGTTGTATCAATTTTTTCTGATTCTAAAAGATCAAATGTTTCTCCATCATATAGGACGTCGATTGCAGTTTCCGTACCAAGCTTGCTGCCGCCTTTAATTAGGACATATTTCGCACCTAAAGCGTGGATTTTTTTCGCTGCTTCTTTCATGTCTTCAAGAGAATTAATTTTCACACCACTTAATTGGTAAGCTTCAAATAAGTTTGGTGTTACAACTAATGCCTTTGGAACAAGAACGTCACGTAAGCAATCATTCGTTTCAGGATGTAATGCCTCATCAGCACCTTTACATACCATAACAGGGTCAACTACTACATTTTTGAAATTATGTTTTTCGATTGTTTCTGCAACCATTTCAATAATTTCTACTGATCCAAGCATACCTGTTTTTAAAGCATCTACTCCAACACCCTCAATTGTCGTTTCTAACTGTGGTTTTAATGTAGAAGCTGGGATTGGGAATACGTTATGTGCCCAACCGTTATGTGGATCCATCGTTACGATTGTCGTAAGAGATGTCATTCCGTATACACCAAGTTCTTGGAATGTTTTTAAATCAGCTTGTATACCAGCACCGCCACTTGTGTCAGAACCAGCGATAGTAAGTGCTTTATTTAATGTCATTATGAAAGCCCCCTCAGGTGATATAATGAAAACTATGTTTTCACCATTATATCAATGTTATGAATAAGTACAAAGTGAAAAGTAGATGATTTATTTGAGGAGCTATTTAAAATCTTGTATGTAGGAGACGAATTATGTTTCAAGAGAATCGTACAAATGAATTAGTTATATTAAAAGAAATTGCAGAAACACTAAATACATCAAATGATATGTACCATGTACTGCAAGCAGTGCTAGAAAAATTGCTCAGTGTAACGGGTCTAACGACGGGCTGGATTTTTCTTGCGGATGAAAATGGGAAATATACGAAGTTGATCGATTATCAGTTACCAGAGGCACTTACATATGAAAATAAACGTCCGATGTGTGAAGGTGAGTGTTGGTGTTTACGTGGCTTTGTGGATGGAAAATTAGAGCGAGCGGTTAATATTATTGAATGTAAAAGAATTAATAATGCAATTGAATATAATTGGGGAGATACAGAAGGAATCCTTCACCATGCTACGGTTCCTTTAAAGGCTGGAGGAGAGAAATTTGGTGTTTTAAATGTAGCTAGCCCAGGTAAAACACATTTTTCGGAAGAAGAATTAGTATTGCTCCAATCAGTTGCTTTCCAAATCGGGACGGCCTTAAAACGAACAAAATTATATGAAAATGAAAAGCGAAGAGCACATTATTATGTGAAATTGGAGCGGTTTATTCAAGCTTTAAAAACGATTCATAAGTTTAATATATTACCTGAAAAAGTGGTAAATCACGTAGGTGAAGTATTTCAGTGGAATCAAGTGGCGTTTTTTATTAGGGAAGAAATAGAGTTATCTTTGCGAGCTTCTTATGGTCAGGAAGGGTTACAAGAGGATGTAAAAGAAGCGGCAAAGAAGGCGTTAGAGCAAGGTGAGCTAGCTCTATTAAAACATCTAAATGGAGTTGTTATTGCTGCACCAATACATATCCAAAATCATATATTTGGTGTTTTATGTGTTAGTTTAAATAATGGGGAATTTGATGTTAATACAATAGATGTAATTCAAGCATTATCGAATCACGTTTCATTAATAATAGAGAATTTAAGATTAAACGAACAGCGCCGTGAACTCGTACGAATGGAAGAAAGAAACCGATTAGCGAGGGATTTACATGATTCTGTTTCGCAAAAATTATTTTCATTAACCTTTATGACAAAAGGGGCTGAAGCTGTTTTAAAAGGTCAAAATGAAAAGGTTGATCAATCTTTGCATGAGATGCGTGAACTAGCGCAAGGGGCTTTAAAGGAAATGAGAACATTAATTTGGCAGCTTCGTCCGGCAGGTTTAGAAAAAGGCTTATTACCAGCTTTAAAGCAGTACGGTGAAAACTTGGGATTGAAAATTCGTGAACAAGTTACAGGTGTTCGTGATTTGCCACGTGTAGTAGAGGAAGCGCTATGGAGAATTGGACAAGAAGCTTTAAATAACGTAAGTAAACATGCGAATGTCAGAGAAGCAACGATTTATTTCAAAGTGACGGAGAAGAATGTATCATTAGAAATAGTCGATCAAGGAAAAGGCTTTGTAGAAAAGGATATAAAAGAGAAGAAATCACTCGGCATGACTACGATGCGCGAAAGAGTAGAATTAATTGGTGGAACAATTAAAATTGTAAGTGATAAGAAAAGAACCAGTATAAAAGTAGACGTACCATTATGATGTGAAAATGAGGGAAGTTTGTGAAAATAAAAGTATTGTTAGTTGATGATCATACAGTTGTTTTAAAAGGATTAGCATTTTTCTTAAGTACGCAAGAAGATTTAGCGTTAGTTGGAGAAGCGAATAATGGGAAAGAAGCATTAGTGAAAGTAGGGGAGACAAATCCTGATGTTGTACTAATGGATTTATATATGCCCGAAATGGATGGTGTTGAGGCAACGGCGTGTATCAAACAAGAATATCCGGATGTGAAAGTAATAGTATTAACTAGCTTTTCTGACCAGGCACATGTTTTACCAGCATTAAGGGCGGGAGCAAGCGGCTATATTTTAAAAGATGTAGAACCAGACCAACTTGTTGAAGCTATTCGAAGCGCATATAAAGGTAATATTCAATTACATCCAGATATAGCAACTGCTCTTCTCTCTCAAACATTACCTGTGGAAGAAAAGGAAGAAGAACCTTCTATTCAAGTGGATGTGCTAACAGCAAGAGAAAATGAAGTGTTGCAGCTATTAGCAAAAGGGATGAGTAATAAAGAAATCGCTTCGTTTTTAGTTATTACAGAAAAAACAGTAAAAGCTCATGTAAGTAGTATTTTGAGTAAATTACATTTATCCGATCGCACGCAAGCGGCGTTATATGCAGTGAAAAATGGAATTGTATAAGACAAAAGTCGTAAGACCTAGTTCGCCTTTGGAAGGTGGACTTTTTTTATGGAAAAATACGTCTATGTGAGGACGAAATTATCTTGATATAAAGATAAAATATGTTTTGTAAGCAACAAACAACAATTACAAGGGATACCTTTTTTGAAAGCATATAACAACAGAAGAGCTAGTATTAGGAGGAAAATATAATGACAACAGTTTTATTCGTAAAAGCAAACAACCGTCCCGCGGAACAAGCAGTTAGTGTGAAATTATATGAGGCATTTTTAGCAAATTACAAAGAAGCGCATCCAAATGATACAGTAGTAGAACTTGATTTATATAAAGAAGAATTACCATACGTAGGCGTAGACATGATTAATGGTACGTTCAAAGCAGGTAAAGGATTTGATTTAACAGAAGAAGAAGCAAAAGCAGTAGCAGTTGCTGATAAGTACTTAAATCAATTCCTAGAAGCTGATAAAGTTGTTTTCGGTTTCCCATTATGGAACTTAACGATTCCAGCGGTACTACACACATATATTGATTATTTAAACCGAGCTGGTAAAACGTTTAAATATACGCCAGAAGGTCCAGTTGGTCTAATTGGAGATAAGAAGATTGCATTGTTAAACGCGCGCGGCGGTGTATATTCTGAAGGTCCAGCAGCTGAAGTAGAAATGGCTGTTAAATATGTAGCAAGCATGATGGGCTTCTTCGGTGCAACAAAAATGGAAACAGTAGTTATTGAAGGACATAACCAATTCCCAGATAAGGCAGAAGAGATCATTACAGCGGGTCTTGAAGAAGCAGCTAAAGTAGCAAGCAAATTTTAATTGAAAATAGAATCGTCACTCGAAAAAAGTAGCATTAACGCCTATATGTTAATGCTACTTTTTTACATTTTAAGTTCGTCAGCCAATTTTTCCAATGGAATTCGATCTTGTATGTAATAAGTTCTTCCGTCTTTTTTTAAGTAATTATGCTGGCAAAACTGGTTTAATACATATAAAAGATGACGGTAGCTGACATTTAAGTATTCCGAAGCCTCAGTATGTTTTTCTGTATAACTGTTATTTTGTTCTGTTAATAGAATAAATGCTGCTAATCGATTTTCGAACGGATAACTATTGTTTTTGGCGTGACTTTCTGTTCGGGTAATTGTTTTTTCACCGATAAATTTGCATAGTTTTTGTAGAAAGGTAGCATCTTGCAATAAAAGATGCTGACAATCTTTAAGAGGAAGTGCCAAGCACATGCATTCTTCAATCACTTCCACCGTTTTCGTGACGGATTCTACACCAATCAACCCTAATTCTCCGATAAACGAAGGTGCCTGAATAAAGTTAATTAAGGAGACTTTCCCGTTTTTGTGACTCATATATATTTTCGCTTTCCCGGAAATTAAGTAATAAAGATAAGGGAAATTAGCCCCTTCATTACATATCCTTTCTTTCTTTTGAAAGGAATGTAGTTCAGCGTACGGTAAGACATCAAAAGAAAAAAGAGTATGGAAGTTGTAAGTTTGCATGTAATGAGAGATTTCTTCGCTATTTTTGCTGACTTTCATATTTTCACCTCATGTTTAGTATGAGATATCTCCTATTATTTTTACAAGAAAGAATGGTACGATTTATGTGAATTTGTTTTTGTAGAAAAGAGAGTGTGAGGGGACTATGAAAAAATATAAAACACTATTATTTGATGTAGATGATACATTGTTAGATTTTCAAAAGGCTGAGAAGATAGCGTTACGTATGCTTTTTGAGGAGAAAGGAATTCCTCTAACTAGCGAAGTTGAAGCACAGTATAAAAAAGTTAATAAAGGTCTTTGGGATGATTTTGAAGAAGGTAAAATAAATCGTGATGAAGTAGTAAATACAAGATTTTCGGTTTTATTTAAAGAATATGGACAAGAAGTAGATGGAATATTATTCGAAAATAATTATCGCAGTTACTTAGAAGAAGGGAATCAACTCATACAAGGCGCGTTTGAATTTATAAATCAAATTCAAAGGGAGTATGATTTATATATAGTGACAAACGGTGTTTCTAAGACGCAAGATAAACGTTTGCGTAATGCAGGATTACATTCGCTATTTAAAGATATTTTTGTTTCTGAAGATACGGGTTATCAAAAGCCAATGAAAGAGTATTTTGATTATGTTTTTGAACGAATTCCTAATTTTTCCCTTGAAGAAGGGCTCATTATTGGGGATTCGTTAAGCGCTGATATTAAAGGTGGATATGTAGCAGGAATTGATACTTGTTGGTTTAATCCAGAAAAGAAATCAAATAATAGTGAGATTGTGCCGACATATGAAGTGCAAAATTTTGAAGAGTTACACGCACTATTGAAGCAGCATGTGTAATGAAAATAGGCAGTGGAACTTTTGTCCCTACTGCCTATTTGTATTAGCTTGTAGTTTCGTTGTTTTTAGGAAGTGGAAATGCATTACCAATCGCTGCCGCTCCAAGCATAGGTAATAGTAAGTTGAGCGGGAAAAACATGAGTAATAGTAGTGTTATAGCAATTGGTTTTCTTAATGCATAGCTTGAAATTGCTGTTGTGACAATGGCTACCGAAGCGATTGGATCTATAGGGATAATAGAAGCTATAGCATATCCGATACTAGATCCAGCGAATATAATTGGGAAAATATGTCCGCCACGCCAACCTGTATTTAAACAAACAGCAGTAATACATAATTTTAAAACCCCTGAAAGAAGTAGTACCCAGAAGGATAAATGGCTCCATTCAACGACTAAATCTTTTAATTGATGTTCTCCGGAGAATAATGTGTATGGGAGAAAAGTTCCTGTAATCCCTAATAAAACACCACCGATAATTCCAAGGATAAGTTTGTATTCCCTAAAAGGATGAATGAATTTCTCTAATGTGAATTCTAATTTAAAATAAAAGAATCCAACTATAGCACCAATACTAGCAAGTGGTAGAAAGGCAATCCATTCATTAAGAGAAAGGGAACCTTCTCCAAAATCAACGATAAAGGATCCACGATTATCAAATTTACTAAGCAATAAATAAATGGAAAAACCAGCGAAAGTAGTAGCTAAATATACAATTGCTTTTTTTCCTTTAGAAAATTCATTAATTTGTTCACCCTCATTTTCATTTGGAGCTAAATAACCGAATAATGGCGCGTTAAAAATTACACTTAAAGTAGCACCAATTCCAACCTCCGTTAGTTCATTCATTCCTTTTAAGGCGAATGTAAAGCGATCCCCTACCCATGTACAAAGTCCACCGATAATTCCAACAAGTGCTGCTTCGGGACCTAAGCTAGCCCCAAATATTAAAACGATAATCGCAGTTAAAGTAGCTTTATGTACAAAACGGTATTCAATTCTACCTGTTTTTTTATATTCACCCATTACTTCCGGCATAAGACGTGGATATGTGCCGAAGTATTTTTGGGTTAAGCCAACGAGAATACCACCGATAGTTGTTATACAAATGGTGTAATACGGGGGAGAAGATAAGATAGTAGGTAAGTATCCCCAAATAAAGTGAATGCCGATATTTATTGTAACTAAAAATAACCAGACTGTTGCTCCTACTATAGAGCCTAAAATAATGCCGTATAGGACGAGTATAAAGTGCATGTCCTTTGTGTGTGTCATGTTTTACCTCCGTTATGTAAGTTTTAATGTTGAAAGAATTAAATATAATACTGTGAAATGAATATGTATAGTATCTTTTTGAGAGGTTGGCTTATTCAATATATTGAGGTCTTGTGAGAATTTGAAATGTATACAGTTAAACTACTTATTTCATTCTATATAGTAATTATGGGTTTTAAAAGGTCTTTTTCAAATGAATATGGAATATATTTCTTTTGTTATGCATGTCAAATTCTTTGTATTTAATTTAGAACATTCAGAAAAACTAATTGACATTAGGAAATTATTGCTATAAAATCAACGGTAATTGCATAGTCTTATCAAGAAAAGGTGGAGGGACAGGCCCGACGAAACCTTGGCAACAGCCGTATAACGGAATTGTGCCAAATCCTGCAGGTAATATCCTGAAAGATAAGAAAGAGCCTTTAGAGCGTGTTTTCAAACTGCTCCTTTCTTGTTTTCAGGAAAGGGGCAGTTTTTTATTTTGTATAAGAAGAAAGGAGAATGAGAGATGGGAGAATCATGGGGAAAAGGAACAATTTGTGTGCAAGGTGGCTATACGCCAAAGAATGGTGAACCGCGTGTTTTACCGCTTTATCAAAGTACAACGTATAAATATGATACTTCGGATGATTTAGCAGCACTATTTAATTTAGAGGCAGAAGGATATATCTATACGCGTATTGGCAATCCTACTTTAGCAGCATTTGAGCAGAAGTTATCAGATTTAGAAGGTGGTGTAGGAGCTGTTGCAACGGCCTCTGGGCAGGCTGCTATTATGCTCGCCGTTTTAAATATTTGTAGTAGTGGAGACCATTTGCTTTGTTCTTCCACAGTTTATGGCGGGACGTTTAATTTATTTGGAGTGAGTTTGCGTAAGCTTGGTATTGATGTTACGTTCTTTAATCCAAATTTAACAGCTGATGAAATTGTGGCCCTTGCTAATGATAAGACGAAACTCGTTTATGCAGAATCGCTAGGAAATCCAGCAATGAACGTTTTAAATTTCAAAGAATTTTCAGATGCAGCCAAAGAGTTAGAAGTACCTTTTATTGTGGATAATACATTAGCGACTCCTTATTTATGCCAAGCATTTGAACATGGAGCAAATATTATCGTTCATTCTACGACGAAATATATTGATGGTCATGCAAGTTCTTTAGGTGGCATTGTCATTGACGGAGGGAACTTCGATTGGACAAATGGGAAATATCCTGAACTTGTTGAACCGGATCCAAGTTATCACGGCGTAAGTTACGTTCAAAATTTTGGTGCAGCAGCTTATATTGTGAAGGCACGTGTTCAATTATTAAGAGACTACGGAAATTGTATGAGCCCATTCAATGCGTATATTAGCAATATCGGCTTAGAAACATTGCATTTACGAATGGAGCGTCATAGTGAAAATGCTCTCGCAGTTGCTAAGTGGCTTGTTGATCATGAACGTATTGAATGGGTGAATTATCCGGGATTAGATAGTAATGAAAATTACTCGTTAGCACAAAAGTATTTGAAGAAAGGTGCTAGTGGTGTTTTAACATTCGGCATTAAGGGGGGATTAGAAGCAGCGAAAGAATTTATCGCAAATGTAAAACTAGCAACTCTCGTAACGCATGTAGCTGATGCACGAACTTGCGTTATACATCCTGCTAGTACAACGCATAGACAATTAAGTGCTGAAAATCAGCGTTTAGCGGGTGTCACATCAGATTTAATTCGTTTATCAGTTGGTATAGAAGATGTCTCTGATATTATTGCAGATTTAGAAGCAGCGCTAGTCGGAGGCAAACAACATGCCAATCATAATTGATAAAGATTTACCAGCTCGCAAAGTGTTACAGGAGGAAAATATTTTTGTAATGACAAAAGAGCGAGCAGAAACACAAGATATCCGGGCATTGAAAATTGCCATATTAAATTTAATGCCTACAAAGCAAGAAACAGAAGCGCAATTACTTCGTTTAATTGGCAATACACCATTGCAATTAGATGTTCATTTACTTCATATGGAATCGCATTTGTCTCGTAATGTAGCACAGGAACATTTAACAAGTTTCTATAAAACATTCCGTGATATTGAGAATGAGAGATTTGATGGACTCATTATTACAGGAGCACCAGTTGAAACCCTTTCTTTTGAAGAGGTAGATTATTGGGAAGAGCTTGGGCGTATTATGGAGTATTCAAAAACGAATGTAACATCTACGCTTCATATTTGCTGGGGGGCACAGGCTGGTTTGTATCATCATTATGGCGTTCCCAAATATCCTCTGAAGGAAAAAATGTTTGGTGTATTTGAACATGAGGTCCTTGAACAACATGTGAAATTGTTACAAGGCTTTGATGAGTTGTTTTTTGCTCCGCACTCTCGTCATACAGAAGTACGAGAGAGTGATATTAGAGAGGTGGAACAATTAACATTATTAGCAAACTCTGAAGAAGCGGGTGTTCATCTTGTTATCGGGCAAGAAGGCAGGCAAGTTTTCGCACTCGGTCATAGCGAATATAGTTGTGATACGTTAAAAGAAGAATACGAACGAGATCGTCAAAAAGGGTTAAATATTGATGTGCCAAAAAATTATTTTAAGCATAATAATCCAAATGAGAAACCGCTTGTTAGGTGGAGGAGCCATGGGAATCTATTATTCTCTAATTGGTTGAATTATTACGTGTATCAAGAAACCCCTTATGTATTATAAAAAAAGATTGTGTAACACGTGGTAACGTTTTCTTTGTAAAGATTAACCTTTATTTTTCCGAATGTTCAAAAAACATTGTTTTTCAGATTTTTTGCTCATATAATTTCATCTAAACACAATTTTTGAGGGGTGGACAGTATTATGAAAGAAATTCAAGTTGGTTTATTAGGTCTTGGGACAGTTGGTAGCGGTGTAGTTCGTATCATAACAGATCATCAAGAGCGGCTTATACATCAAGTAGGTTGCCCTGTGAAAGTAACGAAAGTACTAGTACAAAATATTGAAAAAGAGAGAGAAGTAGAGGTACCTTCTACTCTATTAACACAAGATGCAAATGAAATTTTAGATAATCCAAATATTGACGTTGTCATCGAAGTGATGGGCGGTATTGATGATGCAAAAGCATATATTTTGCAAGCTTTACAAAGTGGGAAGCATGTTGTGACTGCCAATAAGGATTTAATGGCGTTGCATGGGGCGGAACTATTAGCGGTAGCAAAAGATAATAAAGCAGATTTGTTTTATGAAGCAAGTGTAGCCGGAGGGATTCCGATTTTACGAAGCATCGTAGAAGGACTTTCTTCAGATCTTATTACGAAAGTAATGGGAATTGTAAATGGAACGACAAATTTTATTTTGACGAAAATGTCAGATGAAGGGAGAGCATATAACGACGTGTTAAAAGAAGCCCAACAACTTGGATTTGCAGAAGCAGATCCAACATCAGATGTAGAAGGTTTAGATGCAGCAAGAAAAATGACGATTTTGGCTACCCTTGGTTTCTCTACAAATGTAGAGCTTGGAGATGTGAAGGTAAAAGGGATTACTTCTATTACAGAAGAAGATATTGAATACAGTAAGAGTTTAGGATACACGATTAAATTAATCGGTCTTGCGAAGCGAGATGGTGAAAAATTAGAGGTTACAGTTGAACCGACACTACTTCCAAATACACATCCTCTTGCGGCCGTACAAAACGAATATAACGCTGTATATGTGTATGGTGAAGCAGTCGGAGAAACGATGTTTTATGGACCCGGTGCAGGAAGTTTACCGACAGCAACAGCTGTTGTTTCCGATTTAGTAGCTGTAATGCAAAATATTAGATTAGGTGTAAATGGAAATAGCGCGGTATCCCCGCAGTATAAAAAGGTATTAAAAGAGCCAGACGAAATTGTTGTGAAGAAATTTTTAAGACTTCATGTAAAAGATGAAATTGGTGTATTTGCAAAAATTACTTCATTATTCTCTGAGCGTGGTGTTAGCTTTGAAAAGATTATTCAAATGCCACTTGAAGAGAAAGGAAAAGCTGAAATTGTAATTGTAACGCATCGTGCGTCGCTTGCTGATTATGATTATATTCTACATACGTTGCAAGGGTATGAAGAAATAGATTGTGTGAAAGCAAACTATCGAATTGAAGGGGATGCTAAGTAGTATCTCGACTAATAAAAAATCTATTAAGCGGCTTGCTTAATAGGTTTTTTTCTATTTAAAATCTGCGTACCAACTTGAATAAATGCTTGTATAATCCAGCCTGTTGTAAAAGATAAGATGATAGTTCCAAAATAGATAGGTCCATTTAATAAAAAGCTTAATGTTAAAAATAAAAATGCTAATGAAATTTCTGTTCTTCTAAATGTCCATTTCTTTTTCTCAGCAACCGTTAAAACGAAAGCCTCTTGAGGTGCTGCGCAAAGGTTTGTAGAGACATAAAGACCAATCCCAGCTCCGACGAATAGATTTCCGCAAATAAGTGTTATATATTTTGGAAGAGAGCGGATAGCGTCCATAATAGTTGTAATGGAACCAATCCAATCAACAAAAAGAGAAATAAGAACCATCGTTACGATTGTACCAATTGTAATTTGTTTTTTATTCCAAAAGAGAACGATAAGGGTAAAAGCAAAGTTAATCATGAAAATCCAAAAACCGATACTTATCCCGAAATTTTGATATAGTGCAATAAAGAAGGAATCATAAGGGCTAAGTCCAAATGAAGTAATTGTCGTCATCATATTAATACCGATGGCGAGAATGAGTAGACCGCCAATGAAAAATATATATTCTAATTTGAATCGAAGCATAGTTGTATATCCTTTCAAAATGTATTTGCTAGGAAAGGATATATTGTGGAAAGCTTACCAGGTCAAGGGAGAATTTTTGCGAGAAGGGGAAAATGAGATGACGAATATAAGAAAGATTGCTGAACTTGCTGGAGTATCTGTTTCAACTGTTTCACGTGTACTAAATAATCATCCGTACGTAAATGAACAGAAACGAAAAGAAATTTTAGCGATTATAGAAGAATTAAATTACACGCAAAACGTGAATGCAATTCATTTAGTGAAAGGAAAAACGAATGTAATTGGCGTTTTATTGCCACACGTAAATGATCAATATTATAGTGCTATTATCGAGGGAATATCAAAAGAAACAGCAAAGAATAATTATAATATGATGCTTTGCCAGACAAATTATAGCGAAGAAAGAGAACTAGAAATTTTAAATATGTTAAAAATGAAAAAGCTTGATGGGGTTATTATTTGTTCTCGGACAAATAGTAAGGAGAAGCTTGAAGAATATACGAAATTCGGCCCGATTGTTATGTGTGAAGAAATAGATTCGAAGTGTATTTCAAGTGTCCATATCGATTACTACAAAGTATTTTCACGTGGGATGAAAAGCTTAATAGATGCCGGTCATACACGTATTGGATATTGTATTGGAAGAAGTAATAGCGTTAATAGCCAAAGACGAAAGAAGGCGTACGAAGATTCGCTTCAACAGAGTATCGTAACACCGTTAGAGACCTGGAAATTTGAGGGGTGTTTTACAGTGGAAGATGGACGCGATGTAATTAGAGAATGGGCTCATATGTCAGTAAAACCGACGGCGTTCCTTGTATCTTGTAACCATATTGCAGCGGGGATGGTTACAGAAGCAAAAAAACAAGGAATTCGTATTCCAGAGGATATTACGATTATCGGGTGTGATGATCAAGAGGTGGCAGATATATTGGGTATAACGACGATTTCGCATTCTAGTAAAAACGTTGGAGTGAAAGCGTTTGAATTATTATATGAAAAGATTAATGAAGAGAAATTAGATGTGAAGCATATAGAGTTATTACCAGAGTTAGTAGATAGAGAAACGACATAATTGAGAAGGTGTGAAAATCGCTTTTCAAAATTGCGTTTGGTATAATTATGGACAATCTATGAGGGCTAAAAGGGGTTTTGATATGAGATCAAAAGTAGTAAAAGTAATTCTGCTCATTACAATTGCATCTTTCTGTTTATTTGCATATGGCTTTGTTTCAGGTGTGAATGATGTATTAAATCCGAAAGCTTCAAATTTAATTAAAAAGACCGATGTAGTGGCAAAAGAGAAAAAGAAAACGGGAATGTTACAAATCGTTAGTTTAGGTGATTCATTAACACGCGGTGTTGGTGATAAAGAAGGAATTGGCTATATTGGACGGATGAAAGAAGATTTACAAAAAGATTATAAGCAAAAGGTTGCCTTAACTAACTTAGCGGTTAGTGGTGCGAAAATGCCGGACTTATTAAAACAAATTGAGAGTAGTGGCGCTCAATATTCAATTAAGCAAGCAGATGTAATCGTTTTAACGATTGGAGGAAATGATTTATTTCCGGGCTGGGAATCGCTTGGAAAGATAGATTTAGAAACATACCGTCCTGATACAGAAACATTCCAAAATGAGGCGAAGAAAATTATAGAAGAAATTCGTAAGTTAAATACAGATAGCCCTATTTTTTGGCTAGGTTTATATAATCCTTTTGAAGATGTAGAAGATTTAAAAGGATCTTCAAACATTGTTGTAGACTGGAATACATCTTTAGAAAAGTTAGCGATAAATAATAAAAATGTGTATATTACACCGACATTTGATTTATTCCAAAACCGTGGGAAAGATTTATTATACTCCGATCATTTCCATCCGAATGAAGTAGGGTATACATATATGGCAGACCGATTAGTTCAAAATGTTGCGAGTAAATTAAAACTAGAACAAGGAGGGGTAAAATGACGACGATACTTTCCGTACGAGACGTGAAGAAGGTAATTGGAAAGAAGACAATTGTAGAGAATATTTCCTTCGATGTAAAACAAGGAGAAGTGTTTGGCTTCCTAGGACCGAATGGTGCCGGAAAAACGACTACCATTCGAATGTTAGTTGGATTGATTAAAGAAACAGAAGGTACGATTTCTATTGGTGGTTATTCTATTAAGGAAAATTTCAGAGAAGCGATGCGTCAAATTGGGAGTATCGTTGAAAACCCAGAACTGTATACATATTTAACGGGATGGGAAAATTTAAAACAATTTGCCCGTATGTTAGGTGATATATCAGATGAACGTATTATTGAAATTGCTGAAATGGTTCATTTAGATGAAAGAATTCATGACAAGGTAAAAACGTACTCACTTGGTATGAAACAACGCCTTGGAATTGCACAGGCGCTCCTTGGGAATCCCAAATTGCTCATATTAGATGAGCCAACGAATGGTTTAGATCCAGCAGGGATTAGAGAACTTAGGGAATTTATACATAAGCTTGTAAAAGAAGAAAATATGAGCGTGTTTATTTCAAGTCACTTGCTAAGTGAAGTGCAAATGATATGTGATCGCGTTGCTATTATTCATAAGGGAAAGATGATAACAGTTGCCAAGGTTGAAGAGTTAATTAAAACAGCAAGTGATCGTGTAGAATGGATTGTTACACCGATTTCTAAGGCGAAAGATATGCTAGAAGATGCTGAGGAAGTAAGAGAAGTGAGTATAGAAGGTGACCGATTACTATGCCGGATGGATATTGCATCTATAAGTAGTTGGAATAAATATTTTGTAGAAAATGGGATAGATGTACATAGCGTTAAGGAACTTGTATTTACGCTAGAAGATTTATTTATTGAACTCACAAGGGGTGAGCAGCATGCGTGAATTTGCGAATCTAGTTTTAAATGAATCCGAAAAAATTTACCGTAAGAAACGCATTTTTGTTGTCATGCTTATTTTAGCGATCTTAATTCCACTTTTTGTATATGCTCAGTATCGTGAAATAGAAACGACACAAAAAAGGCTCGGTACAACGGATTGGAAAGTTTCATTACAACAACAAATTGTTGATTCTCAAAACCGCTTAAACAACTCTAGATTACCAGAAGAATGGCGTGATTGGCTAAAGGTAAGAGTGGAGCAGCAACAATATTATTTAGATCATGATATTAACCCGATGGCACCAGGTGCACCAACTTTTGTAAGGGCGTTTATTGAGCAAGGAATTACATTGTTTATTCCGCTTCTCGTAATGATTGTCGCTATTGATATTGTTTCAGGAGAACGAAGTGATGGAACGATGAAGATGTTACTTACGCGGCCGATTCGGCGCTGGAAAATACTCCTTAGTAAGTACGTGACGATGTTATTTTTCATTTCACTCATACTGCTTCTTGTAGGTTTGTTTGCTTACGTATTATCAGGGCTTGTATTTGGATACTCGGGATGGAATTTACCTGTTTTAACAGGATTCGTCATTGATAAGGAAACGTTAAATACGAACTTTGTGCATCTTATTCCGCAGTGGCAATACATCTTAATGGCGTATGGACTAGCCTGGTTTGTTGCTATCGTTGTCGGAACTATATCATTTATGGTCTCTGTTTTAATTCGTAATACACCAGCTGGTATGGGCGTTATGTTAGCTGCATTAATTGCAGGCGGTATTTTAAGCTCATTCGCAACATCTTGGGAAGGCGCGAAATATATTTTTAGTGTGAATTTATCATTAACGGATTATTTATCAGGAAAATTACCTGCATTACAAGGTTTATCGATGGGATTTTCTTTGATGAATTTAACTGTTTGGGCAGTTGTTTCCCTTATTATTTCGTTCGTAGTATTTACAAAACAGGATATGGTGAATTAATTAGATAGGAAGTGACAGTATGGAAAATGTTTTAAAGAATGATTGGGAGCCACTATTGGCACAAGAATTCGAGAAAGAGTATTATCGTACTCTATCCAGTTTTTTGACAGAAGAATACAGCACGCATGTTGTTTATCCGAAGGTAGAAGATATCTTTAACGCTCTTCAGTATACAAGTTATGAAAATACAAAGGTTGTTATTTTAGGACAAGATCCATATCATGGACCGAATCAAGCGCATGGTTTAAGCTTTTCTGTACAACCTGGTGTTAAAACACCACCATCATTGTTAAATATGTATAAAGAACTTCGAGATGAATATGGTTATGAAATCCCGAATAACGGTTATTTAGTAAAATGGGCGGAACAAGGAGTATTACTACTAAATACCGTATTAACAGTTCGTCAAGGCGAAGCAAATTCGCATAAGGGAAAAGGATGGGAGCATTTCACAGATCGTGTGATTGAACTGTTGAACGAACGTGAAAAGCCAGTTATTTTCATATTGTGGGGGCGCCATGCGCAGGCGAAGAAGAAGTTAATTACGAATTCGAATCATCATATTATCGAATCTGTACATCCAAGCCCATTATCGGCAAGACGTGGTTTCTTTGGTAGTAAGCCATATTCTAAAGTAAATACGATTTTAGCTAATATGGGCGAAAGAGAAATTGATTGGGAAATTCCAAATTTATAAATAAAAAAGGTAGTTAACAGTCGTTAACTACCTTTTTTATTATCATTGTTGCTCGTTCTTTAATTTTGCATCTAGTACAAAAGTACCAAATGGGATAACTGATGAAACGAATGCTCCAAGTGCCCATAAAATTGATTTACGGTGTACGATTGTTACTTGAATTACTGCAAAGATGAATAGAATAAATAGAACACCATGAGCCATGCCTGTAATTTTAACAGCTGTTGCAAATCCTGCGAAATATTTCAATGGCATTGCTACAAATAATAGTAGTAGGAAAGAAATACCCTCAACTAGTCCAATTGCTCTTAATCGTCCGATTGGTGTAGATAACATAAAGTAGCCTCCTTTAACGTATGCTTGTATATAGTAAATTTGTATTCTTTTTCAAAATAAAATAGTCTATTTTGTTTCATTATATACAAAAAGAAAGTTTACACTACGAGAATAGTGCAAAGTTCAAAATATAGTCACAAAAGCATGAGAATTTAAATAAAAACCTATTTGAAGTATTTGACTTCAAATAGGTTTTGTGAATGAAAATATTAAACAAGTACATCCGTTTTTAAAACGAATTTCTCTACAACTTTTGCAACACCATCGTTCATATTTGTATCTGTTACGTAGTTTGCAATTTCTTTAATATCATCAGGTGCATTGCCCATTGCAACGCCAAGACCAGCAAATTCAATCATTGCTTGGTCGTTATAGCTATCGCCCATTGCGATAACTTCTTCACGCTTAATGCCAAGCTTTTGGATCAGTTTGTTTAAGCTCGTTCCTTTTGTAACACCGGCTTCTGTAAATTCTAAGAAGAATGGTTTCGAACGCATCACGCTTAATTGGCCTTCTAGTTGTTTTTGTAGTTTCTTTTCAACTTCAACAAGGCGTTCAGCCTCTTTATTCATTAATACTTTTACTACCGGCTCTTTAACTGCGGCTTTAAAGTCATCTACTACAACAATTGGCATACCAGTAATATCGCCCTCAATTTCAGTATAAGGATTATTTTCTTCCGTTACGATATCATCGCCCATATAAGTATGAATCCATACATCTTCAGTTTTACTAATTTCAAATAGGTTGTGAACGATTTCAGGAGATAGCGTACTACTAAAGATTTCTTCGTTTGTTTTACAGTTAATAATTTTTGCACCATTAAAAGATAGAATAAAACTGCCGTATTCTTCTAAACGAAGTTCTTTCGCTACATTGCGCATACCAAACGTTGGACGTCCAGAAGCAAGTACCACCTTTACTCCTTGCTCTTGCGCAGTCATTAGAGCCTCTTTCGTACGAGGTGAAATGGTATGGTCGTCACGTAATAAAGTATCATCTAAATCTAAAACAATCATTTTATAAGTCATATTGAAAATTCCCTTCTTTATTTAAATAGAAATACATGTTCATGAAGATATTAAGGAATAATAGTAAGACATCGAACTTCTTCAGGAAGAAGTAGATAAATTATCATGAGCGTATTGCCCATGATAATTTATCGTAACAACTCTAAAGGTAGAGTGCAATAATGGAAGTTTTCCAATTTACGATAGTTGTTTTTCTGTAGAACGAGAAAATAGTATTTCGAGCAAAATTGCCATGACAGATCCAAGAACGAGACCGTTACTTAAAAATGATGCTAGAAATGGTGGGAGCGTAGAAAATGCTCCAGCTGGAACGAACATAACTCCGACTCCAGTAAAGATGGAAAGACCCGCTACCTTAAATAATTGTTCTTTATTTTGTACTGTGTCGTATTCACGGAAGGCTAGACCAATCATACTTGCAAATACAGGATAGATAGCAGCATAACCAACTGCAACCGGGATTGCTGCAAAGAATGAAGTGATCTTTGGAAATATACTAACGACAATAATAAAGCTTGATCCTAACATAAATGGGAGCCGCTTATAAATATTAGTCGTTGCAATAAACCCTGCTGATCCAGAAATGGCGACAGGTCCAATAGCTGAGAATAGACCGCCTAGTAATTGATTGATTCCTGTTATAATGCCAGCTTGTTTGAAACGATCTGGTGCAGCATCTTCTTCATACTTAGAGACAATCTTTTGCACAACGCGAATGCTTGCTAACATATTTGTTAGAAGTAATAGTGTAACGAAAACTACCGTAATTGCCATGTTCCATTCAATGCGAGGCATTCCGAAAACAAATAGGGATGGAAAACGGATTATATCTGTCACAGGCGTTACTGGATTAGATAATCCGAAGCATGCAAATAATATCCAGCCGCAGACAATACTGAAAAGAACGGAATATTGTCCAATAATAGGTAGCTTCATAATGAAAAAGGATAGTAAAATAACAATGAGTGAAAGAATAAATACGTCGGCTTGTACTTCTGTATGTTGTCCGTCAAGGCCGAACATTCCCTTTAAGAAGGAACCGCTAAGTTGTGCGACAAGAAGAAATAAATAAGTTCCAATAACTGTCGGTGTAAAATAGCGAACGAGCTTATCAATGAGTCCTAAAACACTAAGAATAATACAAATGATACCACTTAATAGGAAGGCGTATTGAAGGACTTTAAGTGTTTCATTACTTGATCCAAATAATACGACACCTAAACTTGCATAAAGGGAGAAAATCCCCCACCAAAGGCCCGCAGGACCTTCTTGAATAGGAAGTTTATGTCCAAATATAGCTTGCAGTAGACCAGCAAAGCCAAGAACAAATAATGTTCTTTGTACAAATGCAATAGCTTCAGCTCCATCGAGACCATAACTAGTTGCGACGCTAATTGGTACAATAAGGCTTCCAGCTAAAATAAATAGCGCCCATTGTAAGGCGGAAAGAAATGTTTTCATTATATCAACCTCTTTCATAGATTCCATATCTAGTATATATGTATTTCATTTCCACTGGCAAAGATTGTAGATAGAGAAAAGAGTTGAAACACGATATGAATGCACGTAAGCAATTATGGATAGCAGTTATATGTATGACCTTTGTTGTAATTCTAGGAACGTTAGGATTTATGACAATTGAAGAGATTAGTTTGTTTCAAGCATTTTGGATGACGATGATTACCGTATTAACTGTTGGATACGGAGATGCCGTTCCTGTAACACATGCAGGGAAAGTATTTGCGCTTCTTATCATACCGGTTGGCGTTGGTATTGTTACGTATGCAATTGGTGTAGTGGCAGCTATGATTATTGAAGGGAATTTATTTCATGCAGTACGGAGGAAGAAGATGGATAAACAAATAGCACAGTTACAAAATCATATTATCGTATGTGGTTGCGGTAGAGTGGGGCTTCAAGTTGTACATGAATTGCAAGAAAAGAAAATTCCATTTGTCGTCGTGGATAAAGATGAAAGTATATTGGAGAAGGAAAAACTTTTGTATGTACATGGGGATGCAACGGAAGACCAAGTGTTACATCATGCTGGAATTTCAAAGGCAGCCGGTCTAGTTGCTATCGTAGCCAATGACGCTGAAAATGTATTTATTACATTAACCGCAAGAGGATTAAACGATGCAATTAAAATTGTGGCAAGAGCGGAAAAACCAGAAACCGAAGACAAATTAAGGCGTGCGGGTGCAAATAAGGTGATTAATCCATCTAGTATGGCAGGAATTCATATTGCAAAAGGTATTGCGAATCCGCTAACAGTTCATTATATTGATACAGTACTGTATGGCGTGGATCAGTCATTTGTAATTGAAGAAATTGCAGTCGGAAAAGGCTCTATTTTAGCTAGTAAATCTTTACTAGAGAGTGATGTGAGAAATCAATTTGATGTAACAATTTTAGCGATTTTGAGAAATGGGAATGTTATACATAATCCGACGGGGCATGAAAAATTGCAAGAACATGATATGATAATAGTATTTGGTTCAGTAGAGAAGCTGGGGCAATTTGAGAAAGAACTACAAAGTACGAGGTGATAAGGAATGCAAATATCGAGCGATAAGATTTTAAATAAAATGGCGAATGAAATTGCAAAGGCAAAAAGTAGTGAAGGACAAAAATCAAAAGATCATTTATTAGTTGTGCGTGCTTTATGTGATTTACTATTAGATGAACAGGTTGAATCTTCTACTTATAGAGAGCCGCAAATTCAATCGCAAGTAATTGGAACGCAGCCTATAACAACTGTTCAACCAGTTATGCCAGTTTCTGGAGAACCTGTGTATATAAAAGAAGAAGGCGCAAATGGTAATTCGTTATTTGATTTTTAAGAATTAAATCGTTTGGATTATATGTGAAAATTGCTTATGATAAAAATAAAAAAGGGGAATTAAAATGAAAATTTTCTTTTTACTAGGTTGTATTGCAGCAGGGCTATCTGTTGCGTTAGGGGCATTTGGAGCACACGGTTTAGAAAATAAAATTTCTGCAAAAATGTTAGAAGTTTGGAAAACAGGCGTTACATATCAAATGTTCCATGCAGGTGGGCTATTCGTAGTTGCCTTATTAATGGATAAGATTCAATCATCACTTTTAACTACTGCTGGTTGGCTTATGGTAGCTGGGATTATTATGTTCTCAGGTAGTCTGTATGCGTTAAGCACAACAGGCATTAAGTTCTTTGGACCAATTACACCTCTTGGTGGTGTAGCGTTTATCGTGGCGTGGATCTTAGTCGGAACTGCAGTTGTAAAAGGGTTATAAAAACAAAAGCTGGCATATGCCAGCTTTTTTTATGGTCTTGGAGCATAAGTTGCTTGTTGACTAGGTAAATACATAATTTCTTCTGGGAATTCTACATAATCTAAGTAAATCATCAATAGTAAATAACGTTTCCCGGATTGTGGCTCACTAATTACAATATGATCACGACCAGCAGCTTCGATAATACCTGTATACGATTGTGTACCGAGTGAGCTACCGCGCTCATAAGTCATTACAACCGTAGCTTGTTTGCCCTTGTTCAAGCGAAGAATATTTTCAATATAAGACTGTTCTAATGGTAACATACCTTGAGAAACTGCCAATTGAGCTTGAGCAACTTGTTGTTGCATCGCTTGCTGCTGTTGCTGTTGTTGTGCAGTCATTTGTTGCGGTTGTACATAAGTTCCAGATGGTTGATAAAAACCTGTTCCATAGTATGGATTCTGTTGCTGTGCCATTCAAAAATCCCTCCTCATTTTCATTCCTTAATATACGCTTGGACAGTCTCCAGCAGATGGCTGGAAGAAGCAATGTTTTTTAAATCGTCCAGAGTTTTGCTGGTCATACCAAGTTGGTGGGCAAGGACCTTCAGGTCTGAAAAACCATAAAGCGAAATTTGCAGGCCAAAAACGTTGTCCTTGAATAGTCCGCCTTGCTAAGGCAATGTCTTGTTCGCGTGCTCGTTGATAAAAATATCCCTTTTGGGTAGCCTCAAAACCACCAGGATTTTGATAAACCATCTGACGTAAGTTCCGTACTTTTTTAAAATCTAAACAATTTCCGAGGACACGATTTACACCGACATTTCCAACCATTAGCATGCCTTGTTGTCCTTCTCCTTCAGCTTCGGCGCGCATGAGTCTAGCTAACAACTTTACGTCTTCTTCTGTATGCGCAATAACACCCATTATGTGTCACCTCTCTTTTTGGAATACCCTTTGGAAAGAGGTTTATTTCTAGATGAAGTGTGGAACAATTACTAGTTCATACGTATGAGAAAAAGGACTCAGATATGACAACCAAACGAAGTTTTACATTGAGAGAGGAAAATAAAAAAAGCTAGCGTGAGCCAGCTTTTCATCATTAAAATACTTTAGACCATAAGTTTGAGAAAAAATCTCCAACAGAGCGCATTGTTAACACAAACCAATTTGCTTTTTCAACTTCTTCTGTCGTTTTTGCAGTAACTTTCATACTTTTACTACCGTCTAAGAAACCATATTTATCAGTTGATTCTAAAGTAATGGAGCCTACTTTGGCATCTTTCTTAATAGGAGCAACTAAATGTCCATCTTCAGCAAGAGATTTATCTACTTCAGTCCCAATTTTATAAGGATCTTTGCTACCTTTTTTCGCAATTACTGTTATTTCTTTTTCCGGTGCAACAGTTACTTGATCTTCTTTTCCTTTTACTACAGAAATTGTATTGTTTTTATTCACTTTTAGCTTTTGTTTTTCGAAGTTATTAAACCCGTATTCAATTAATTCACGAGATTCTGTGAAGCGCTCGTCCATTGATTTTGTTTTAATAATAACTGAAATAAGACGTACATCACCACGTTTAGCAGTAATAGTAAATCCGTATCCAGCTGTATCAGAACTTCCTGTTTTTAAACCATCTGTTCCTTCATAAGAGAAAGCGGCACCCGGTAACATCCAGTTCCAGTTTTCCATACGAATTGGTTTCGGATGATTGTCCGGGAAGTTTCTAAATCTTTGTTTTGTATCCTCTAGCATTTCTGGATACTTTGTAATCATTGTTTTTGAAAGAATACCCATATCGCGAGCTGACATAGAGTTTTCTGCATTTGAATCAGTACCCTCAGGATGTTTTCCTTTTAAGTCAGCGTTATTTAACCCAGTAGCGTTTACAAATTTATATTTCTTTAACCCTAGTTTTTTTGCATGTTCATTTGCAAGATTTAAGAAGTTTTTTTCACTTCCTGCAAGTAGTTCTGCTAAGGCAATACTAGATCCGTTTGCAGAGAAGATAACGATAGAATGATATAATTCTCTTACAGTATATTGACGCCCCTTTTCAAACGGAACATTAGAGAATTCATTATTACGTGAAACTTCATAAGCGTAATCAGAAATGTTTACCTTTGTATCCCAAGTGATTTTTCCCTCTTTAATTGCTTCTAATACAGCATAAACAACAATTAATTTTGACATACTAGCAATAGCTAGTAATTCATCTGGATTTTGTTCATGCAGTATTTTTCCTGTATCTGCATCAAATAGAAGTGCAGCTGCCGCCTCTATATGTATTTTTTCTTCCGCATGGGATGTTGTTACTCCTAAGGAAGAAATTGACAATAAAAGCGCTAGTAAAATAGACAAGATTTTCTTCATATAGATTATCACCTTCGCATCGTTATTAGCATGTAGCTCGTACCATTTTAGCATAAATTTGGATATGAAAAGGTTACAATTTTACTAGAAATTTGAAAAGAATTTGTCGATTTTTGTTCAAATTTGCAGAGAAAAGAAGTTTTTTGAAGAGAAGTATAGAAGATAATAAAAAAAGGAACGAATTTCGTTCCTTTTTTACGATTTATCCCGTTATTTACTGGGCAGTAAGATTTCTACCTCGAAATTCAGCGAAAGCAAAGGAGTTAGGAGGGATATCAACTGCCCGTAAAAGCCCGATTGGTGAGGGCTGATTAAAGTTTCACTTTATATGTGTAGAAATTTCTCTACCTTTTCGTCTGGTAGAATGTTTCCAACGAAAAATGTTCCGAATTCACCATAACGAGCACTTACTTCATCGAAGCGCATTTCATATATAAGTTTCTTAAATTGAAGAACATCATCAGCGAATAATGTTACGCCCCACTCGAAATCGTCGAATCCGACTGATCCTGAAATGACTTGGCGTACTTTACCTGCGTACTGGCGACCGATTTTACTATGACTGTACATCATTTTTTTACGTTCTTCCATAGGAAGCATGTACCAGTTGTCATCACCTTGGCGACGCTTGTCCATTGGATAGAAGCAAATATGATTTGCTTTTGGTAGGTCTGGATATAAGCGAGCTAAGATTTGTGGGTTTTGGTATGGATCTTCATCAGCTGGAAGATAGTTGCTTAGTTCAACAACAGATACGTAAGAGTATGCAGGAACCATATATTCAGCTAATGTTGTTTTATTCAATTCTGTCTCAATTTCATTTAACTCTTCCATTGTTGGACGTAAAATCATAAGCATAATATCAGCTTTTTGGCCAACAACTGTATACATTGCATGACTGCCTTTTTTTGCAGTAGCTACTTCGTTCCATTTTTCAACGACATTTAAAAATTCAGACACAGCTTGTCCGCGTTCGTCGCTAGATAATGTTTTCCATGCAGCCCAATCAATAGAACGTAAATCATGTAAACAATACCAGCCATCTAACGTTGTTGTTGCTTCACTCATTCTATTCACCTCAGTTAATGATAGTTTTACACGTTAACTATAGCATATATAGTTTTAAAAGCATCTATATAAAACCTTGGCACATAAAATTGTCACATTTTAATTTACTTGAAAATCGGAGAAGATAAGGATTAAAGGGGCTTTATTTCTATGCTGAATTTTATGAAAATATAATCATTTTCATTTTATCTATTTTTTGGGAGCTATAAGTTTAAAATATAGAGGAAAAGCAGTATTCTTAAAGATAGAGTTTTTTTAACATATGTAGGAGGGTTTATTCGTGAGCAACTTATTTACAACAGTAAAAGAAAAAGTTCAAGGAAAAGGCATTTCTATCGTACTTCCTGAAGGAACTGATGAAAGAATTTTAGGCGCTGCAGAGCGTTTAGCAAAAGAAGAGTTAGTAAAACCAATTTTAGTTGGTAATAAAGAAGAAATTAGCGCAAAAGCTGCTAGCATGAATTTAACATTAGCAGGCGTTGATATTTATGATCCAGCTACATACGAAGAAATGGATGCAATGGTAGCATCTTTCGTTGAACGCCGTAAAGGTAAAGCAACTGAAGAAGACGCTCGCAAAATCCTTAAAGACGAAAACTACTTCGGTACAATGCTTGTATACATGGGCAAAGCACACGGTTTAGTAAGTGGTGCAGCTCACTCTACAGCTGATACAGTTCGTCCAGCACTTCAAATCATTAAAACAAAACCAGGCGTTACAAAAACTTCTGGCGTATTCATCATGGTACGTGAAGAAGAGAAATATGTATTCGCTGATTGTGCAATTAACATTGCACCAAACAGCCAAGATTTAGCTGAAATTGGTATCGAGAGTGCGAAAACTGCTGAATTATTCGGTATTGACCCACGCGTTGCTATGTTAAGCTTCTCTACAAAAGGTTCTGCGAAATCTCCAGAAACAGAAAAAGTTGTAGAAGCAACTCGCATTGCAAAAGAAATGGCTCCAGAATTAACTTTAGATGGAGAATTCCAATTCGATGCTGCATTCGTACCATCTGTAGCTGAGAAAAAAGCTCCAGGTTCTACAATTAAAGGTGATGCTAACGTATTCGTATTCCCAAGCTTAGAAGCTGGTAATATCGGTTACAAAATCGCTCAACGTTTAGGTAACTTCGAAGCAGTAGGACCAATCTTACAAGGTTTAAACATGCCTGTAAATGACCTATCACGTGGATGTAACGAAGAAGAAGTGTACAAGTTAGCTTTAATTACAGCAGCTCAAGCACTTTAATTCTATAATGAATTGAAATAAAGACCGTCGCTATAATAGCGACGGTCTTTATTTTTCTAAGCCAAGTGCTTTATTGTTACGATCAATAATACGTTGTAAATTCGTCTCATATAAAGGAATTTCATCTATTGTTAATTGAGATGGTGTTAACTTTGGAGCGAATTGCTGCAGTGTTTTTAAAAGGCGCATCATTAAATCTTGTACTGTAATGGTTTCGCCAAGTAATTCTGAGAGTGAGGCCATCGTACTCGGTACAATCTCAGGATACGTAAAGCGTGTTTCTTCTCCTTGAATGGCTAGGTTGTAGAAGTCACGAACGAGTGTGGCACGTTCAGAGCCACTTCCTGTAGCACAGAGATAAATTTGGACAGCGACACCACCGCGAATACGGCGCTGTGAAATGCCAGCGAATTTTTGATCGCGAATACTTAAGTCATAGCTACCAGGACAGTAAGAACCAACAATTTCTTTTGCCTCGATTGTGACATCGTAATCTTTTAACATTTCTTTAATTAAATGCCACATTGTATCGTATCCAAGATCAATATCGATACCTTTTTCCGTCTCTTGGAATAAAAGTGATACGTTTAAAACACCTTCATCGAGTACAACTGCAAGTCCACCGGAATTACGAACGATAACATTGAAGTTGTTTTCCTTTAAAAAGGAAATACCTTCCTCCAAGTGTGGTAGGCGTGAATCTTGAATGCCAAGAACAATTGTATTGTGATGAACCCAAGAACGCATTGTTGCAGCTGATTGACCATTTCCGATACTTGTGCATAATGTGTCATCCATTGCGAATGACTGCAATGCATGGAATGTTGGTCCCAAACTAGACTGATCTACAATACGCCACTCTGGCTGAGATAAAATGGAACGGGAATTGCTCATATAACTAACCCCTTATCTTTAAAATGACAATCTCTATTATAACAAAAAATGTAGAAACGGGTTTTCTCATATATAAAGGGAAAGTTTAACGATGAAATAATAAAAAGGATGCATGTAATGCATCCTTTTTATTCTGCAATTTTTTCTAAATTACCGTTTCGATCCATTCGGAAAGATGTTTGAGAACGTTCTTCGTCATCCATGACTGCCAACTTACGAGCTCGGTTCATAATGTTCATAAGTGTTTCGTAATCTTCTTGTACGGTATGAGATTGTTTTTCTAACTTTTCTAGTTTCTTTTCTAGTTCTTCATTCCGAAGGATTTGTGCTTTAATTTCTTGTTTCAATCTCGTATTCTCGTTTTCAAGAGCTGTCACTTTTATATTTGAAGATCCGACTGTTTGTAAAAAATAGATAACATCTTGCATTGTCATAGAGCTTCTTGCAGCAGGAATAGTAGCTTCTTGATATGGAATAGCTTCTTTATATTGTACGATTGATTCCTCTTGTACGAATTCTTCATAATCAGTTATCGAATCTGAAGCTGGTGGTGTATAAAGTAAACGTTTCTTCGCTTGTTCACCGCTTGCAGCACGCATTTTATCTTTACGATGTTTTTTTGCTAGTTGAAGAGCTTGTTCATAACTATAGCGAACAACAGCATTCCAGCGGAAACCACAGGCAGCCGATGTACGATTTAATTGATCTCCTACTTCTTCAAACGCATTTAATTGAGTACTTCCTTCTCGAACGTGACGAAGTACAGTTTCAGCAAGTAATAAATCGTCCTCATCCGTCCAAGCATCTTGTCTTACTTTCATAGATTCAACTCCCTTTCTTTTTATGAACTTCCTATTTTTATAATGGGCAAAAAAATGAGCTTTTATACAAAGCTTTTAAAAATATGGTAGATTTCGATGCAAGGTGAAAATTTTGCTATGAATGATGAGAGCTTCTGTAGGAGAGCATATAAAGTGAAACTTTAATCAGTGGGTTTTTCTTTCCATCCCCGCTGATTATTAACCTTTACCAATCGGGCATTTATCCCCCACCTAACTCTCTCGCATTCACCGAATTCTAGGGTAGGAGTCTTACTGCCCGCAAATAGAGGGATAAATATGTAGCATTATATGAAGAAAGAGCGTCGCAAGGAAACTTGCAACGAGCTTCAAAGAGCGGTAAAATACCATTTAGTGTTTATTTTTAAATGTACTTGAGAAAAGTTTAAAATAGAGGAAGTGTTATATAATGGGAAACGAATTTCGTGTGTGTGATGATTGTCAAGCAACGAACGTTAAAACGTTGATTCCGAAGTTAAAAAAAGTAGATTCATGTGCGACAATTGAAGTTGGATGTCAGTCTTACTGTGGCCCTGGTCGTAAAAAATCATTCGCATTTGTAAATAATCGTCCAGTTGCGGCTCCAACAGAAGATGAATTAATTACAAAGATTGAAGTAAAGTTAAATAAGTAAGAAAAAGAAGAGTGAACAGATTCCTCTTCTTTTTTTATGCCCATAAGAGGAAGGATTTATTCTGTGGAAGCTTAATTGCTGACGATAATAGTTAATGACAGATGGGCGTTATCTATTTATTGGGAGCTCGACCTATATGAATTTGTATTTCAAAATAATAGTTGACAGTCTTTGGAAACGATAGGTAGAATAGAAGGTGTCTGATTCTGAGAATCATTATCAGGGAAAGAACGATTCACCTAATTTTTTTATTACTATTTGAGAATAAATTTCATTTCATTAAATTAAATATATGTTGTTGGTTAGGATGGTTGAGGGATGGAAGTGAGCGCAAGGAGTATAGAACAGCAAGATGTGAATGTTAAAGAGATTAAGAGTAGACCGCTCATAGCTTCTATTATTTTAGTAGTAGGTACAGTTTTGTTAGCTTTAAGCATGGCATTGTCTATTTCGTTTGGTGCTGCAGATATTAATTTAAAGACTGTATGGCAAGCTGTGTTTCAGTTTGACGGTTCTATTACGCATCATAACGTAATTCAGGAACTTCGCATGCCTAGAGCAATAGGGGGCGTAGTTGCAGGTGCTTTTTTAGCGGTATCAGGAGCAATTATGCAAGGTATGACGAGAAACCCACTGGCATCACCATCTTTAATGGGGATTACAGATGGCGCTGTATTCGGAATTGCAATTATGTATGCATTCTTCCCTAATTCACCTTATTTAATGTTCGTTATCGCATCTTTTATTGGAGCTGCTTTTGGTGCGAGCATTGTATATGGAATTGGGTCTTCTTCACCAGGTGGATTAACACCTGTGAAATTAGCTTTAGCAGGTGCAGCAATTAGTGCTTTATTAGGGGCCATTTCATCTGGAATTGCGCTGTATTTCAATCTTGCCCAAGAGGTGAGTATGTGGAATGCAGGTGGAGTTGCTGGAGTGAAATGGGAAAGTATTAATATGTTAGTACCGATTGGCCTAGTTTGTCTCTTTATTGCAATTATGATGTCCAGGTATATTACAATTTTGAGCTTCGGTGAAGAAATTGCGATTGGACTTGGTCAAAATACGACATTAATTAAATTTATCGGAACAGTACTTGTTCTTGTGTTAACAGGTTCTGCGGTTTCTATGGCAGGATCGGTTGGATTTGTTGGTCTTGTAATCCCACATATGACTCGTTTCCTTGTAGGCTCAGACTATAGATGGGTTATTCCATGTTCTGCGGTCTTAGGTGGGCTGTTAATTGAATGTGCAGATATGTTATCTCGCGTTATTAACCCGCCGTTTGAAACGCCAATTGGAGCAATTACAGCGCTAATTGGGGTTCCATTCTTCCTCTACTTAGCACGTAACGAAGGGAGAGGGAAAATGTGAGGACAAGTGTCTTAACAAAAAAGAACGTTTCTGTTCTAACGATTTTAGTAGGATTAATCGTTGCTGTATTTTTAATAAGTTTAAATACAGGGACATTTAAAATACCGCCAATGGACGTATTAAAGTCATTGGTTGGACTTGGTGCTGAAGATCAGTCTGTTATTTTATTTGAATTCCGTATGCCACGTATGGTTATTGCTATATTAGTTGGATCTGCTTTAGCAATGTCAGGTGCGATTTTGCAAGGATTATCACGAAATCCACTTGCTGATCCAGGTATTATCGGTATTAACGCTGGAGCGGGATTAACAGTTGTTATATTCGTCTACTTTTTCTTCGGGAAAGTTGGGACTGGTACATTTTTATCTGTATTTATCCTCCCATTTTTCGCGTTAGTTGGAGCGATATTAGCAGCGGTTATTATTTATTTACTAGCATGGAAAGACGGCGTTTCATCTACTCGATTGATACTTGTTGGTATCGCCGTTGCAGCCGGATTTGGTGCTGTTAGTTTAATTTTTTCTATGAAGATGACATCTAATGATTTCCGTTTTGCTACGATTTGGTTAGCGGGAAGTCTGTGGGGTACAGATTGGAAATTCGTGCTAAGTGTACTTCCATGGATGGTTATATTCTTGCCACTTGCTATTAGTAAGGCGCACATATTAAATGTAATGAACCTAGGCGACTCTACAGCAGTGGGTCTTGGTGTAAACGTAGAAAAAGAAAGACGTAAATTATTATTTATTGCAGTTTGTTTAGCAGGTGCATCTGTCGCTGTTGCCGGAGGAATTGGTTTTATCGGTTTAATGGCTCCACATTTAGCAAGGCGCCTCGTTGGTGGTAAGCATCAAATTATGCTGCCTACAGCTGCATTAATAGGAACGTTTTTACTTTTATTCGCAGACGTAATTTCAAGAAGTGTGTTACCAACTTCAGAAATACCAGTCGGTCTTGTTATTTCCGTAATTGGTGCACCGTATTTCATATACTTACTTATGAGGACAAAATAAAGGGAGGCTTTTTGTATGGCAACTTTAGCAGTTGATGCGGTATCTGTTGGCTATAATGAAGGGTTAATTATTGATGGATTAACAGTTGAAATTCCGGAAGGGAAAATTACAACAATTATCGGACCAAATGGTTGTGGAAAGTCCACATTATTAAAAACGGCTTCTCGTATTTTGAAGGCAAAAAAAGGTACTGTTTATCTTGATGGAAAAGCAATTGAGAAACAGCCAACGAAAGAAATCGCAAAGAAAATGGCGATTTTACCACAGACTGCAGAAGTGCCAACTGGCCTTACTGTGTTTGAACTCGTTTCATATGGACGCTTTCCTCATCAAAAAGGATTTGGAACGTTGAAAGAAGAGGATTATCGCTACATTCATTGGGCACTTGAAGTGACGGGAATGACAGAATTCGCAAATCGTCCAGCAGAGGCATTATCAGGTGGGCAACGCCAACGCGTATGGATTGCGATGGCTCTTGCACAAGGGACAGAATTACTCGTATTAGATGAACCGACAACGTACTTAGATATGGCTCATCAATTAGAAGTATTAAACTTATTGAAAAAGTTAAATGAAGAAGAAGGTAGAACGATTGTTATGGTTATCCATGACTTAAACCATGCTTCTCGTTTCTCAGATCATATGATTGCACTAAAAGCAGGTAAGTTAATGAAACAAGGAACGCCAGATGAAGTAATGACAAGTGAAACACTTCGCAGTGTATTTGAGATCGAAGCTCAAATTGTTCCATGTCCAGTAAACTGTAAGCCAATTTGTTTAACATATGATTTAGCGATGATTAGTAATCAATTGCGTCAAAAAGCATAAGTAGAATCCCCCTCGTAAAGAGGGGGGCTTCTAATGGACGTTGAGCTTCTTATTAGTAAATAGGAAGTTGAACACCCGTTAGAACGGGGCATAAACAACAATTAATAAATATATATTGATTAATTGTTAATCTTGTTTCTTATAGTTCACTGTAACTTATAAGAGAAATACAGCTAGAAGGAGTGGGAACATGAAGAATTTTAAAATGGCGTTATTAGCAATGGTACTAGTCGTTACTTCTGTACTATTTGCAGCTTGTTCTAACAAAGAAGAGAAGAAAGCAGATGCGAAGGATGCGAAGACTGAAGAGCGCACTGTACAACACGCAAAAGGGGAAAGTAAAATCCCTGCAAATCCAAAGAAAATTGCTGACCTTAGTGGTTCAACAGAAGAATTATTAATTTTTGGTATGAAACCAATTATTACTGCTAATACATCTCAAGAAAAAATTGATGCACATATTGAAAAGAAATTAAAAGACGTAAAACCAGTTGGTTCTGCTTGGGGCGATAAAATTAACATCGAAGCGGTAGCTGCTGCAAAACCAGATTTAATTCTTGTAAACAATCGTCAAGAGAAGATTTATGATCAATTGTCTAAAATTGCACCAACAGTTATGTTAAAAACTCCATTAGACCAATGGCGTCCAAAATTCGAAGAAGTAGGTCAAATCTTCGGTAAAGAGAAAGAAACAAAAGAATGGTTCAAACAGTATGACGAAAAAGCAAGCAAAATACATGACAAAATCGTTGCGAAAACTGGCGATGCTAAATTCATGAAAATGGCTGCATATCCGAATGCTTTCCGTGTATACGGTGACTATGGTTACGGTAGCGTAATCTTTAATGATTTAAAATTACCAGCAGTTAAAGGTACACCAACTGATAAACCGTTAGTACAAGTACAAAAAGAAGCTTTAATCGATTACAATCCAGATTACTTATTCGTATTTACGACTGGTGACGGTTCTCAGCGCCTAAAAGAATTCCAAGAAGAATCAATTTGGAAAAATATGAATGCTGTTAAAAACAACCACGTGTTTACAATTAAAAACGAAGACTTAAACAAAGGTTACTTCCCACTAGGTAAAGAAATGATCTTAGATGAAGTTTCTGAGTTCGTTTTAGGGAAATAATATATAAAGAAAAAATCACTTGGTAAAAGTGATTTTTTCTTTATATAAGGGCAATTAATATAGTCTTTCATTTCTTTCTGTTTCCTATTTCGAAATGATCTTAGATGAAGTTTCTGAGTTCGTTTTAGGGAAATAATATATAAAGAAAAAATCACTTTTACTCTGGTAAAAGTGATTTTTTCTTTATATAAGGGCAATTAATATAGTCTTTCATTTCTTTCTGTTTCCTATTTCGTTTATAATATATAGTAAGAATGCAGTAAAGAAAGGGGGATGTCGGAAGGTGGTATATTTAAACGACAAACTCAGCGAAACAAAAGTGTTTAAAGACCCGGTACATAAATATGTGCACGTACGCGATCGTGTTATTTGGGATTTAATCGGAACGAAAGAATTTCAACGCTTGCGCCGTATTAAGCAGCTTGGAACGACATTTTTTACATTTCACGGTGCAGAGCATAGTCGCTTTACTCATTCGTTAGGTGTATATGAAATTATTCGTCGTATGATTGATGATGTGTTTGATGGCAGACCGAACTGGAATGCTGAAGATAGATTGTTATGTTTATGTGCGTCATTACTTCATGATGTCGGTCACGGCCCATTTTCTCACTCGTTTGAAAAAGTATTTTCATTAGATCATGAGAAATTTACGCAAAAAATTATCGTTGGAGATACGGAAATTAATCGTATATTAAGCCGTGTGGATAAGGATTTTCCGCAAAAGGTAGCTGATGTAATCGCAAAAACATCTACGAATAAATTAGCGATTAGCATGATTTCCAGTCAAATTGATGCAGATCGTATGGACTACTTATTAAGAGATGCGTATTTCACAGGCGTAAAGTATGGAAACTTTGATATGGAACGTATACTGCGTGTCATGCGTCCGTATGGGAATCAAGTAGTTATTAAAAATAGTGGTATGCATGCTGTTGAGCATTATATTATGAGTCGTTACCAAATGTATTGGCAAGTATATTTCCATCCGGTAACGCGCAGTGCTGAAGTTATTTTAACGAAGATTTTACACCGTGCAAAATCATTGCATGAGAAGTATTATACATTTAAAAATCATCCGGTTCATTTCTATTCTTTATTTGAAGAAGAAGTAACAGTAGAGGATTATTTGAAGTTAGACGAGAACGTTATGTATTATTACTTCCAAGTATGGCAAGACGAAGAGGATCCAATATTAAGTGATTTATGCCGCCGCTTTATGAATCGAAACCTATTTAAATATGTAGAGTTTACAGATAAGCACGGTTTAGATAATTGGATGGAATTAAGTAGCTTATTTAAAAAGATTGGACTCGATCCAGAATACTATTTAGTAGTTGATTCAACATCAGATTTACCGTACGACTTTTACCGTGCTGGTGAAGAAGAAGAGCGTCTGCCGATCTTACTTCTTATGCCAAATGGAGAGCTTAGAGAGCTTTCACGTGAATCGGATATTGTTGAAGCAATTACTGGTAAGAAGAGAAGGGATCAAAAATTATTCTATCCGCATGATCTAATCTATGAAGATGGAAGAAAAGGAAAATATAAAGAGAGAATCATCGAGTTACTAGAAGGTAAAAAATAAGAAGCAGCTCTTAGCTGCTTCTTATGAAAGAACTTGAAATTATTTGTCGCTTAAGCGTTTTCCGCCAACTGCATAATGGTTTTTAGACATTTCTTCGATGAAAACAACGATGTTTTCTTCAGGAGCACCAGTTGTTTCGCTTACTGCTGCTGTTACTTTCTCAGCAAGAGCTTTCTTTTGTTCCTCTGTGCGTCCTTCTAGCATTTTCACTGTTACGTATGGCATATATAATCGCTCCTTTTATGTAAGTTACACTCTTATTATAGCGGATTATGGGGAAGAACAATCGAAAAAACAAATATTTTCTTTTTTGACATATTGAAGAGGAGATGAATCATGGATCAGTTATTTAGATATCCGTTGCACCAAATTCCGTTGGTAGCAATGGCCATTATTATTGCGTTATCAGTTCATGAATTTGCGCATGCATATGTTGCATATAAATTTGGAGACGATACAGCAAAAAAACAAGGGCGTTTAACGTTATCACCGATGGCTCACTTAGACCCCATCGGGATGATTGCTGTATTAATTCTTGGGTTCGGTTGGGCAAGACCAGTGCCTGTTAACCCGTACAACTTTAAAAAGCCACGTCTTGCAGGGATATTAGTTTCTATTGCAGGACCGATTAGTAACTTAATTTTAAGTGCAATTGGTTTAATTATTTGGTATAGCCTATTAACATTTGGTGTGTTAGACTCAATTCCATTTGCAGTAGCAGATACGTTGGCTCAATTCTTCCGAATTTTTATTATGCTTAATATCGTATTACTTGTATTTAACTTATTACCAATTCCGCCACTTGATGGGTATCGAGTTGTGGAAGATCTAGCACCAACAAATATTCGTGCGAAAATGACACAGTATGAAAAGTATGGAGCAATAGCGTTATTAATTCTTGTTATTACACCGCTTAGCAATTATACAATTCAACCTATTTTCAATGTTGTCATTCCATATGTATTTGTATTTTTAGACAGTATCATTGCGCCTATTTTTGGCCTTTTATAATCATTAAGTGAGGAGGAGTTTACATATGACAGAGAAAAAGAAAAAAATCGGTTTTAATATCGTGAAAAATGATTCAACAGATGGACATGGTGGTTTTGGCGTTGGGGCATTAAGTCTAGAAAACATTTCGCCCGTATTTGTCGATGTACTAGAGAAAACAGCATTCGTTGATATCGGTGCGATGCATGCGCGTAGTACAGTAGAAAAAGGGATTAAGTTTTTAACAAATAAAGATGAAGTTCCAAACGGTAAACCATTTTGGCTTGTTTGGGTGACGATTGAAAGAACTGCAACAGGTGCTTATTATGCAGGTGTAACAGCTTGTGAAATGACAGTAGACCGTGAAATTCGCCGTGGATATAAATCACTTCCAGAGCACGTAAACAAAATGGATAAATCAATGAAGCGTCACATTATGGTTGACCATATGGATGAATCATCTAAAAAAGTACTTGGTACGTTCTTGAAAGAACATAATGAAGCAATTTGGAACGAGTCTAGTGAAGAATTGCGCCGTGCATTATTAAGTGAATAAAAGAAAAGGATGTCTCACTAGTCGATTGTTGACTAGGTGACATCCTTTTTGTTTTGGGAGATCGGGACCATGGGATAGGAAAATATATCAACGATTCGAAAAGGAGTATCCATTTCCCGACAAAGAATGACGATAGCTTTCTTACCACGGGAGATATTTTTTCCACCAACCCGTCTTTTTCTTTTCTTCAGTTGTTTTTTCAAATTCCTCTTTATCATCAACATGATCCATACAATATTCAGTCGGCTCTGTACCTTTTGCAAAATACATTTTCACTGAAATTGGACAATTTTTTGTAGCAATCTTACCGTTTTCAGGGTTAATATTCACCGCTACGACATCACTTGGCTTTTTGAACTCTTTTTTAGGCTGTCCATCTAATCCTTTTTCCATCGTATCGGTCCATATTTTTTTCGCATATCCTTGTTCTGCTACGTTTGAAATCGATTTAGGTTGATCGTATCCGACCCACACACCAGTTACAAGTTGCGGGGTAAACCCAATCATCCAACTATCTGTTTCTGTAGAACCAGACTTTCCGGCATATGTTCTTGATAGTTTTGATAACATCGATTGGCCAGTTACAGCGGCATAACTACTTAGGTTTTTATTAAACATACCTGTCATCATTTCTTCCATGACAAATGTTTTGCTTTTATCGAGGACTTGTTTACTCTCCAGATGAGCATCGTATAATATGTTTCCCTCATGGTCCATAATGCGGCGAATAAAAATCGGTTTTACTTCTTTTCCACCGTTTGCGAACATACTATAAGCATTTGCCATTTCAATTGGCTTTACAGGAGATGTGCCAAGAGCAAGAGACGGAACATCTTTTAATGCGCTCGTAATTCCGAATTGTTTCGCTGTTTTTGTAAGGATATCTTCACCTAAAAATAAATTTGTTTTCACAGCATATATGTTATCGGAGACTGCGAGAGCTTGTGCCATCGTTACGAAATCATCTGCATAGTAATCTTTATAGTTTTTTGGTTTATACTTTGAAATACCATCACCTAAAGTAAATACCGTGTATTCGCTTTTTAAGCGCGTAGCAGGGGTGAATCCTCGTTCTAGTGCCGCATAGTATAGAAATGGCTTAAATGTAGAACCAGGCTGACGAACGGCTTGTGTAGCCCTGTTAAATTGACTCTTATTATAATCGGTGCCTCCCACAAGGGCAGCTACTTCACCTGTTTTTGGATTCATAGAGACGATAGCAGTTTGTATGTTTGTTGTTTCAGGTATGTGATCTTTTACAGCTTGCTCTGCAACTGATTGTAATTTAGGGTCTAGTGTTGTATAAATACGCAGGCCCCCCTTTTGTAAGGCTTGTTCATCTAATCCGATATCACGAAGAAGAGAAGCTTGTACAGCATCTTGGAAATAAGGTGCAATCTCTGCGACTTTTTTTGTATCCAATGAGGCAAAAGTTAATGGCTCTTTCTTCGCTGAATTTGCTTGTTTCTTCGTAATATAACCTTGTTCTACCATTTCATCTAATATGAGAGATTGTCGTCCTTTCGCACGATCCTCTTTTAAAAAGGGAGAGTAGACACTAGGTCCTTTTGGGATTCCTGCGAGCATACTAGCCTCCGCTAATGTTAATTCTTTTGCTGTTTTATCGAAATATAGACGAGACGCAGCTTCGATTCCATAAGCACCATGCCCGTAATAAATTGTATTTAAATATCCTTCTAAAATATGATTTTTATTATAGTTTACTTCAAGGCGGATTGTGTACATTGCTTCTAATAGTTTACGTTTCCACGTTTTATCATGATCTAAATATAGATTACGTGCGTATTGTTGTGTAATTGTACTAGCACCTTGGACTTTTGCCATCGCTTTTAAATCAGCAACAATGGCACCAGCAATACGCTTCATATCAAAGCCATGATGTTTGTAGAATCGTTGATCTTCGATAGATAGTGTCGCTTCTTTTACATAAGGCGAGATTTCATTGAGAGATACATTGTAGCGTTTTTGCATTTCATTACTTTGTCCTATAACAGTGTCATCATTAGCGTAAAAGACACTTGTTTGCGGGACAGCAACAGGAGGAGGTCCCATAATTTTTGCAACTATAATAATAACAAAAAAGGAAAAAACGAAAAGAAGAACAGAAGAAAACATTACGGTGAAGAAAAGACGTTTATATTTTTTAAGTTTCGGATTCATAGTTTGATCCATCTTTTTCAGCCCCTCATTCATACAAACATTATTGTATTAGTATTGAGGGTTTTCGGTTATTTTAAACAATGAAATTTGGAAAACAAAAAGCTCCTTCAATTAAGAAAGGAGCTCAAAGGCACGTGCCGGCCAATCAGTAATAATGACATCTACGCCATAATCAATCATAGTTTGTAAATCTTTGTATTCGTTAATTGTATACGGGCGGAAAACGTACCCTTGTTTTTGTGCTAGTTGAACAAATTCCTGTGTTAGTAGTTCAAAGTTTGGATGTAAACCAGTTGCTTCTCTAGTTTTTGCTTCAGCGATGGGATCAGCAAGTGGTGTATCATATAAAATCGCTCTTGGAATTTCAGGAGCAATCTCTGCTAGTAATGAAACAGATTCATGGTTAAATGAGGAGAATATAATTTGATTAGATAGATGATATTCTCGAACAAGAGCTACAACTTTTTCTTCGATATTTGGATAGTGAATCACGTCTGTTTTTAATTCAATATTGAGTTGTAAGCTTGTTGTAGATAACCAAATAAATACTTCTCGTAACGTTGGGATTTTTGCTTCCTGGAAAGAATGGTCTTTATGGCTACCAGCATCTAAAGCTTGTAACTCCTCTACCGTTTTTTCAGAAACAAGCCCTATGCCATTTGTTGTACGATCGACTGTTTCGTCGTGAATTACGACAAGTTCACCATCTTTTGATAGGTGGACATCAAGCTCAATTCCATGAGCGCCAATGCGTTCAGCTTCTTGGAAGGCAATCATCGTATTTTCGGGATGTGTTCCTTTTACGCCGCGGTGAGCGAAAATAAGTGGTTTACTCATGTGAAATTCTCCTTATCATCTCTTTTCTTTCATTATGAAACTGCTTTGGAAAAAATACAATTTAATATGACAAACATTTACAAAAGTCTAACAGTTGCACAAAAGTTAACGTTAACGTAAAATGTAATAATCAAGTGAAGGGAGGAATAAACATGTATAAGATTGATGAAGTCACAAAGCAAGTTGGTTTAACAAAACGTACACTTCGTTATTATGAGGAAATTGGTTTAATTCATCCCCCTGAACGTAGTGAGGGGAATATTCGCCTGTATACAGATGAGGATATCGCAAGGATTAAAAGGATTGTGGAAGCGAAAGAAGTACTAGGAATTACGCTACAAGAAATGCAGCATTTCTTATCGTTAAAAGAAAGAATGGAACAGAGAAGAAATAGCGAGAATCCTCGTGACCGTGAAGTGATTCAAGAAATTAAAGAGATGCTTGAAAAACAAGTGCAAACGTTAGACGAGAAAATGGAGCAAATGCAGCGTGTAAAGGCGGAACTTGAGGATAGCTTACATCGTGCAGTGACATTTTTAGAGAATACAAAAGGAGAGTAATCAAAATGGAGAGCAAACGAAAACTGGGGAGATTGATTACAGTGGTGGCTACCTTTCTTGCCTTTTCGGGTATAGGGGTAGTCGACCCGATTTTGCCGATTATTGCTGAAAAGATTGGTGCAACGCATTGGCAAGTCGAGATGTTATTTACGGCGTATATTTTAACGATGGCAATTATGATGTTACCAGCTGGAATATTTGCATCAAGATTTGGTGATAAACGAATGATGACAATTGGTCTTGCGATCGTAACTGTATTTGCGTTTATATGTGGTATATCGCAAACGATTGCTCAATTATCTCTTTTCCGCGCTGGATGGGGATTAGGAAATGCGATGTTCTTCGCAACGGCGATGACATTATTGATTGCATTAAGTAAAGAGGTTCATGAAGCAGTTGGATTATATGAAGCAGCTATCGGTTTAGGAATGGCAGGCGGGCCTTTATTAGGTGGTATATTAGGTGGACATTCTTGGCGTTATCCGTTTTTCGCGACGAGTATTTTAATTTTCTTAGCATTTATTTTAGTTTTCTTTTTTGTGAAAGAACCAGAGCGAAAAGTGAAACGTAAAGCAGCAGGCGTAGGGGAATTACTTAACCTAGTGAAGTATAAGCCATTTATGCAAGGTGCGATTTCAGGGATGTTATACTACTACGGATTTTTCGTTGTGTTAGCATATTCACCACTTATTATGCATTTATCTGCTATTCAATTAGGATTTGTATTCTGTGGATGGGGATTAGCGTTAGCCTACGGTTCTGCAATTTTAGCGCATAAGCTAGAAGGTAAATATGAGCCGAAAGCATTGTTGAAAGGTAGTTTACTCGTATTTGCGATTTTCTTAATTGCGCTATTCTTCGTGAAAATTATGTGGTTACAAATTGTATTAATTGTTCTATCAGGATTAGCATCAGGATTAAATAATGCATTATTTACAAGTTATGTAATGGATATTTCACCATATGAAAGATCTGTTACATCAGGTGTTTATAACTTCGTCCGTTGGTTAGGTGGCGCAATTGCGCCGATTTTATCAGGAGTTATTGGCCATACAGTTTCACCGCAAAGTCCATTTTTAGTCGGTGGGATTGTTGTGTTAGTTGGCTGCGTAATGATCTTAATTCCAATTCGTAAATCGGTAGAAGTAGAGACAAAAGCCCTTTCTTAAGAAAGGGTTTTCTTTATATGTATATGTTAGAACCCTCTGACTAAAATATATTTTCGGTATTTTTGTACTTTTAACTATACATTTTTGATGTTTTGTTTTATTTTTGTTAGGGGACATTAATGATGTCCCTATTATAAATTTGCATTGAAAGGCGTGATTGTACGATGGAACTATGGTTCACTGAAAAACAAACAAAACATTTTGGGATTACGGCGCGTATTAACCGCACATTACATACGGAGCAAACAGAATTCCAAAAACTTGATATGGTTGAAACGGAAGAGTTCGGAAACATGCTTATTTTAGATGGCATGGTTATGACAACAGAAAAAGATGAGTTCGTTTATCATGAAATGGTAGCGCACGTACCTTTATTTACACATCCAAACCCTGAAAACGTATTAGTTGTAGGTGGTGGCGATGGTGGTGTTATTCGTGAAGTGTTAAAACACCCAAGCGTAAAGAAAGCAACTCTTGTTGAAATCGATGGAAAAGTAATTGAGTACTCTAAACAATACTTACCATCAATTGCAGGCGCATTAGATAATGAGCGTGTAGAAGTAAAAGTAGGAGACGGTTTCCTACACATTGCAGAAAGCGAAAATGAATATGACGTAATTATGGTAGATTCTACTGAGCCAGTAGGGCCAGCAGTAAACCTATTTACAAAAGGCTTCTATGCTGGAATTTCAAAAGCATTAAAAGAAGACGGTATTTTCGTTGCACAAACGGACAACCCTTGGTTCACACCAGAACTAATTACGACTGTGTTTAAAGACGTAAAAGAGATCTTCCCAATTACTCGTTTATACACAGCAAATATTCCAACTTACCCAAGTGGTCTTTGGACATTCACAATTGGATCTAAAAAACATGATCCATTAGAAGTAAGTGAAGATCGTTTCCACGAAATCGAAACGAAATACTACACAAAAGAATTACACAATGCAGCATTCGCATTACCGAAATTTGTTGGCGATCTAATTAAGTAAGAGAATCGTATGGAACAAATAAAGTGTAAGTAGCTCATTTAAGGTGTTTGTCCAGAAGACTTGAACATGCTAGCTATTTACACTTCTGTAAAGAAAATCGTCTTCTTATTGTAAAAAAGAAGACACCGGTAAATCGAGAAAGAGGAGCAGCTCGCTCCAAATTTGAGAAATAATGAAAGGTTGGGATACCTTAAGTTCCACATAAGGAGGAAAAGAATATGCGTTTTGATGAAGCTTATTCAGGTAAAGTATTTATTAAAAGTCATCCAAGTTTTGAAGAGTCAAAGGTAGTTATTTACGGGATGCCTATGGATTGGACAGTAAGTTACCGTCCAGGATCTCGCTTTGGCCCTGCACGTATTCGTGAAGTATCAATCGGTCTTGAAGAATATAGCCCATATTTAGATCGTGAACTAGAAGAGGTAAAATATTTTGATGCGGGTGATATCCCATTACCATTCGGAAACGCACAACGCAGCATAGATATGATTGAAGAGTATGTATCAGAACTTTTAGATGCCGATAAGTTTCCACTAGGTCTCGGCGGTGAGCACTTAGTGTCTTGGCCAATTTTTAAGGCAATGGCAAAAAAATATCCGGATTTAGCGATCATCCATATGGATGCTCATACTGATTTACGTGAATCGTATGAAGGGGAGCCTTTATCTCACTCTACACCAATTCGTAAAGTGTGCGATTTAATTGGTCCGGAAAACGTATATTCTTTCGGTATTCGTTCTGGAATGAAGGAAGAATTCGAATGGGCAAAAGAAGTAGGTATGAACTTATATAAATTTGACGTATTAGAACCGTTAAAAGAAGTATTACCGAAACTTGCAGGACGCCCAGTCTATGTCACAATTGACATTGACGTATTAGACCCAGCTCATGCTCCTGGAACAGGAACATTAGAAGCTGGAGGTATCACATCTAAAGAATTATTAGATTCCATCGTGGCAATTGCAAATTCAAATATAAATGTAGTTGGAGCAGACTTAGTAGAAGTAGCTCCTGTCTACGACCATAGTGATCAAACGCCAGTCGCAGCAAGCAAATTCGTGCGGGAAATGCTGCTCGGTTGGGTGAAATAAAAGTAAAGCCGACTGTTTAGACCTGGTGACTAAGGTTCTTTCCTGCAAAAGGTGCTTCTTACCTTTTGGCAGGGAAGGTTCTTAGACGCAAAGGTCTAGGAGGCGTAACTGGATAGAATAAAAGCGGAAGCGGCTCACTTAGAATTGCAGGTCATTGGAACGCTCGAACGAGAAGCGTTTTTGGCTTCGACCGAGAGTGTGAAATGGCCGGAGATTCTAACCGCTCTAGCTGGATAAAGTAAGAGCCTCCTATATGATTAGGGGGCCCTTACTTTATCGTTATGTGTTGGTAAGTCGATATGTCTTGTTGAATCGTCGATATAATTTCATTTACCATCACACAACACAAAAAAGAGTTATCCTCAAACGATGAGAATAACTCTTTTTCTTATGCTACTTTCTCTTCCGAAGTAATGCCACGAATTTCATCAGCAGAACGAATTGGATATTTACGGAACACGATTGATCCGATGTATCCAACAATTGTGGTAACGATTCCACATAATACAGCAGCAATCGTTACTTTTACAACGTCATTAAACCCGAATAAGACAAGAAGTCCTGGGATTGGTGATGCTGTTCCTGGTGCATTATTAACGAGCTGGAAAAGAGATGTAATAATACCAGCAAGCGCACCGCCAACGAAGTTTGTCGCATAAATTGGAATTGGATTTGCTGAAACAACATCCGCTTGTGTTAAAGGCTCGATTGCTACAGCGATTGTGTCTTTCTTTGAGCAAATTTTTAATCGCTTAAAGAAAATAAAGTTCATTGGGGCTGAGGCTGCTACGGCAAGACTACCAATCGCCATTGGTAAACCTGTTAATCCAAGCATTGCAGTTAGTGCCATAGAACTTAATGGAGAGGTAGAAATAACTGTGATTAATCCACCAAGCATAATGCCCATAATGATAGGACTTTCTGTAGTTGCAACTGAAATCATAGAGCCGATTTTACCGAGCGTTGCGTTCACGAGCGGATCCATAAGCATTGCCATTCCTCGTGAGATTGGTGCAGCAATAAATAAAATTGCTAAAAACTCTACACCAGCTGGTAATTTCTTTTCGAGAAATTTCACGACGAAAGCACAAACGTATCCAGCGAAAAATCCTGGTAAAATACCGAATCCACTAGTAGCGATACCGATTAAAACAGCATATACAGGTGAAACACCGATTGCTAGTGCGACTAAAATTGCTGCTGCGACACCGCTCATACTACCAGAAGCTTCTCCTACTGATTGTAGAAAGTCATTATGAAACATTTCTCCACCGATATAACGGTGAAATGCTTCAATAAGAAAACTTGCGATTGCTGCATTAGCTAAAGCACCCATTGCTTTCATGCCGTAAGGAGCACGGTAACTAAAAAGTGTAAATAGACAAAGTACAACAAGTAATAGTGCTAAACCTTGCAAGATAGCCATTTGAAAACTGTCTCCTTTGATTTTTATAATAAAAATTTGTATCATTCAATAATAATATAAATTTTCATGAAACGGAAAAAATTTTTATTGGGAAATTGCTATAAGGTGAAAATGCCTTACAATAATGTAAGGAAAGTGTAAGGTGTTTAGATAGAGTATAGTATGGCATTTTTCGTATAATACAAGTATAGATATATGACTAGGGAAAAAGAAGTACAAACAGGAGGCGCATGTATGAAATTGGTAATTAAAGTTTTAGTTGTATTCGCCATTATTCTAGGTGGAACAGCGTATTATTTGAACACAAAAACAGAAGGTGTACATGCTTTTGTAGACAACTTCTTTTCAAATAAAGAAATACAAGATTATTATGCGGTTATAGATAAAGGTGAGAAAAAAGACGGAGAATACTTATATACTTTTAAAGGGTATACAGAAGACGGAAAGTTACAAGTTGTGAAAAGAATGATGAACCGTGAATTGCATACAGGGGCGTTTATAAAAATTTATGCAAAAGGTATGCAAGGAAAAGGATGGGCTGAAATCCCGAAAGAATCAATTCCGCAAAAAGCGTTGGAAAAAATAGAAAAACCATAAAAGGAGCGACTTATTCGCTCCTTTTTTAGTGTGTCAAAATAGTGATAGATGTCTTTTCTTTGTTAGAAATGATTTTTGCACGTCCACCAATTGGGAAAGTGAAAATTGGGGTTGTATGCCCGAAACTTGCGTTTGCAATGATAGGGATATGTGCAAGTTCAGGCTTTGATGTAATCATTTCTTGAATGTCTTCTATCGCGCATTCTGCACCTTTTTGCATCTTTCCTATAACGATGCCTTTTACGTACTCAAAATTTTGTTGCTGCATAAGGGAATGTAAATAACGATCAAAGGTTTTAAGAGTAGCTTTTCCAGTTAAGCTATCCTCCTCAAGAAATAAAATTTTATCCTTTAAATTTGGCATATATGGTGTACCTTGCAGTAAATTCAATGTGCTCATATTACCACCGATAATTTCTCCAGTTGCTTCGCCCTCATGAATTGCAACATATCCATCATTTTTAATAAATTCTCGGTTTTCTTGATCTACATACCAAGAATCATCACTCCACGTTTCAGATGGCAAGACTTCAATAGGTTCAATAGAAGTTAAGCATTTTAAAAAGTAATCAGTCGTATACTCGAGCCCTTTCTCCATTCCAAAAGAAGAGAAGTGGGGTCCTGAATATGTAACGAGTCCAGTTTTTGTGTAAATTGCATTATTTAATGCGGTGATATCGGAATAGCCACAGAAAAATTTAGGGTTTTCGCGAATTAAATCGTAATCGAGATGTTTTAATAAGCCGTTAGAGTTGTATCCGCCAAGTGTTGTTAAAATGGCTTTTACATTTGGGTCTCTAAATGCTTCGTGAAGGTCTTGAACGCGTGAAGAAATAGAGGAAGAAGCAAATCGATCTATCTCATCAACATATGTTGAGAATGTGACTTGAAAACCCATGTCGGTTAATCTTTTTATAGCAAGTTCTTGGTTCGTAGTTGAGACAATACTTAAACTACAAGATGGTGAAATAACTCTAATTTCATCACCTTTTTTCAATTTTGTTGGTAGCACTTAACTCACCTCTTTAAATGAAAGAATATTTAGATTTAAAAAATATTTTATCATATGAAATAAAGTGAAAGTGAATTATTTTTTGAAATGGAGTTTTCCTGATTTTTCAGCAGACAGACAGCGTCTTTTTTTGATATGATAGGAAAAGTGATTTATTATAAGTAGTATTTAATATCTATAACATTTGAAAGGTGTGCAAGACGTGGAGAAACAACTTGCAGGCTTGCCGGTACACGTTCATTTCGTAACAGAAATCCGTGAAGGGGCGAGGAAGGAAACCGTTGCTTTTGAAGCAAATGGTCAATACTATGTAAAAGGTCAAGGTACATATGTAACATTCCAAGAGCCGAACGAACAGGGCGAAGTGAAAACAATTATTAAAATTCAAGATGAACAAGTTCTCATTATGCGTTCAGGTGCTGTTTCAATGCGTCAAACGCATGTGAAAGGTGAATGGACAACTGGTACGTACACGAGTGAACTTGGTACGTTTGCATTGCAAACGAAAACTGATAACGTTCTTTTTAAATGGTCGGATGAAAAGAAAAAAGGACAACTTTTCTTAACGTACGCATTGCTTCTAAGTGAACAAGAAGCTGGCAGATATACAATTACACTTAATTTGAAGGAGGCAAAATAATGAATTCTTTAGAACAAGTAAAAGGATTAATTAAAGAAGAAATTCAAGCTGCTGTATTAAAGGCAGAATTAGCGACAGAAGAACAGATTCCAAACGTTGTATTAGAATCTCCAAAAGATAAAACAAATGGTGACTTCTCTACAAATATGGCAATGCAACTTGCACGCGTTGCGAAAAAAGCACCTCGTATGATTGCAGAAGAATTAGTTGCAAACTTCGATAAAGCAAAAGCTTCTATTGAAAAAATTGAAATCGCAGGTCCTGGTTTCATTAACTTCTACATGGATAATAGCTACTTAACAGACTTAATTCCAACAATCGTTAACGCTGGCGAAGCTTACGGTGAAACGAATACTGGTAAAGGTGAAAAAGTACAAGTTGAGTTCGTATCTGCGAATCCAACAGGTGACCTTCACTTAGGACATGCACGTGGTGCAGCAGTAGGTGACACTCTATGTAACCTATTAGCAAAAGCAGGATATGACGTATCTCGTGAGTACTACATTAATGACGCTGGTAACCAAATTCATAACTTAGCTCTTTCTGTTGAAGCTCGTTACATGCAAGCTTTAGGCCTAGAGAAAGAAATGCCAGAAGACGGATACCATGGTGCGGATATCATTGGAATCGGTAAACGTTTAGCTGAAGAGTTTGGCGATCGTTATGCGAAAGCTGATGAAAAAGAAAGCTATGAATTCTACCGTGAGTACGGTTTAAAATATGAGTTAGCAAAACTTCAAAAAGACTTAGAAAGCTTCCGTGTTAAATTTGATGTGTGGTTCTCAGAAACATCATTATACAAAAACGGAAAAATCGATCAAGCTCTTGCTGTATTAAAAGAGCGTGAAGAAATCTTTGAAGAAGACGGCGCAACTTGGTTCCGTTCAATGACTTACGGCGATGACAAAAACCGTGTATTAATTAAAAACGATGGTTCTTACACATACTTAACGCCAGATATCGCGTATCACCGTGATAAATTAGAGCGTGGTTTCGATAAGTTAATTAACATTTGGGGTGCTGACCACCATGGTTACATTCCTCGTATGAAAGCTGCTATTCAAGCGCTAGGTTACGATAAAGATACGCTTGAAGTAGAAATCATCCAAATGGTACAACTATACCAAAACGGTGAGAAAATGAAGATGAGTAAGCGTACTGGTAAAGCAGTTACACTTCGTGAGCTTATGGAAGAAGTAGGCGTGGACGCAATGCGTTACTTCTTCGCAATGCGTAGTGGTGATTCTCATTTAGACTTCGATATGGACTTAGCTGTATCAAAATCTAATGAAAACCCAGTATACTATGCACAATACGCTCACGCTCGCGTATGCAGTATCCTTCGCCAAGGTGAAGAATTAGGATTAGCTACAGGCGAAGACATGAACTACAAACTTGTTACTTCTGAGAAAGAAGTAGAGTTACTGAAAAAACTTGGTGAATTCCCAGCAGTAGTTGCGGATGCAGCACAAAAACGTCTACCACACCGCATTACAAACTATGCATTTGAATTAGCAGCGGCATTACACAGCTTCTACAATGCAGAAAAAGTATTAAACCAAGATAACTTAGAATTAAGTAAAGCTCGCTATGAGTTAATGAAAGCAGTACGCACTACACTTCAAAACGCATTAGCAATCGTAGGAGTATCTGCACCAGAAAAAATGTAATTAAGAAAAGCGGAAGCGGCTCGTTTAGAATAGGAGGGGGATGGAGCTCCTGACAGAGAGGCGTACTTTGCCTCGGAGGAAGGCGCGAAGCCACCGAGTATTCTAGCCGCTGGAGCTGGACAATAAAGAAAAGCGAAACCGATTTTTCGCTTTCAGTAAAAGGCAATCACACGATGTTGTGATTGCCTTTTTGTATGGAAATAATAAAAAAATAAAATTTTATCAAACAAAAGGAGAATTTGCGTCGTCTTATATAAATGACAGGAGGTTTCAGATGGAAGAAAAGGTAGAAGAATTAATTGATATATATAAGCAGCAAATATATTCCTTATGCTATAAGTTAGCGAAGACGAAAGAAGACGCGGAAGATATTTTTCAAGAGACGTGGATAAAAGTTTTTTCATCGCAGCACCAACTTTCTTACGTGGAGAATTATAAAAAGTGGATTACTACAATTTGTGTTCGTACGTTTTATGATTTTTATCGCAAAAAGAAAAGATGGAAAGATCGTGTATTGGATTTATTTCATAAAGAAGATGGCGGAGAAATAGAGCATGCAGATGATGTGAATATATCAGAAGAATTTATTCAAAAAGTCGAAGCAGAAATGATACGAGAAGTTATACAGTTATTAAATGAAAAATATAAAACAGTGCTCGTACTCTACTACTATGAACAATATTCTTACAAAGAAATGAGTGAAATATTACATATACCAATTGGCACGGTGAAATACCGCCTTAATTATGCGAAGAAGCAAATGCGAGAACATTTGGAGGGGTTCGTTTATGAAGGAAGATAAATTTGATCAAAAGATAAAAAGTAGTTTAGCAGGAGAGATGATTCCTAGCGAAGAGCTGATAAATAATACGAAGAAGGGCGTGCGAAATGCTCGGAAATTAGAGAAGAGATGGGTTATTTTCATTCATGCTATTTGGATAATTGTATTAACAGCCACCCTAGGGCAGTTTGTTAGTCATTTGGAACATAAAATATCTGTCATTATAACGATAGTTATTATGATGCACCTATACATTCCAATATATGTTGTCATACAGTCATTTTTAAAGAAGGAGTATAAATCACATGATAGAGTTCAATAATCCATTTGTAGTATTTGAGATAGCTGGGATTACAATGCTTTTGACTTTTATAGCACTTTTAGTATGTGTAGCATCATGGGTGTATACAGATGCGAAAACGCGTGGAATAAGTAAGTGGTGGAGTGTTATAGCGATTGTATTGCCATTTTTTATTGGATTTTTGTTATATATGATACGAAGAAGTAACAAGAAAATAGAAGGAGAACATACAATGAAGGTTATGAAAAAGCAAAAGATAACATTAGTTGTCATATTTGCAAGTGCGATGTTTGTATTACTGAGTGGCTTTGCTTTTCTTCAAACGTTAGATGATATGTGGAGAACTGGTGATATATATTTAGAAAATGAGAAGCAAGGGGAGACAAGTTACGAGGCGAAATTCTCATCATGGGATATTGCGGGGAAAGATATTGAACTTGAGTATGCAAAAGATACAGAAGTAACATTTTCTTATGAGACAGATGCAAAACGTGGGAATTTATGCTTTAGCTTGCATGAAAGGCAAGGAGAAGGTATAAGAGAGTTAAAAGAGATCTGTGAATCGAAAACAGGTACTTTTAAAGCTACATTAAAAGCGAATGAAAAGTATGTATTTAATATAAGTGGTTTAATGGTGAAAGATGGTTTTGTAAAAGTTAATTGGGAAGCAAAATAAAGGGCCCCTGAGAAAGGCCCTTTATTTTATTGGATTGTATAAGTAACAGAAAAACTAACAGGACTATAGTAAACGTAAGGTGCATGAAATTGAACATACATATTTCCATCTGTTTTTGCAGTGAAAATTCGGCCGTAACCATCAGAATAACGTCCAATAAGGTTATGATTTGAGTCATAAACACTGTAACTAGGAGTTTTGCTGTTAGGATGAATTGTTAATTCTTGTCCTTTTTGAAGGGAAATAGGTTCTTGTTCAGAACTACCTCCAGTTTGCAAAGAATAAAATTTTGTAAAGCTTTGTTCTTGAGTAGCGGCAGAAGCCTTTATTTCAGGAATAAACGCGGTAGCACCAGTAATTCCTGCTAAAGTTAATGCACCTGCTAAAATCATTTTTTTCATAGTAGAAAAAGCCTCCTTATTAGTTGTAATCATTTTCGTTACAGTTAATATTGTATACGATAATGAGCAGGAGAAAATATGCTTTTATGCATATATATTTTTTCTCAATAAAATATCACCACTTTAAAGTAGGTGATTTTTGCTATAACTAATTGTTTTTCTTTTGGACTGACAAAAGAAGACGGATAAAGACTTTATTATATATTTTCCTTATTTTAATTAATTTGTATTGAGAAATAGAAAAGTGAAACCTGAATTATTTGCATATTTTTAATGAGGATATAGATGTTATTACTTTTAAAAGAAAGGTGGCTTTTTCTGGAAAAAATAAACATGTAATGTTGTGTAAATTAAGGAGAATGATATGAGGATGGTCAACCTTAGCCAGAATATAATATGTAAAATAGGATAATCGGTTAACCTAAAGATGCCGTATAATAATGAAGTAAAAATAGGGAACAACAATTAACTATTGATTTTTGGTAACAATTCTAGAATAATAGACTATGGAAAAAATTTGTTGTTTTTTGGGGGAATTACAAAAAAGGTATATCTGTATTATTTATTGACGAAATGCTACTAGGGAATGTTGTAATTGCTTTAAATTATGTTATTACAATCAAGGTAAGTGTACTTAAAATTATAATCTATCTAACAACTAAGTAGGTAATCCTCAAAACTTCTTATTTAAGGAGCCAGGGATTTGGTGCTAATCAACTTGATTTTTTAGATTTAATAAAAATAATGAGGAGATATACACCTCTTATTTTTGATTTGACATCATTTATATATATATTAATACATAAATGCATATAAGTATATATAAATGTTTTATTATCCGTAAAGAAATTAAAAATTTTTAGCGGATAAATGATATGTAGGTTTATTTTAATGTTTTGACATAGCTTTATAATCAGATACATCAAGAGACACCCTTTTTCACGACACCTATTTATATACTCCAAAAATGAAAAGACTGATTCTCGTATTTCTGCAAAATTCACATGAAATCAGTTGAAAATCACAATCATTTTTATTTACCCCAAACTTGTTCCGCTTTATTCAGATTTGGAGACTATTTCTTTTATCTTCATAGACAAACAATACTTCGTTCGTAATATTTTAACTCGCTCCACATTTATAAGCTTTTTTGTTGATATGCTTAATTCGACTAGAATCCTTAATTTTCGTTATTTTTTCAGAACGATAAGTATGGAAGTTGATAGGATGCATATTTGCTGTGAAGTAGTTAGTCTATGTTTGCCCGCACTAAAGTTTTTTACACACATAATAATTATTTTATAATCCCTAAGGCACAAAAGAAGAATGGTTGTCATGTATTCTGTTATCTGTAACCTATATGTATTTATTATTTAAACTTCGTTATCAAAGTTTATCTATATTCCTATTAAAAATATAGGTCAAAAGTACATAATTGTAGGCATGTTGAAAATGTTAGATGGACTTATAAAAAATCAAGTTTCAAGTTGTTAAGTAGTAGTGAAGGAGGGAAGCAATCATAGTAGCTATTAAAAATACGCAGGTGAAATAGTTGGATAACAGAATTTTCGTCATAACATGTCTGTACCAGAAACTATTTATATTTCAAATAATGAGGAGGCTAACATAGAGTATGTATTTAAAGAGAATAACTTCGATTTTTTCGATTATAATGATTTTCATGTTTACTATAGGTCAAAGTCTTTTACCTATAGTAGCAAATGCACAAGAGTTAAACACGGCAGGGCTTGTGGATAGTTTTAAGATTGATAAAACAGATCTTTATGTCGGACAACGGACTAAAGTAACTGTAAACTTTAGTGAAAAAGATGGCCTTAAGCTGAAGCCTGGAGACACACTAACATTAACACTGCCTCCAGAATTAAAAGGATTAGATAAAGAGTTTCCATTAGATGACTATGGTACTTGTAAAGTCACTGCAGGTACTGTGGTATGTACATTTAACGATAAAGTGAGTACACATCAAAATATTAAAGGGTATTTAAACTTTTTCGTGGAAGCTGCTAATGTAGGGACGGATGAAAAGAAAGAGATTGAAACCAATTTCGGTACAAATGTAGATAAGCAGTCTGTAACAATTACCGGCCCAAGTAGTGGTGGTGGTACAGATCCTGGAAAGCCACCGTTTTTTTATAAAACTGGTGATATGAACTCGGGTAAGGACGATGAAGTACGTTGGTTCTTGAATATAAACTTAGCTAAGGAAGAGCTAAGTCGTGATATTGTCGTGACTGATAATTTACAAGAAGGTCAAACACTTAATAAGGATAGTTTCTATATAAGTATAGATGATAATCTAGGTCGTCGATCTTTAACGCTACAAGAGTTTGAACAGCAAGGTTACGGAAAGATTACTTTTACTGGAGACAGATCATTTAAAGTTGTGCTTAATAAGGATAAAGCACGTCTTGCTGCCTTTACGATTGGTTATACATCCACTATAACGGAAGCCGGGAAGAAGCAAGATTTCTTTAAGAATGATTATACGATTGATTACCAAGTTTTAAACGGAGAACCAGTTACTGAATCGGGTACTCATCCAGTCGAAAATATGACAGCTGGCGGTGGTGCTGAAGGTAACGTGACTCCAAGAGGAACATTAAAAATTGTGAAGCATATTGAAGGGGATGAAGAAAAAGTAATCCCAAATGTTTCGTTTAAGTTATATAAAGAGTCTAATGAACAAGTTGGAGATGTATATACAACAAATGAAAAAGGGATAATTGAAATCCCTAATTTACAACCAGGTAAATATTATGTGCAAGAAGTTTCGGCTCCAGACTATGTTGATTTCGATCCTCAAGCAAAAATAATTTTTGAAGTTAAATCAGATGCTGTAAATGGAGTTAAGTTGCCAATTCCAAATAAAGTGAAAACTACATCTATTGCAGGGACGAAGACGTGGAAAGGCGATAACGAGAAAGACCGTCCAAGTTCAATCAAAGTAGAGTTACTACAAAATGAGAAAGTAGTAGACACGAAAGAAGTAACAGCGGCAGATGGTTGGAAGTACAAATTTGACAACCTACCAGCATATGATGCAAATGGAGTAGCATACAAGTATGAAGTAAAAGAACAACCGATAGATGGATACACAACAGAAGTAAATGGTTATGACATTACAAATACAAAAGTGGTACAAACAACTAAGGTAGAAGGAACAAAAACATGGAAGGACGGAAATGCGCAAAGTCGTCCAACGATGATTAAAGTAGACTTACTACAAAATGGTACAGTGATTGCGACGCAAGAAGTAAGCGAAGCAACAGGCTGGAAATATGAATTTAAAGATTTGGCAATAAACGATGTAGCCGGAAAAGCATATAAGTATGAAGTGAAAGAACAACCGGTAGATGGATATGAATCCAAAGTAAATGGTTATGACATCACGAATACAAAAGTAGGCAAGACATCAGTTGCAGGAACGAAGACGTGGAAAGGTGGCACAGAGGAAGAGCATAAAGCCATCAAAGTAGATCTCCTACAAAACGGTACAGTGATTGCGACACAAGAAGTAAGCAAAGAAACAGGTTGGAAGTATGAATTTAAAGATTTAGTAGCGTTCGATGAAAATGGAAAAGCATACAAGTATGAAGTGAAGGAACAACCGGTAGATGGATATGAATCCAAAGTGAATGGTTATGACATCACGAATACAAAAGTAGGTCAAACAAAAGTAGAAGGAACGAAAACATGGAAAGACGATAACGCAACAGATCGTCCGGAAATGATTAAAGTAGATCTTTTACAAAATGGTAAAGTAGTAGATACAAAAGAAGTAACAGTGGCAACAAATTGGAAGTATACGTTTGAAAAACTCCAAGCATACGATGCAAACGGAGCAGCGTACAAGTATGAAGTGAAAGAACAGGCAGTACCAGGATATGAATCCAAAGTAAATGGTACTGACATCACAAATACAAAAGTAGGCGAAACAAAAGTAGAAGGAACGAAAACATGGAAAGACGATAACGCAACAGATCGTCCGGAAATGATTAAAGTAGATCTTTTACAAAA
>NZ_QNUD01000020.1:0-113403 GCF_008042405.1 Bacillus sp. SH7-1
AAACGGATTGTTTTTTTATTGGCATAATATTATTTAATGAATGGAAAACTGGAATGATTATTCTACTTCACTTGTATACTTTTCAGGTAATAATTCCATTACGTTACATTTTACAAGTTCACCATTATAAGAAAGTATAACGTTCGTATTTTTTCCGTAATCACTTATTAATTCTCGACACATACCACATGGAGCAACAACCCAACATTTTTCAATATCTTCATGAGGGTGTGGGTGAGCGACTGCTACAATAGTATCAAATTCATGATCACCTTCGGAAATAGATTTTCCGATTGCCATAGCTTCGCCACATACTGTTATTCTTCCAACATTCGCTTCAACATGCACTGCTGCATAAATATTACCTGTTTTAGTTCGTACAGCTGAACCGATATGATGACGACCATATTTATAGTTTTTTTCGATTACTTTTTCAGCAGCTGTAATTAAATCATAGTCTTCATTATCTAAAGGCATTACTTGTAACATAACTTCTCCTCCATATTAAACATGATTAGTGCTATCTTAACAGAAAATTTAAATATTTAAAATAAAAGATAGAAATCAGATGAATAATATTATTATGTAAACTGTTTATTGAACAGGAAAATATAATAATCAATAGAACATATAGAAGAGTATGCTTAAATATTTTGAAAGATGGGAGATTTTTTATGGGGATTTTACAATCAATAGTACACGCTGTCATTAGTGGTAATAAGGAAAAAGTGGTGGAGTTTATGAAGGAAAATCCAAATGCTGTTAACGAGTTTAGTGAAGATGGTTGGACTTTACTTCATTTAGCAGCTTATTTTGGAGAAAAAGAGCTAGCAAGTTTTCTTATAGAAAGTGGTGCAGATATACATATTAGAGCAAAAAACGAAAATAAAAATACACCTTTGCAAGCGGCAATAGCGAATAAGCAAAGCGAACTTGTTGCTTTCTTAATTGAAAAAGGTTCACATGTAAATGTTATACAAAGTGGTGGTTGGACAGGACTTCACGAAGCAGCATTATTAGGAAATGAAGAAATAGTTATGCTACTTCTTGAAAATGGAGCTAATAAAACGATTAAGAAAAATGATGGGAAAACAGCATATGATATTGCATTAGAAAAAGAACATGATCACCTTTTACATTATTTGCAACATGGAATAAACGTATGATAAATAAATGGAATGTAGGTATATTTTTATTTAATGACGTAGAAGTGTTAGATTTTGCAGGTCCATTTGAAGTTTTTTCTGTAACTGAAGTGCATGAGGAAAAACCATTTACTGTGTATACTGTTAGCCAAAATGGAGAAATGATTACAGCAAGAAATGGGTTAAAGGTAAAGCCGGATTATAGTGCTGAAGATTTACCACCAGTTGATATTTTAATTATTCCAGGTGGTAAAGGCGTACGAGAAAATGAAGTGAAAAATGATATTATAATAAATTGGGTACGTCAGCAAATGAAAGAAGTAAAGCTAATGACTTCAGTTTGTACGGGTGCGCTATTACTCGCGAAAGCAGGTTTACTAGAAGGCTTAAAAGCAACGACACATTGGGCTAGTATTCAAACTTTCAAAAAAGATTTTCCGAATGTAGAAGTAATGGAGAATGTGAAATTTGTAGATGAAGGACATATTATTACATCTGCTGGTATTTCAGCTGGTATTAATATGTCATTTCATATTGTGAAAAACTTGTTAGGTGTGGAGATTGCTGAGGAAACGGCCAAAAGCATGGAATATGATATTGATTTACAAAATTAAAAAGCCCAGGTTGGGCTTTTTATATTGAATGAATATAGCTAAGCTCCTCATCACTCAAAATAGGGCGAACAGACGCATTTGCATTTTCTTGTGCTTGTTTTTCTGTTTTTGCACCAGGGATTACAACACTTACTGCTGGATGAGTGAGTATATAGCGAAGTGCAAGTTGTCCTAAGGTCTGATTTTTATTTGAGAGCAATCGAAGTTTCTCTACCTTTTGTAAGTCTTCTTGAAACCAAGTTTCATTTGGCCAATCTTTGCGTAAATCACCATTTGGAAAAGTTGTTTTACTTGTGAATTTTCCAGTTAAAATACCCATTTTTAATGGCCCACGAATAACAGCTCCTAGATTTTTCTCTTGCAAAAATGGCAAAATATCATTTTCTGGTTTTCGATTCAATATATTGTAATCAAGTTGTACGATGTCAATTTTATTGTTTGTATTGAAATGATGAATGTACTGTAAATCATGGGTCGAAACACCGACAGCTCTTACTTTTCCATCACGTTTTAATATTTCAAATGCACGTAAAAATGCTTCTGTTTCTCTACGATTATGCCACCAAATATGACAAAAATAAAGATCAATGTAATCTGTTTGAAGACGTTGTAAACTTGTTTCAAATACGGCGATGATTTTTTCGGGAGTATTATATACAGGTTCTCCATTGGGATCGTAGTGATGTCCGATTAAACCACCTTTCGTTGATAGGATAATATCATTACGATGTCCTTTAATTGCGGTAGCCACTAACTTTTCACTATGTCCTAAACCATACACATCCGCAGTATCAATAAAATTCACACCACACTCAATTGCTTTTTTGATAGCTGTTATAGATTGTTTATCGTTAACAGGTCCCCATTCATCACCACCGATTGCCCATGCCCCAAAACCTATTTCAGAAACAGTTATTCCGGTTTTACCTAATGTACGGTAATGCATATTTTCCCTCCTTGTAAGCATGTTATAACATTGATATGTAGGAAAGGTATTCTGTGTGTAAAAACTCTTCTACAATAATAGAAAAAGATTAACAGAAACTACTATTTTATGGCAGCATACATAAAGAATTTCAGTGTAAATATGGAAATGTCGTCGAATGCTATCTTTAATTGGTTAATTTGTGAGATATTTTTGTGAAGGAGCTTATTTTATAAGAATAGAATTATAGTTAGTAAGAGATTATGCCGATGGTAGTGAAAATATATGTGTTAGGGGGATTTCATAATGAGGAAACTCAAGCGAATAAATGTTCCTAATATACAAGAACAACTATCACAGTCTAATGAGAATCGAGCAATTAATAAGAAAAAACTAAGGCGATTTATATTCATGTTTTTATTTATTGCGGCGGCTACTTTGTACGTTCAATTTATTTTAACGAAACAACAAGAAGTAATTGTAGAAAAAAAAGATACAATTACGAATCAAAAAAAACAATTGGTTTCTTTAAAGAAAGATCAGACTTCTTTAAAGACTAACATAGAAAATTTAACAGACGATGAGGAAGAAATTTTGAAGTTTGCGAGAAAAGAATATCAATTTTCTAAGTCCAATGAAACTATATTTGTGTTGCCGAAGTAGTGTAATAGAACAGTTAGCGATTGCTAGCTGTTTTTTCATGTATGAATGGCATGGTACAAGAAACAATCACATATTGTAAAAATGAAGAGTTTGAGCTGTTTTTATAATTATGGAATATATACCGAAATAAATGTTGTTAAAATTCTGTCAATTGTATTATAATACAAGTTAAGCGGATACATTTTTTAATCAACGTTGAGTTTATCACTCATACGACTATTAAGAAAACCGTTATCCCGTATTAGAAAGGAAGATAGCTGTGTACGCTTCAAATACAATTTATATCGTAGGGGATGCGAAAGCACCTCAAAATAATCCCATTACTGAAAAGTTCAAAAGTTATTTTGTAGCATTTGTACTTATTAAGGAGACCGGGGAAATTGTAGATGCAGATTGCTCAGCGACAATTGCATTAACATCACAATTCGTTAAATATTTGTTTCTACATAAAAACATTAATGACCCACTATTGGTAACAGAAATAAAAAATAGATACTTCGGTTCGTCTCAAAAGGCACTACTTGTAGCATTAAAAGATGCACAGAAAAAATATAATCAAATCGCTGCTTTGTCTACCCATTCATAGACAAAATCCAGCCGTAAGAATCTTCTTATGGCTGGATTTTTTATTTTTCATTAACCTTCTACATGAAAAGTAAGCAAAAGAGGAGACTTATTGCTCCAAAATAATCGAGAATTAATGTTCCATTTTGCCAGACAATGAAAGGATGAACAAAATGAAAATTACTGATGTAAAAGTAAATCGTAGACGTGTAAATCTGCATACACCGTTTAAAACGGCGCTTCGTACTGTAACCGAAATAGAAAGTATAGATGTATATATTCATACAGATGAAGGAATTGTTGGAAAGGGTGCTGCAGCCGCAACACCAGTTATTACGGGGGATTTCGCTAACGGGATTGAAGAAGCAATTTTAGGACCGATGCGTTCCTGTTTAATTGGTCAAGATATCATTCAATTTCAGCAGTTACTGCAGCACATTCAAATGAGTTGTATTGGAAATCCAAGTGCGAAAGCGGCGGTAGATATTGCTTTATATGATGTGTATTGTCAACACCAAAACGTTCCACTTTACGCATTATTAGGCGGGAAGAAAGAAATTCATACAGATATTACGGTGAGTGTAGATGAGCCTTTCGTTATGGCAAAAGAGGCAAAGCAACATGTAGAAAAAGGGTTTCAAACTTTGAAAATTAAAGTGGGGAAATCTGCTCATTTAGATTTAGAACGTATTGAAGCGATTCGAAATAGTGTACCAAAAAATACGACGTTACGATTAGATGCAAATCAAGGATGGAATCCAAAAGAAGCGGTTTCTATCATTAAAGAAATGGAGAATCGTAATTTAAATATCGAATTTATTGAACAACCTGTTCATGCGAAAGATTGGGATGGGTTAAAGTACGTCAAAGACCATGTGCAAACGCCTATTATGGCAGATGAAAGCATATTTTCAGCCAGCGATGCATTGAAAATCGTGCAAGGAAGATATGCAGACTTAATCAATATTAAATTAATGAAATGTGGTGGCATTCGTGAAGCGTGGCGTATTGCAGATATAGCAGAAGCAGCTGGTGTGAAATGTATGGTGGGGAGCATGATGGAATCTTCTCTTTCTGTTAGCGCTGTAGCCCATTTGGCGGCAGCTCATCCTAATATTCATTATTTTGATCTTGATGCGCCGCTTTGGTTAATGGAAGAGCCGGAAGGAATGACTTATTCTGGATCAAAGGTAAACCTTCAATCGACAGTGAATAGTAAATCTTAGGAGAAGAGACTAGTAAACTATCTTTTAAGGGGGATATGTATGAAAAAAGTAGGAACTGCATTTTTAACAACTTTATTTATATTTTCATCGTTTACATCAGCGAATGCTGAAGAGAAGAGAGATAGTAAAGCGTTTATCGATGTATCTGCCGCAACACTTTGGACTGCACCTGATTCATTACGACCAATTGATGTACCGAGCGCTACAAATCCAGTTGATTTGTGGAAGTGGACGAAATCGATGACGCTTGATGAGAAACTTTGGTTAACAAATGCAAATAAATTAGAAACGCAAGCGCTATTAGGTCAAGAAGTAACGGTTGTTGATAAAAAAGGGGACTGGGTGAAAGTGTTAGTCCATGGTCAACCAACACCGCGAAATGAGGAAGGTTACCCAGGATGGATGCCTGAAAAACAGTTAACATATAATCAAGAATTTGCAGATAAAACAAATGAACCTTTCGTATTAGTAACGAAACCGACAGCAATTTTATATATAAATCCTTCTGAAAAACATAAATCGCTTGAAGTGAGCTATAATACGCGACTGCCGCTACTAAGTGAAGATACAATTTCATATCGCGTGTTGTTACCAAATGGACAGAAAGCTTGGCTACGAAAAAATGATGGAACGGTTTACCGTTCTCAAAATGATATTCCAACTCCGACAGCCGATGATTTAATAAATACAGGGAAAATGTTTTTAGGATTACCGTATATATGGGCTGGTACAAGTGGCTTCGGATTTGATTGCTCTGGATTTACACATACAATTTATAAATCGCATGGTATTACCATTCCGCGAGATTCTGGACCGCAATCGAGAAATGGAGTTGCAGTTGATAAAGAACATTTACAAAAAGGAGATTTAATCTTCTTTGCACATGATCAAGGAAAAGGCAGTGTCCATCACGTTGCTATGTATATTGGAGACGGAAATATGATTCACTCACCAAGAGCTGAAAGGTCGGTAGAAATTATACCGTTAAATACACCAGGATATATAGAAGAATACGCTGGTGCCCGTCGTTACTTACCTTAAAAAATAGAGGGGGTTTTCAAATGAAAAAAGTTGTTCGTTACTCATTAGTTAGTACTCTATTAGTTTCTTCAATTTTAGTTGGCTGCGCAAAAGAAAAAACAACGACAAAGCCGAAAGATGAGAAGAAAGTATTACAGTTACTAGAAACGGGTGAAATTCCGTCGTTAAATTCAGGGAAAGTAACAGATGCAGTATCATTTAACGTTTTAAATAACGTAATGGAAGGATTATTCCGCTTATCGAAAAATGATGAAGTGATTGAGGCTGGAGCACAAAAATATGAAGTTAGTAAAGATGGAAAAACATATACATTCCACTTACGTGATGCGAAATGGTCTAACGGAGATCCAGTAACAGCGCAAGATTACGTATACGCTTGGAAGCAGCTTATTAATCCGAATACTGCTTCTCAATATGCGTACATTGCATACGATGTGAAAAATGCGGAGAAAATAAATAAGAAACAACTAGGGGTAGAGGAATTAGGAGTGAAAGCGACGGATGATAAAACATTCGTTGTAGAGTTAGAACATCCTGTACCGTATTTTACGAAACTACTTATTTTACCGTCCTTCTATCCAATTAACGAAAAATATGCGAAAGAGCAAGGTGATAAATACGGATTAGAAGCAAATAAAGCGTTATATAATGGGCCATTTACACTATCTGATTGGAAGCATGAAGCGAGCTTTACAATGAAGAAAAACGATAAGTATTGGGATAAAAAAGAAGTGAAGTTAGATGAAGTAAACTATCAAATTGTTAAAGAAATTTCAACTGCGGTAAATTTATATGAAACAGATAAAGTTGATAGAGCTGTCATTTCAACTGAATTCGTAGATAAATATAAAAATAATAAAGAGCTTAAACAATATACAGATCCGGTTATGTACTTCTTCCGATTCAATGAAAATGTACCGATTCTTAAAAATAAAAATGCAAGGCTTGCACTAAGTACAGTGTTTGATAAGAAAGGACTTGCGACTTCATTTTTAAATGATGGATCGGTTGCTGCAGACTATTACGTGCCAAAAGGATTTTTAAAAGGTCCAGATAAAAAAGATTTTAGAAGTACGGGAGGTGAGTTTAATAAAACTGATGTAAAACAGGCGAAAGAATATTGGGAAAAGGCGAAGCAAGAGACTGGTACAAATGAAGTAACGCTTGAGTTATTAAACTATGATTTAGAAAACTTTAAGAAAGTAGGAGAATACATTAAAGAACAGCTAGAGAAAAACTTACCAGGCTTAAAGGTAAATGTAAAATTACAACCACATACGCAAAAGTTAGCGCTAGAGAAGAAGAAAGAATATGAAATGTCATTATCACGTTGGCTGCCAGATTATCCAGATCCAATGACATACTTAGAAGTATTCCTTTCTGGAAGCAGTGTGAACAATACTGAATATGCGAATCCAGAATATGATGCGTTAATTAAGAAGATTAAAACAGAATTAGGTAATGATGAAAAAGCTCGTTGGAAAGCACTGCAAGATGCTGAAAAAATGTTGCTGGATGATGCGGTAATTGCTCCAGTATTCCAGCGCGGATTATCTTACTTACAAAAGCCATATGTGAAAGATTTATACGTACATCAATTTGGACCAGCAACAAGTTTAAAGTGGGCAGATGTACAAAAATAAAGGATGAGAAAACAGACTCCATGTGTGTGGTAGTCTGTTTTTCTTATGTAAAGTTATATAAATTGCTCGCGGTATAAATTACTAGTCTGTAAACAGAGATTGGAGGGGCATGATATTTAGGTTAAAAGAAAGTAATAGGTACTCATGAGGAAACCAATTATAGAAGATGTCGATCAATTTTATACATTTTAAAGAAAGAAGTTTTTGGCAAGTAGAAAAGTGGATGAAACTGATGGAATAGAAATTATGTATCTACTTGATCCGAAATATTGGGGGGAATGGATATGCAACAGAAGTAGCGAAAAATTCCATTCAATATGCAATAGAGCTTATGTGTGTAAAAAGAATAATTGGTAAGGTGATAATAGTAAATAGGGATGGATTTCAATACATAAATGTGATAGAAGCTAACGTAAAGAGAATAAGTTGATAATAAAATAGGTGTAGTGTAAAATTACACTAAATAAAACATAAGTTACTTCCGGAGGTGAAGGAATTGAATAAAGAGCTTACAATCGAACTCATATCAACAAAAATAAAGTTAATTCGTACGGAGAAAGGATACACACAGGATAAAATGGCTGAAGTTCTTGGTATTTCAAAAAAAACGCTCGTTCAAATTGAGAAGGGACGAACAAATGCAGGGTGGACCAATACCGTAGCAATTTGTGCATTGTTTAGGGATAGCGAGGTTTTACAGTCTAGTTTAGGAGATGATCCATTAGTAGTCATTGCAACTTTAGCACATAAAAACTTGAACAACACCAAACAGAAAACACTGGGAGGAAAAGTCTGGTGGAAACAGATTCAAGAAAAAGGGAACTTTCGTTTACAACAAAATCTAATTAGTCAGCATTATCGTATTTTAGATAAACAAGATTATCGTTGGTTTAACTCGTTTGATTTAGAAGAAGCACTCGGTCACCTTGAAAAATTAGTAGCAGATTCAGAAAATTAATAGACTACAATGACCCAAAATAAATAGGAGGAACTTACATATGCTCATCTTAAGTCTTCTTTGGATACTATACACACCTTAACTCGTATTATGCGGATTTGCGGGTGGGATTTATTTAATAATAGCAGGGGTCAAATATTATAAACTACTTGTGAGTATTATGGGATTACTCAGTGTTTCCTTTGTCGTACTGCCTTATATTTTTTGGGGGCTGGGCGTTGAGGGTAGTCAATATCTTGACATCCGAACCGAGCTATATTGGATTCTATTTTCTTTTACTGGGCTTTTATCAGGGTTTATAGGTTTACAGTCAAAAATTAAAGGCATACGCAATATGGGATTTATTATTTTTACTAGTGGGATAATCGGAGTCTTTTTCTATTATTTAATGTCTGTACCGGATTCTATGTATATCAGATAGTTTTTTCTAAATTCGACTTATCTACTACTATATGATACTGAATTTAAAAAGATAGTAATAAAAAGGAGATGCTATAGTGTTTCCTTCCAACCACTTGGACATTTGTCTAAGTGGTTTATTTTTTATAAAAAACTGTTCAGTGTAGATAAAGCAGCTAAATCTTTACATAAGCAAGCCCCGATGGTTGAAGGATTAACTAGATTTGGTGAATATGCAAAGTTAGAACAGAAAGCGAGGTTTTACATATAATCATGATGTTGATTATAGTAGACGTATTTTATCTTATTTTAAATTTAATATATCACCTGATGGACTATGGACATTTTATTTATTTTTTCATGTCTTAAAAATAAAATTATTACTAAAATTTCAGTGTGAAATGAATGTAGAATCTTGTATAATTAACGTGTTTCTATGGAAACATTTTCTTGCGCTATAAATAGGACTTAATAGAACAAGGAAAGAAATACATACATGTATATAATAGATAAATAGAATGGAACATGTATAGAGAAAAAGGAGAAAAAAATGACGTGTCAAAAACAAGGGTTACAATTTAATAGCGATAGAAAGAGGAACAAAAAATGAAAATGAAGCATGCTTTTGGTCCCATAATTTTAGCGTGTGTGCTTTTTTTCATTATCATATTCATCCCATCGAAAAGTTTAGTATCACTTATTAGTGATAAGAAGGTAGAAGATGCGGCAACTTCCTTACAAAAAGAAAAATTACAAAGTGTATTCTTGCAGCAGAAAATGTTAGAGAATTCGCAGTATTTACCGATGTACGGTTCATCTGAATTTTTACGAATGGATGCATATCATCCATCTAATTACTTCAAAGTAAATCCCGCAGGTTTTACGCCATATTTAATCGGGATTGGCGGTACACAAAGTTTAGCTCATATATTAAATATGACGTCTACAATGGATGAATTAGAAGGTAAAAAAGTAGTCTTTGTTCTATCACCACAATGGTTTACAAAGACTGGGGTATCACAGGGGGATTTTACGAACAATTTCTCTAAACAACAGGCATATCATTTTATTTTTAATGATAAAATAAATGTAGCAATGAAGAAGCAAATTGCGAAACGACTATTAGATTATAAAGTTGTTCAAGAAGATGATATATTAAAGAATTCATTAGAAGGTATTGTATATAATGATACGAAACATAATATAAAAGCGGGTTTAGTTAAACCACTTGCTTATATGCATCGAAATATTTTAGATCATAGAGATTTATTTAACTCTATATTTAAGATTGAACCGATGAAAGAAAAAACAAATGTGGGACTACGTTCAATTTCTTGGGTAGATGCACGTAAACATGCGGAAGAAGAAGGGAAAGCGGAATCTACTACAAACACATTTGGAATTGAAAATCCGTATTACTATAAGCATAATTTAAAGAAAAAATTAAAAGGTTTAAAAAACTTTAGAGCAAATGAATCGTATGAAGAATCACCAGAATATGATGATTTACAAATTGTTTTAAATATTTTTAAAGAGAAAAATGTCAAGCCGCTCTTTATTTCTGTACCTGTAAACGGACCATGGTATGATTATGCTGGCTTCCCTAAAGAACGCCGTGAAGTATATTATAAAAAAGTTCGGGAACAAGTTGAGAAAGCAGGGTATCCAGTAGTCGATTTCTCTGGCCATGAATATGATAAGTATTTCTTAAAAGATACAATTCATTTAGGGTGGAAAGGCTGGATTTACTTTGATGAAGCAGTGCAAAACTTTTATACTGAGAAATAAGTGTGGAGAAAAAGGAACGGCTATAAGCTGTTCCTTTTTTAATATAGAGGATTTTGATGTGGGCAATTCGGAAAGGCATGTATATTTTGAATTTGTCTAAAATCATAATGTTTCATTGCGAACTGCGCTTGATAAAGGTATTCATATACATACAATTGACCATCATGTGCTGAACATAATACACCAGAGGTTCCTTGCCCATTAATGAAGGAAATACCGATAGGGCGTCCGATTAAGTATTGTATTTTGTGTTGCCAATGCATAGGTAAATCACTCCTTTTGAAATAACATACGAAATGAATGGCCGAATGGTTGCTTATCCATGTAAATATTAGATTAAAGGATTTGAATGTAATTTCTAAAAGATAGTCAGTACTAAAATAAAAACCGCTATAATTCTGAATGAATGTATAGCGGTTTTTATTTGTGATTTTAAGCAAGATTTTTACGTTTTTTTGTCCATTTTTTAATGACAAAGTATAAAAGAATAAGTACGACGCCACCAATTGCGAATGATTTCACATATGGTCCAGCAATATCATTAATATTCTCCCAATTTTCACCTAGTTTTTCACCTAAGTAAATGAAAATGATAGACCAAGGGATGATTGCGAGTGCTGTTAACGTAGTGAAACGTAATAATGGCATCTTTGTAATACCAGCAGGAATAGAAATCGCATGACGGACTACTGGAATAAAGCGTGCTGTGAAAATGACGCCAGTACCGTAACGATTAAACCAATCTTCAGCTGCATCTATTTGTTTTCTATGAATGAAAATATATTTTCCGTAACGTTCTAAAATAGGGCGTCCACCGTATCGTCCAATCCAATAAATAAAGATTTGAGCAATAACACCGCCAATTGTACCGAATACAACTGCGCCTATAAATGAGATGCTTCCATTGAATACTAAGTATCCTGCATAAGCAAGGACGATTTCACTTGGGATAATTTCAATCATAAGTCCAAGCATAATGCCCCAATAACCTAATCCTTCAAAAAACGTTAATACTGAATGAATAAAACTACTTAACATTGTTGCACCTTCTAGTTTATGAATTTTTGAATATATTCCCTTTTATTTAACAATGTAAAAGGTTCACTATATGTAGATTATACCTTATTTATATAGGGGATTGCTATTTCAATTCTTTTATGTCTCTCATAAGTGTTATAGTAAAGGATATAAGCCGCGTTTTCATGAAGGGTTAATGAAAAGATTATTAAAAATTTCTCATAAAAAAATAGAAGCAACTTTGCTTCTATTTTTTACGGTTTCACATCTAAATTTTGTAAAAATAACGTCGCTGTTACGTAACGTTTTGCTAACATTTGTACATATGCGGTATGTACAGAAAGGGTCGCAATAATAATAGCGTTACGAATTGCTTCGCGTTGTTCGTTATTAATTTGATCGAACTTGCTTGCGATTTTATCAGCTTTTTCTTTTACGATGTTTTCAATTGTATGAACGGTATCTGTTGCATATAGTTGTAAGCAGTTCCCTTGGTTAAGTTCTTCAAATAGAGAAGAGTATGCTACATATAAATGAACAGGATTGATTAAATCATCACTTCGATCAGCTGGGTCATTAACGATTAGGCGTAATAGCTTACGAATGGATTCAAAATCAAGTGCTGTTTTTAAATCTTCGACAATGAATAGTAAGGCTGCTTGTTCAATTGAATATTTTTTCCCTTTTTGAGGAGAGCCAATCATTTCTTTTATATCTCGTTTCACCCAGTTTTGCATAGCAGTTACAGAGAAACTCGTGTTTTCGATCTGATTGCCAAGCGCGACTATTTCATTTAAAGAAAAACCGACGTCTGTATCGTCAATTTTAATCAATTTTTCGAAAATAGGTGAAAGTGCGGTAGTAATAAAAGCAGTTACGCTTTGTCCGCTTTCAATATCTTTTTTATGTGACTTTGCCCAAGCTTCTTGTAAAATACCGAGAGGCTTTTTCGTATTCCATCCTCTTAATGATAGAAGGAGGGTTGCCATTTCGTTTCGTGTGAGATGAAATGTTTCCATCTTTTCACCTCCAAAATAATAAAAAGTTCTTATGAACTTATAATATGTTTTGTTTCATTTAAAGTCAATTCAGTTTTGCTTAATTTTTCCTTTGTCACTAAACTGTTGGAAGTAAATAATACTTGCATATTTCGACAAAAGTTCATATAATAAGTTCATAAGAACCTTTAAATGTTCTTAAAAATAAATCTATCATTCTGAATTTACTAGAAAGATAGATTTCACATATATCTATATAAAAGGAGAATGGATATAATATGTTGAAAAAACTTGTAGCAGTAATGACAGCATTCATGGTGATCTTTGGGGCTAGTAGCTTTATGTTCGTAGATCATGCGGCAGCGAAAAGTTACAAATCTGGTAAAAAATCATTTACACCAAGTTCAGGTCAAAAATCAAAAGTTGATTTAAACAAAAAAGATTCAAATGTAAATTCTCAAAAAACGACTCCAGATTCAAAAACAAAAGCAACAAACACAGCACCAAAAAGTAATAAAGGAAGCTTTATGAAAGGTTTATTACTAGGTGGTCTTGGTGGTTTACTAATGGGTAGCTTATTTGCAAATATGGGAGCTCTTGGTTCTGTATTAGCGTTTATGGTAAATATGTTAGTAATGGCTGGTATCGTAATGTTAGCAATTCGTGCATTTAAATACTTCAAAGATCAACGTAAGAAAAAGGCAGATGAAGTAGCATGGAAACAATAAAAATTTCTGAACAAGAACTTATCAATGCGCTTTGCGTATATATCGCTGAAAAAAGACAAGTTGGTCCAGAAGAAGTTTTAGTTGAACTCATGTATGACGATGACTACGGATTCTCTGCTGAAGTAGAGGTAAATGGTCGCCAGCAAATTTTAATCCAAGCGAACTTAATCGAAGCACTACGCTTATTGCTTGACAGAGAATATAATGTCAATTCATTTGCGGCAAGATTACAACTTGAATTAGATGATGAAGAAGGCATTTACGCATTAGCGAAATTTAATAAATCAGATGAGTAGGAAAAAGAGCTGTTGAGAGTAATCTCAGCAGCTCTTTTTAGTATGTGCATATGCAAGGGAATAATCACGCCAAATTTCATTCATTTTGCGTCTACCGACATCAATCATCGGGTTAAATTGAATGGCAGCTTTTTGACGTACAGTATGTACATGTTGCATCGCCTGTTGCAACTGTTGTTCAACCGAGTGAGATTTTGTATTCGCTTGTTTTACGATTGAATATCCAGCAACAGTTCCTTGTGCCATTGCGATTTTCCCGCTTTCAATGCCAGTTATATTACCGGCAACAAATAAACCCGGAAGAGGGGTTTCCATTGTTTCGGAATGGAGAGGAACGTGCCCGCCTAATTCCGGAATGTAACGGAAGGGGCAGCCAGATACAGCGGCTAGTTCAGCAAGAGGGTATAAGCCGCCAGCAATACAAACGAAGTCTGCCTCATATATTTGTTCCGATCCAGTGATGATGTTTCCTTTCGTATCAATATTAGCAACGCGTACACCTTCAACTTGATCTGTTCCGATAATTTCAAGTGCTGCTTTTCGAAGGTGAAGAGGTGTACCGTTTATTTTCATTCCACTGTTTGGATAGAAGGTTAATCCAGCTTGTTTAGCCCAATTATATTTCATCAATTTACTACCTATACGTAATAAAGGTGACGGGGCAAGGTGTGCAGCATGTAATAGAGCATTTAAAACTTCTTCTGGGTCACCAGCCTTTTGACTTAATTCACTTTTTTCAGGAAGTACGATATGTTCAACTTTAATGCCCGCTAATTGTAATTCATTTAAGATAGCGAATGACAAAATATTAGCGCCAATAATTACTCCTTTTCTCCCAACTTGAACGCGATGTACATTTGTCATTACTTGTGCTGCCCCAATCGACATGACTCCAGGAAGTGTCCAACCAGGGAGGGGGATAGAGTACTCAGCAGCACCAGTAGCAAGTAAAACGAACGATGCTTCTAACGTACCGATATTCGTATGTACGAACCAAGAACTTTCATCTTTTTCTAAATTATAGACAGAAATACCGCATTGAATATCAACTGAAAGTGATTCTGCTTCTTCACGAAGTCGCTTCGATTCTTCTATTCCGTTCCACCATTCTCCAGAAGGCTCTTGATGCAATTGTCCTAACAATCTTCCGCCAGGTTTCATAAATTCATCAATAACAAGTACGTTTAGTCCAAAACGAGCACAAGAGATAGAGGCTGATAAACCCGCTGGTCCGGCTCCGATAATTATGACATCATTCATCGCTTTTTCACCATCTCTCTTACGATATTTGGATGCTGTTTTCCACTTTCCACAATCATATTATCTTCTACAACAGTTAAGCATGCTCGTACGTTCATTTGACTATTTACATTAACGCGGCATTCAGAACAATGTCCGATATTACAGTAAATACCTCGTGGCGTCCCGCTATCTTCATGCACTCTTAATGTTCTTATTCCGTTTGCAAGTAAAGCGGCCGCAATCGTTTCATGTTCATATGCTTCGTATTGTTGACCATTAAATTGGAAAGTGATGCGCTTATTACTATTTAAACTCCCTAAAATAGGGTGATTTGTAATTCTACTCATTTACTTTCACCTACCGATCCAAAAGTAACTGCGCGCACTGGTGGTTGATATTTTAATGGGATTTCATTAGTAGTTAAGTCGGGATTTGCACTTTCGATCATTCGATCTATCATCATTCTACATGTACGGCCACCGCAAAATCCCATGCCAGCACGTGTTCTTAGTTTTAATTCTCTTGCCGAGCATTTATATTCAGCGATTGTCGATTGAAGTTGACCGTATGTAACTTCTTCACATCGACAAACAATTAAGTGATCTTTATTCGTCATATGTATTCCTCCTCTAGTTCGGTTTGCACAAATTATATAATGCAATAACTATGCCAATATAGAGGAGGGATGGTTTATTGTAATCCAAGTTTTTTTAAACGGTTATATAAAGTAGCCCTCGTAACACCAAGTTGTTTCGCACATTCTAATTTATTCCCATTCAAAATGCGTAAAGCCCTCTCAATGACTTTTTTCTCATGTTCATCCATCTCTTCTTGCAAAGAGAGAATTGTATTATTGTTGCTGAGTAATAGGGAAGGAACCGAATGATTGTCTAACGTTTCAGTTGTATGAAATGGTAAATATTCTTGTTTTATAATACCGTCAGTCGCAAATACGACAAGTCTTTCAACAACGTTACGAAGCTCGCGAATATTACCTGGCCAATTGTAATGAAGCAGTTCATGCATAATGCTTGAAGGTAAGTCACGAATTGGTCTGTTATAGTTGATTGAAAAATCGTTTAAGAAAGAGTATGTTAATTCGATAATATCTTCGCGTCTTTCGCGTAGCGGTGGAATATGCAAGCTAACTACATTGAGGCGATAGTATAAATCTTCTCGGAAAGTACCTTTTCTCATTTCTTCTTGTAAATCACGATTTGTAGCAGCGATAATACGGAAATCAATATTAATTTCTTTTTCTCCACCAACTCGGTAATACTTTCGTTCTTGTAGTACACGTAAAAGCTTCACTTGCATATCGAGTGGCATTTCGCCTATTTCATCAAGGAATAATGTACCGCCTTGCGCGAGCTCTATTTTACCCTTTTTTCCTTTACTATTTGCACCAGAAAAAGCCCCGCGCTCATACCCGAATAATTCGCTTTCAAATAACGCTTCTGGAATGGCACCGCAGTTAATCGAAATAAAAGGTGCCTTCGCTGCCTCACTTGCCTCATGAATTGCTTTCGCAAATACTTCTTTTCCAACACCACTTTCGCCGAGTATTAAAACAGTTGATTTCACGGAACAAACCTTTCTAGCTAATTGTATTGTTCTTTGAATAACAGGGCTTTTTCCATTCATCGCAAGGAAAGGATCGGATTCATCTTTATATTTTGCGACCTCTTGTTCTAAACGGTGCATTTCATGTGACATATTAAATAGTTTTTCGTTTAAAGCAACTTGGTTTGTCACATCAGTTTCTGAGACGACCGCTCCGATAATTTCATCGTTACAGTAGACTGGGTTTGAATTGATTAATACGAACAAATCTGGACGAGGCTGATGGAACTGAGCGATTATACTTTTTCCGTCATGTAATGATTGCAAAATTTCCAAATCTTTATAGTCAAAAAAACGAGTGATAGGTTGTCCAATAATTTCATTATGGTTGACTGAAAAAATCTTTTCAGCGCCATCTGTCCAAGTACGAACATGTTCTTTATCATCGATAACTGTAACAGAAGAATCAGTAGTTTGTATTACGGCGTTATAAAAAGATTGTAGTTCATAGTAAGACTTAACAAGAAACGGAATGATTTGCTGAGCTGTTATACAGCATATAGGCTCTTTATTTTCGTTCATTATGATAACGATCATTTCATTAGTAAACGCCTCAATTAAGGCGGAGAATGAGCCATCTTCAAATATAACTGCGCAGTTATATTTTTCTGTAGTAGAAGAGCAGTAATAAAATTTTTCGCCAACGTGCTCAATAGATTGCATACTGTTTGTATGATCAATGGATAAAGTTTTTAGAAATTCTTTTATTGTGGGAAATGAGAATGCCATATTGTCCTCCTGTTATGTATAAAAATTTTGACAGTGATAAAAAAATAATACACCTATTTACGATAAATTTAAAATATTTTTACAAATAAAAATATTATTTATAAAAAGTGTATATATGTCGAGTTGGCACGTCAATTGCATAAAAGAAAGTGAGAGGTTTAGGGAAAAGGAGGAGTATTTTGTGAGGCACTGCGACGTTTTAATAATAGGCGGTGGAATTATAGGGTGTTCTATCGCTTACTACACATCAAAATACGGGAGAGACGTAACAATCATTGAAAAAGGAGAATTTGTCAGTGGGACGTCTTCACGGTGTGACGGAAATATTTTGGCTATTGATAAAGACCCAGGATTTGATAGTCAAATGTCGTTAGTTAGTCAAAAATTAGTAACTGATTTAAGTGAAGAGTTAGAGCACGCATTTGAATATAGGGCACCAGGAAGTATTCTCGTATGTGAGTCGGAAGAAGAAATGGAAGCAGCGCAGCAATGGGTGAATCGTCAAAAAGAAGCTGGATTACCGTTTCGAATGCTTGATAGGCAAGATATAAGAGCGGAATCGCCATTATTTGCAGATGATTTATTAGGTGGGTTAGAATGCGCAACGGATTCGACTGTAAATCCATATCTTCTTGCTTTTGCACTTCTTGCAGAATCGAAGAAATTTGGTACGAAAGCTTTTAATCATACGGAAGTAAAAGAAATGAAAAGAGATATAGACGGTTCCTTTATTATAGAAACGACAAACGGGACGTTTACTGCGAAACAAGTGGTGAACGCAGCGGGTGTGTGGGCTCCGAAAATCGGACAAATGTTGGATGTAAATATCCCGATTGAACCGAGAAAAGGGCATATTATTGTAGCTTCAAGGCAACAGCACGTTGGTTGTCGTAAAGTAATGGAATTTGGTTATTTAATTTCTAAATTTGGTGGAAAACGAAAAGTGGATGCTTTAACTGAGAAATATGGGGTAGCTCTTGTATTTGAGCCGACAGAAAGCCAAAATTTTTTAATTGGTAGTAGTAGAGAGTTTGTAGGGTTTCATACGAGAATTAATAACGAGGTTATAAAATGTATTGCGAACAGAGCAATTCGTTTTTATCCGAAAATGGCGGATATGATGGTGATTCGTTCATATGCTGGATTACGCCCATGGACAGAAGATCATTTGCCAATCATTTCACGCGTGGAACATATCCCAAACTACTTTATAGCAGCCGGGCATGAAGGGGATGGCATTAGCCTTGCAGCGGTTACTGGAAAAGTGATTGAAGAGTTATTAAATGAAAAAGAAACAATCATTCCAATTGAACCACTTCGTTTGAGTCGTTTTACAGAAAGGGTGTTAAACGGATGAGGTCACAAAGAGTCTTTACAACGATTGATACACATACAGGCGGGAATCCAACCAGGACATTGATAAGCGGACTTCCAAAGTTAATTGGAGAGACGATGGCAGAGAAGATGTTACATATGAAAAAGGAGTATGACTGGATTCGCAAATTGTTAATGAATGAACCGCGTGGTCATGATGTAATGTCAGGAGCACTATTAACAGATCCATGTCATCCCGAAGCAGATATTGGTGTTATTTACATAGAGACAGGTGGATATTTACCGATGTGTGGTCACGATACAATTGGTGTATGTACAGCTTTAATTGAATCAGGTTTAATTTCGGTAGTTGAACCGATTACTTCGTTAAAGTTAGACACGCCAGCCGGCTTAGTAGAAGTGGATATCTTTGTTCAAGATGGAAAAGCGAAAGAAGTCTCTTTCTGTAACATACCAGCTTTTTTACTGAAACATATTACTGTACAAGTCGAAGGAATTGGAACTGTTGAAGCAGATATTGCGTATGGAGGAAATTTCTATGCCATTATTGATGCGAAGTCAGTGGGTTTAGAGTTAGTACCGGAAAATGCATCTACAATCATTGATAAGGCAATTTATATTAGAAATATCATAAATGACAAATTTGAAATCATTCATCCAGAGCATTCGTTTATTAGAGGATTAACCCATGTTGAATTTTATACAGATCCTACTCATGAAAGTGCACATGTAAAAAATACAGTTGTCGTTCCGCCAGGAGGAATTGATCGTTCTCCATGTGGTACAGGAACATCAGCAAAGTTAGCTGTATTATACGCAAATCAAAAAATAGAGATTAATGAAGAGTTTGTTCACGAAAGTATCGTTGGCTCTCTATTTAAAGGATGCGTCATAAATACGACAAATGTTGAAAATATGGAAGCTGTCGTAACAAAAATCACAGGTTCAGCTTGGCTTATGGGGATGCATAGATTTTTTTACAATGAAAAGGACCCGCTGAAAGAAGGGTTTTTGCTAATTCCGCCGATGGAACATGAAACGGAGGATGTAAAATGAACATTCAAAAAATGTATACGACAGTAGACGTACATGTAAATGGTGAAGCATTTCGTGTAATGAAAGATGTACCATGCAAATACTACTCCAGTTTGGAACAATTAAACGAGCAATTTTCAGGTGAATTAGCAGAAGAAATGAAGCTTTTATTAAATGAACCACGTGGTTTTATCGGTTTAAATGGATGTATTGTCGCTCCTTCTATTTATACGGAAGTCGATGCAGCTGTGCTATTTTTTAATCATGAAGGATCCATTCCGCTTCATTATGGAGGCATTGTTGCAGTAATAACGATGTTACTAGAATGCGGATATTTAAAAAAGAGAGAGACGAATCAATACAAAATCGAAACGTTATCTGGCATATTTTCAGTCCATGCGTATGTAGAGAATGATGAAGTTGTATCTGTTTCGTTTGAAAGTAAGCTATGTTATATGATTGAGCAAAATTTACAAGTAGGTAATATAAGTTACTCTCTCATTCAGGCAGATAAAGTATATGCAGTTGTAGAAAAGGATACGTATTCGCCAGAAATCAGTATTGAAAACATCTCTAAACTAAAAAAATGGGGAGAAGCTACGCTACAAGCTATACAAAAACAGTCATTCATAAAAAAACTTATTTTAGTAGATTCTTCGCAAAAAGAAAAGAATCATATAAAGTCGATTACATTCCATGAAGATAACTTTATCGTACGATCGCCAGGTTTTGTTTCTACAATTGTGTCTTATGTTCATGCGCTATTTAAAAATGATTATATAGCGGATAAACCTTTTATAAATGAAAGTATATTTAATAGCTTTATAACAGTGGAGAAAGTACAGAAGGAAGAAACTGGTTACATTTTCCGTTTTGAAAGTAGAGGATTTATTACAGGGATGCAGACGTTTCTATTAGACTCTACAGATCCGTTTCCGACAGGATTTTTATTAAAATAAAATGGTAAAGGGAGAGATAAATATGAAAAAAATTAAAGGGGCATTTCCAGTATTGATCACACCGATGGATGAGTTTCAAGAAATTAATTGGAACGGTGTAAAACAAAACGTAAACTACTTTATTGAGCAAAAAGTAGCTGGGATTATTATTAATGGAAGTACAGGAGAGTTTGTTAGTTTATCAAAAGAAGAACGATTTAAAATGGTAGAAACAGTATTAAAAGAAGTTGATGGCCGTATTCCGGTTATTGTTGGGACTGCTGCGGAGACGACGAAAGAAACGATTGAATATACGAAACATGCAGAAGTGCATGGAGCGGATTGTGCGTTAATTATAAACTCGTATTATTGTAAACCGAAAGAAGAGGAAATCTATTTTCATTTTAAAGAAATCTCAAACGCAGTAAATATACCAATTATGTTATACAATAACCCATTTACATCTGGTGTTAATATGAGTACAGACCTCATGTTACGTATCGGAAAAGAATGTGAAAATGTTACACATATTAAAGAATCTAGCGGAGATATTCGAAAAGCAAGAGATTTAGTAAGACAAGGCGAAGGTGCTTTTCAAGTATTCTGTGGATCTGAAGATTTAGTTATGGAATCTTATTTAGTTGGTGCGACGGGATGGGTTTCAGTAGCAGGGAATATCGTACCGGGACTTGTGACGAAAATGTATGAGCATTTCCAAAATGGTGAATTAGAAAAAGCTTGGGAAATAAACGATACCATTTTACCACTTTGTGAGTTTCTTGAAGGATCAGGAAAATATGTACAAATCGTTAAACGTTCAATGGAATTACACGGGCAAGCAGGGGGACCTTCTCGTTATCCAAGACTCGGATTAACTGAAGAAGAGGATCAAAAGCTTCAAATGATTATTTCAAAAATTGCAGCTCATGCAGCTGTTTAAATAAGGAGGAGAGCATATATGTTAACGAAAAACATTGAACTAAAACCAAAAGTGAAAGCGTTTTTAAATGAAGAAATTAAAATGTTTATTAATGGTGAATTTGTTCCTTCAATTAGCGGGAAGACATTTGAGACATACAATCCAGCGACAGAAGATGTTCTAGCTGTCGTATGCGAAGCGCAAGAAGAGGATATTGATGTTGCAGTAAAAGCAGCAAGATCTGCATTTGAATCAGGACCTTGGGCAGAAATGACTACCGCTGAAAGAGCACATCTTATTTATAAATTAGCAGACTTAATAGAAAAGCATGGAGAAGAATTAGCACAGTTAGAAGCTTTAGATAATGGGAAGCCATATCAAGTAGCACTGGATGATGATATAGCAGCGACTGTAGAAAATTATCGCTATTATGCGGGATGGGCTACAAAAATTATCGGGCAAACAATTCCGATTTCAAAAGATTACTTAAATTACACACGCCATGAACCTGTTGGCGTTGTAGGTCAAATTATTCCTTGGAATTTTCCGCTCGTTATGTCTTCTTGGAAAATGGGAGCTGCACTAGCAACAGGTTGTACGATCGTATTAAAACCAGCAGAACAAACGCCTTTATCGTTATTATATACAGCGAAGCTCTTTAAAGAGGCTGGTTTTCCAAACGGTGTTGTAAACTTTGTTCCGGGGTTTGGTCCTGAAGCAGGAGCTGCAATCGTAAACCATCACGATATTGATAAAGTAGCTTTTACAGGTTCAACGGTTACTGGAAAATATATTATGCGTCAATCTGCAGAAACAATTAAACATGTAACGTTAGAACTTGGTGGTAAATCACCAAATATCATTTTAGAAGACGCTGATTTAGAAGAAGCGATTAACGGCGCATTCCAAGGCATTATGTATAATCACGGCCAAAATTGTAGTGCTGGATCTCGCGTGTTTGTTCATCGAAAACATTACGAAACAGTCGTAACTGAACTTGTGAAAATGGCGAATAACGTGAAACTTGGAGCAGGTATGGAGAAGGAAACGGAAATGGGCCCACTCGTATCTAAAAAACAACAAGAGCGTGTGCTACATTATATTGAACAAGGAAAAGCTGAAGGCGCTACTATTGCTGCTGGTGGTGAACGTGCATTTGAAAAAGGTTATTTTGTACAGCCAACGGTATTCACAAATGTTACTGATGATATGACAATTGTGAAAGAAGAAATTTTTGGACCAGTTGTCGTTGTACTTCCATTTGATTCAACAGAAGAGGTAATCGAAAGAGCAAATCGCTCTTCATACGGACTCGCTGCAGGCGTATGGACACAAAATATTAAAACAGGACATCAAGTTGCCAATAAATTAAAGGCAGGAACAGTATGGATTAATGATTATAACTTAGAAAATGCAGCTGCACCATTTGGAGGGTTTAAACAATCTGGAATCGGTCGTGAGTTAGGTTCATATGCGCTTGATAATTACACAGAAGTGAAAAGTGTTTGGGTAAATATAAAGTAATTGAGAATCTAACTGTTAATAAATAGAGGGATGAAATAATAAGAGATACGGACAACTGGAAGATTTAATAATAGTTGTCCGTTTTCTTATATATAAAATAGTTTTTAAAAGAATGATAAGGGGGATTTGGATGGAGCAATTAGTAGAGTGGTTAGTAGGGCAAGTATGGAGTATTGGATTAGTTGTTTTCGCATTAGGAGCAGGTGTGTATTTTACAATTGCAACTCGTTTTCTACAAATTCGTTATTTTAAAGAAATGATTAAACTATTATTTGAAGGGAAGAGCTCGGAGACGGGAATTTCATCCTTTCAAGCATTTTGTTTAGCGTTATCTGGTAGGGTTGGAATAGGTAATATTGCAGGGGTTGCGACAGCTATCGCTTTTGGCGGACCTGGAGCTGTATTTTGGATGTGGGTAATGGCACTATTAGGAGCAGCGAGTGCATTTGTTGAATCAACATTATCTCAAGTATATAAAAGTAAAGTCGGAAATGAATACCGCGGTGGTACACCATATTTCATTGAAAAAGGCCTGAAAATGAAATGGTTTGCAGTCATTGTAGCGGTCGTTGTAACACTTTCATATGGTGTTTTACTACCAGGCATTCAATCTAGTAGTATCGCAGTGGGTTTTGAAAACTCTAATGGCATTAGCAAATATATAACTGGTATACTGTTAGTCGTATTATTAGCAGCGATCATTTTTGGCGGCGTAAAGAGAATTGCTGGCGTTTCGCAAATGCTTGTTCCATTTATGGCAATTGGCTATGTAATTGTTACATGTATCGTATTAATTGCAAATGTAACAGAAATTCCAAGTATGTTCGCTTTAATTTTCTCTAGTGCTTTTGGTGTAAATGAAATGTTTGGCGGAATCGTCGGTGCAGCAATCGCATGGGGAGTAAAACGCGCTGTATTTTCAAATGTTGCTGGCGTTGGAGAAGCGACGTATAGCTCCGCTGCCGCTGAAGTATCCCATCCTGCAAAACAAGGGTTAGTTCAAGCGTTTTCTGTATATATCGATACAATTGTTGTATGTACAGCGACAGCTCTTATGATTTTAATAACAGGTATGTATAATGTTATACCGGAAGGAAAAAGCGCTATTGTAAAAAATATAGGGAATGTTGATGCAGGCCCAATTTATACACAACAAGCAGTTGAAACTGTTATGACAGGATTTGGTCCATTATTCATATCAATCGCAATCTTCTTCTTCGCATTTACAACATTACTCGCATACTACTATATCGCTGAAACGACACTTACTTATTTAGATCGTGAGCTTAAACATAGCTGGTTAAAACCAGTTTTAAAAATTGGATTTTTAATTATGGTTTACATCGGTAGCGTAGAATCAGCGTCACTTTTATGGAATCTTGGAGATTTAGGAATTGGTAGTATGGCATGGTTAAATTTAATCGCGATTTTACTATTAAGTAAAATTGCATTAAAAGTGTTAAAAGATTATGAAGCACAGAAAAAAGAAGGAAAAGATCCCGTATTTGATCCTAAAAATGTAGGGATTGAAGGTTTAACATTTTGGGAAGAGAGAAGTAAAGAGGTTCAAAGAAAAAACTCTAAAGAACAAGCGGTAGTGGATGATAGTCTGAAACTGTAGTTTAAATAAACTGAATATTCATTCTATTGAGCGAGGTATATTGCCTTCTTTTCATCACATACTACAATAGGTACAGATAATTTGAATGGGGGTAATAATAAGATGGAACACGAACAACATCATAGTTCAGTAAATGACGTTCTACATCATTATAAAGAAGGAATCGGTAGTTTTACAAACCAAATTCCTGAAATTGCTGAAACATATAATGCATTCACGCAAGCTTGTTTTCAAGAGGGTTCATTAACAAAAAGAGAAAAACAACTTATTGCATTAGGAATTAGTCTAGCAACGCAAGATGAATATTGTACCATTTATCATACAAAAGGTTGTCTTGATCACGGGTGTTCAGATAAAGAGATTCTGGAAGCATGTGGGGTATCAGCGGCATTTGCTGGTGGAGCTGCCATGAGTCAAGCGGTAACTTTAGTACAAGAGTGTTTAAGTGAACTGAAAAATCAAAAGCATTGAATAGAAAAAAACGTTTTAAACTTTATGTTTAAAACGTTTTTTTACGTGAGATTAAATTTGAGTATAAAAATTATCTGGTATGTGATGTAATAAAGTAAGAATTTTAAATTTAGTGGGAATGAGAAATCACAACTATTTATTTAGTTTTAAGATTTTCTAAAAAGTTTCAATTGTTTCATATAATCAATAGCTTTTGTTTTGTTCTTTTGTTTACATACATATTTGAATTCATTCTTATCTCGCTAATAACTATTCATTATTTCTTCTGTAAGTATTCCATCGGAAATAGCTTTTTTAATTGCACAATGTGTTTCATTTGTATGAGAGTAGTTAGAGAATTTACATTTCTTGGATATCGCCTCTATATCTTCATATCCAAGATCAAAGTCGTCCTTATGATTTATTAAGTCAAATCCTATTTTGCTAATGATTAATCCCTCCATCATTCATGCATTCTAAAAGTATGTTCTATCTAAATATATATTTCCTTTTAGTATTCTGTTATTCCTTCTTTAAAACTTGGTACAATGAAACAAAAGGGGGATTAATAATGCAAAATTTAGTAATTGAAGAGATTAAGCAAATAAAAGGTGATGTGGAAGAGTTTTCTAACCTTTTGAAAACGGTTGTAGATAATGGAGCGTCAATTGGTTTTTTACCTCCACTGGAACAAAAAGAATCAATAAAGTATTGGCAAACTGTTTTAGCGCCAGAAGTGAAATTATATGTCGCTAAAATAAACAATGAATTGGCAGGGAGTATTCAATTACATTTAGTTACAAAGCCTAACGGAATTCATAGAGCCGAGATTTGTAAGTTAATGACTCACCCGAGCTTTAGACGTAATGGTATTGGGCGTTTACTTATGCAAAAAGCAGAAGAACGAGCGAAGCAAGAAAATAGATCTCTTTTAGTACTAGATACGAGAGAAGGAGATTCTTCCAACAGATTGTATAAATCATTAGACTATCAAGAAGTTGGAAAAATACCAGAATACGCAATATCTCCAAATGGTAATTTAGATGCCACAGTTATTTATTATAAATTTTTATAAGTGATGTTTAAAAAGCTATCATGCTTAAAATAATAAACTTCGATTTTTAACACCTGCTATATTTCTCTAGCGGTGTTATTTGAATTTGTTTAGTGTACGAATTGAATTTGAGAAAGTTTTTAGAGGGTTCTTTTAGTAATGTTCCTCGGCTTATAATGGATGTAGAGAAGATGACTAGGCAACTATAGTTATTTTCGCTTTATTATGGGAAAGGGGATGACGAGATGAAAACGAAAGATTTACAGAAGGTGAAGAAAGTTATATTAAGTGGTGGCATATTACTTACGGGATTGTTAACTTTCGGTTTTTCAGAAAAGGCTTCAGCTCATGGATATGTTGAATCACCAGCGAGCCGTTCTTATTTATGTAAGCAAGGGGTAAATGTAAATTGCGGTCCGATTCAATATGAGCCGCAAAGTGTAGAAGGAATAGGTGGATTCCCGCAATTAGGACCTTCTGATGGACAAATCGCAGGAGCTGGTCATTTCCCTGCTTTAGATGTCCAGACTGTAGATAGGTGGAAGAAAGTTACGTTAAATGGCGGGACGAATACATTCAAGTGGAAACTAACGGCTCCTCATAGTACGAAAGAGTGGAAATATTATATTACGAAGAAAGATTGGAATCCAAACAAGCCTTTAACGAGGTCTGATTTAGATTTAGTGCCTTTCTATGTGAAAAATGATGGAGGAGCTAGACCTGGAACTTCCGTAACACATGAAGCAAATGTGCCTACTGATAGAAATGGATATCACCTTATTTTAGCTGTGTGGGAAATTGCAGACACTGGAAATGCGTTTTATCAAGTTATAGATGTAAACCTTGTAAATAACGGTTTACCATCAAATAACGTGCTAAATCATGTAGTGCAAGTTCCTACATTATTTTAAATAAAGTATACATTTCGATCATCTAATTCATTTTAGATGATCTTTTTTATGAAAAACAATGAAAAATATAGAAGAAAGTGCAATTATTTATAAAAAAATATGCTTTAAATATTGTCATATTTGCTTCTTTAAGATATCCTTTTCATGAAGAGGTGGAAAACATGGAAAAAGTACTAGTTTTCGGGCATAAAAACCCAGATACAGATGCAATTTGTTCTGCAATTGCTTATGCAGAATTGAAAAAAGAATTAGGAATGAATGCTGAGCCTGTACGTTTAGGCGAAATCAGCGGTGAAACTCAATTTGCGTTAGACTATTTTAAAGTAGAAGGACCGCGTTTTGTTGAGACAGTAGCAAGCGAAGTGGACAACGTTATTTTAGTTGACCATAACGAGCGTCAACAAAGTGCTAACGATATCGAATCAGTTCGTGTGTTAGAAGTTATTGACCATCACCGTATTGCTAACTTTGAAACAAGCGATCCTATTTACTACCGTTGTGAGCCAGTTGGTTGTACAGCTACAATCTTAAACAAAATGTACAAAGAAAACGGCGTTACAATTCGTAAAGAAGTTGCAGGTTTAATGTTATCTGCAATCATTTCAGATTCTTTACTATTCAAATCTCCAACTTGCACAGAGCAAGACGTAGTAGCAGCTCGTGAATTAGCGGAAATCGCTGGTGTAGATGCTGATAGCTACGGCTTAGAAATGTTAAAAGCTGGTGCTGACTTAAGCGGAAAAACAATGGAGCAATTAATCTCTCTTGACGCTAAAGAATTCCAAATGGGTAATGCGAAAGTTGAAATCGCACAAGTAAACGCTGTTGATACAAACGACGTTCTTGTACACCAAGCGGAACTTGAAAAAGTTATCTCGGCAGTAGTAGAAGAAAAAGGTTTAGACCTATTCTTATTCGTTGTAACTGATATCTTAACTAACGATTCTGTCGGTCTTGCGATCGGTAAAGCAGCAAACGTTGTTGAGAAAGCATACAACGTAACATTAGAAAACAACACAGCTACTTTAAAAAGTGTTGTATCTCGTAAAAAACAAATCGTACCAGTATTAACAGAAGCATTCCAAGCTTAATTCTATTGCGTACAGATAAACAGCAAGGACAAGTAGTCAGATTGGCTACTTGTCTTTTTCTATCTCCGAAAAACAGAAAATTTAAATTTTAAAATAGGAGGATTGTGTATGTTTAATGATTTGGAAAGTAAATTACAGTCACTTTTAGAGCGAAATATTACTTCTGTTTTAGAATTAGAAAGTTGGCTTTTCGATGAACTGTGTGTAAATGCTGAAATAGAAGAGGAGATAACAAGTAGTTTAATCGCCACGTATAGAGATACAAATGACAGAAATAAACGTAATTTACATATGTATAATCAAAATACAATTCAACCACTATTAAAAAGATACATTGCAAAATTTGACCAGAAATTTAGAGAGTGTCAGTTTTCCGATTTATTAGATGAGCAAAAATATGGATTTATGAAAAAGGTAAGATTGGCAAAAAGTAAAACGTTTAATGAAAAAAACATTGCTCTTTCTATTAAAGAGCAAGAGCTTATTACGAAATATAGAGAAATAATGTCTAACATACCAATTAATTGGGAAGGCGAGCAAAAGACGTATGCATACGTAAAAGCAAAGCTAGATAACCCTAATAGAGCTATTCGTAAAAAAGCTTGGTACGCTTTATTTGCAGCAAGAAGTGCGGTGAAAATGGAAATAGATTGTATTATGAATGAGCTCGTACAATTACGGAATGAGATAGCTTTAAATGCAGGATTACATAATTATAGTGAATATGCTTTTGAACAAAAAAACAGAGATTACAGTATTGAAGAGTGCTATAAGCTCCATGAATCTATAGAAAAGTATGTTGTACCAATTTGGAAACAGTTAGGGAATATTTCTAAAAAGAATCTCGATGTAAAAACGTATCGTCCTTGGGATATTACTCCATGTAATTTACCAAAAAAACTATTTCAAAATGCCATTGATTTATTGGGTGGGGTGGAAGAAATATTTCGGAAGACAGATTTATATTTTTATGAGGAATTTATCCATATACGAAAAGCGGGATTAATTGATGTAGAAGAACGTGAAAATAAAGCATCAGGAGCTGCTTGTTTTACCTTGCCTCATAGTAAAGAGGTTTTTGTGTATTCTAATTTTAGTCCATCATTTTATGCAATTAATGCACTCATACATGAAGTGGGACATGCATTTCATTTTTATAACCAATTTAACAATAAAAGTAGTATGCAGGAAAGATATCTTCGTGAAGAGGTGGCTGAGCTTTATTCCCTTGGTCTTGAGTTACTAGTAATGGATAAGCTGAATATCTTTTATAAGCAAGAGGATGAATATAAAGAAGTGCAGCGAGTACAATTATATCGCGCTTTGTCTTTGTTAATGTCGTCAGTTGCAGGAGATGTATTCCAGCACTGGCTCTATTCGAATCCAAACCATACACCAAAAGAACGTGATAAGAAATATGCTGAAATATGCAAAAGGTATCAATATTCATCAGTCGATATTACGGGATTAGAGAATGAAATCGGTGCAAGCTGGTTAGAGTCATTTCACTATGTTCAGTTTCCTTTTTATCAAATTGAATACGCAATTGCACAAATAGGAGCAATGCAATTGTTTCAAATTTATCGAGAGGACCCAGAAAAAGCGATTGCTTTCTTTAAAGAGGGAGCGAGTGCAAATTGGAACCTACCTATACAAGAAATATATGAAAAAACCGGTGTCTCGTTTGACTTTTCAGAAGAAAGGATAGAAAGTACTGCAATGATTATTTTGGATTTGCTTAGCGAATTAAAATAAGGATAGCGTTCGCTATCCTTATAACTGTTTATTCGTAGATTTTTTCTTGTTTATATAAAGTGTAATAATAGCAGCAATGAGGAAAATAGGTATAGCATACGCTTGCCCAACAAACAACTTCCAGCCAACATGATTATAGCCTTCAGACGCTGGAGCAATCATAGCGATTATGCAAACAATAATATAGAGTACTAGTGCAGGGGTTATATTTTTCATTTGTTCACCTCCTTTTCAGAAAATCATCACATATACATTTACATAATACATTATAGTTTGAGATAACATATATGTTTTTCTAATATTTATGTAAATAAAAGGGTTGTTTTTAAGTGGAATAGAATAGGTGTATGTAGAATGATATAGGGGTGTTACATATAATGAACAATATATTAAATCGAATAAAGAAAGATGTAAGTATAGAATTATTGAATACGCTATGGTCTGGTTTTAATGGGGCTGCATTTGCATTATATAATGATGAAAATGTGTATGTATTTCATCATCCATTATTTTTGAAAGATGATAATGAATATACTATTTTAAAATGGGATGAACAATTTAAAGGTGATACATGTATTTTATTCAAAGATTATCCAACTGCAATCGTAAATATGAATAGGTATAAAGACTATGAAAGTTTACTTACGATTGTGGTGCATGAACTTTTTCATTGCTATCAATATTTGAATAAAGAAAGTAGATTTCCAAATGAGTCTTTAGGATTTCAATATCCTATAATAGAAGAAAACATAGAATTACGAAATAAAGAACGAATTTGTTTATATGATGCTGTTCATTGTAAATCACAAGCTGAGAAAAATAATTATATTAAACAATTTATTGAACTAAGAGAGCAAAGAGCTAGATTTATGAGAGAAGAGTTTATAACATATGAGTATATGGTTGAAAGTATAGAGGGGCCTGCTTGGTATGTTGAAATGAATGCTTACAATGCAGTATGTAAAAATGATGAAAGCGACACATTACGAAAATATAGCGGACTTATTTTAGATGCATATGATGCTAATTATAACATTAGAAAGAGCTGCTATAGCTCAGGAATGCTTTTATGTTTATTATTAGATGAAATCCTCCCTGAATGGAAAACGAGCTTCTTTAATAGTGACAAATCGTTATATGCTTTTTTAAAACAAAATATATATTTTGTTTTAAGTTTAAATAATGAAATTACAGTTAGTGAAAAAACGAAGCAAATCCTTCATTTTGTTCAAAACGAAAGAGATAAGGATTTCAACCATTTTTATGAGGAGAAAGGGTATCATTTGTATATTATAGGCAATATAAAATTAAATTCGTTTAATCCAATGAATGTAATTTTAAATGGAAATAAAGCATTACATAAAACTTTTTTAAGTGTAAGTATACATAATAAAACATATATGATAAATCAACCTGTTTTAGCATCTTTTGAAGAAGATTTTAAAAATATGACACAAGTTCATATCATAATGAACGAAAAACCGATAGAAACAAAGAGTGGTTGGAACGTAGTGGGGATTGGAGATATAGAAGCTGAGTATGAAGAAGTAGAGAATTCTCTATTTTTATATTTAAAAAGTTAGAAATGAGGTAAGAAAAAACGATGAAAAGGTTATGCATAATTCCATGCGGAAAGAAGAAAATTTGGGATAAGTATCCTGATTACGGACCGATGGAGGCAAAAGATGTATATATTAGCCCATTCGGAAAAGCATGTCAGGCATATGCAACTATGTTTTTCGAGGATTGGGTTATATTATCGGCGAAGCATGGATTTTTAAGGCCAAATGATATTGTACTAGAAAACTATGATCTTGCGTTTGATTCAAAGAGTGATGAGATTATTAGTATGGAACAATTAAAACAACAGATGATTGAAAAGGACTTGCTTCCGTTTGATGAAATCGTTTTACTTGCAGGAAAGAAGCACAAGAAAGTAGTGACACAATTATATCCAGAAGAAATCATTACGTATCCGTTAGCTGGGTGTAAAGGGATTGGGTATATGTTGCAGAGGTTAAAAGGGGCTGTAGGGGAAGGGAGGGAGCTATAGCCGAATTTTTGTTTGAGCCTTTCAGTTTTTATATATTGTGTGAGAGAAAAAAGCCCAAATATTGGGCTTTTTTCTTTGTAGTAGTCCCTTTAAATAGATATGGAAGGACTATCAGAAAAGTATAATATTTAAACTGTATTTATAAAAACTAGAATATAGACTAGCAAACAAGCATTTTTATACTTTTAAACATAGAATATGATGAATTCTAATTAGGAGGATGCATATTCATGGGGAATCATTGTAATTGTAGGCGTTCATTTTGGGACGATTTAATGTTTGGAAGGTGTAGATGTAGGAATTGTCACGAATGTCATTGCAAAGAGAAACAGAAGTGCGATTGTGAAGAGTGTTGCTGCAAGGAGAAACCGAAATGTGATTGTGAAAAATGTCATTGTAAAGAGAAACCGAAATGTCATTGTAAACATGAAGGGTATTAATAATAAAAAGAGTACGTTAAGTACTCTTTAATTTTATAAGGTTATATTCCATCTTCAACAGATTTTTTTACAATTTTCCATTTATCCTGTTTTTTAATCTTTATAGCTACATTAGTTCCAGTAGACTCCTTATAAAAAATATACCCATTGTTTGCGTTCACATATGTCAATGGTTCACCTATGCAATCTCGTGAACAAGATGTATTGATAATCTCAATTAAGGATAGTTCGCTCGGATCTGTCCTACTTGCATCTATAATCGTATCAAGGTCTGTTTTACGATAACCTTGTAAGTTTACTTGGAAATTTTGTTCGATTTCTCCTGTAATGCTAGTATTCATTACTTCAACTGAATTTTTCTTTTCTTGAAGAAATCCATTTTCATAAAGTAATTTTGTATATCCAACCCATGCGATTAAAACTAGCATGATAAACATACTACATATTTTAAGTGTTCGAAGGCGTTTACTAACTATTGTTTCTGAGTATTTCATTCCGTTTAATCCTCCAATGTTTTTAATTTAAAGTATGCTTGGATACATATATTTAGAAGAGGGTGATAGGTAACTAGTTCTGGATTCCAAAAAAGAAAGCATCTGAAGTTAGATGCTTTCTTTTTTAGTGTTTTTCACTATCTGTTCGTTACTTGTTTCATAAGTGGCCTAATTTCTTTAACCGGTGGTTTTTTATCGTAGGCATCAACGTAAGAAAAGTAATAATTTAAGTTTCTAAGAAGTCCTTTTCCTATTTTAGCGCTTAAGAATGGAAATACTTGTCCAGTATAATCGTCGAGAGATTTACAGTAGTATTTTTCATCTAAATATATACTGTATTTACATGTTAGTTCTACTAGTGCATTCCCTTCATCATCAATTACTTCCTTAGAATCAATAATGTCTATTAATGCGAATTTTTCATTTAGATAAACTTTCTTCTTTTTCTCGTGTTTATTTGTAAGGATAAATACGAGACCAATGGCGTTAATCAAACTATTTCCTCCTATAAGAAACGGATATTAATAAAATATATCGATATAAGCTAAATGTAAAGAGCGGGGGCGAAATATCATTGATAGAAAGCTCAATAAGCCGATTTGTTTTTTCGAATCGGCTTATTGTTATTGGAATACTTGCGGGAATTGCTTTACGATTGCGTTTGTTATCATGTCGGACATTTCCAAAGCTTCTTTTTCAATTTTATCGTACAGTTTTACGCCTGCTTCATAATCTTTATTTAGGAATGCCAGTGCTTCTGCCTTAGTTAGTGCTAAATGTTCATAAAACATTTTTCTAAATTCTTCTTTATCTATATATGGGTTGATGCTAGTAAGAAACGCCACAATTTCATCACCGTTAGCGTACCATTTTTTCTCTATAGCGGTAGCTGCATTTTGATCACCAGCTTTTGCGGCTTTAACAAGATCCGCTGCAATTACTAAGTGTTCTTTAATTAGTGCACTATATTTGTTTACAGCATCCTCACCATAGAATGGTTCGAGTGATAGTCCCATATGTGTTGCATTTTGAAGAAGCCGTCCAACTGTAACGTTTATGTCTGGTAAATTGAAAACAATACTTATAATAGCTAATCTCGTCCAAGCGACGTGTTGTTCCCATAAAGAACGCATATAACCTTTTAGAAAGTTCTCGTTTTTACTAATTCGGAAATTACGTACAGATACATCAAAGTTTACATAAGGATTATGATAGGGGGAGTAATACGACTGCCAATATGAATACATAAATAGTAACACTCCTTTGAACATGTATAACTCAAAGTATGATAAAGGTTTATTTTTAGTTACGTGTCCTAGATTAATTTTAGAAATTGATATGGAGAAATTTAATGAATGTTGTTGTGGTATATATAAATAAATTGAATGTAAAGTAAAAGAGGCTCTGCAAGGGAAGTTGCAGAGCCTCAAAAGGGTATTGCCGAGATGTCGGACTCGACTACGTAATACTATCATAAAATTCTATTTAAAAAACCTGGTAAATGTGTCCAAATGAAATTGAGTCTTTAATAAAGTCAAAGGAACCTGCTTCCCGCGGCAGGTCCCTTTAACTAGATAATGTCGATGAGCAAAAACTCATCTGGAGTACCTTTATAGTAACAAGTGAATTTCGTTTTGTGTATTGAGAAAAAAGAATTAGATATTTAAATGTTAAGCATTTATATTTTACCTTTTGTAATTATCACCATTTGTAGTGAGTGGATTATGGTTATAAAATGGTGATAAGATTTATAATTACATCTAAAAGTGTTATGAAATATGTAAAAATTAAAAAAGACCCACTTATAAAAGCAGGTCAACTTAAGGGGTTTATCCAACAGAATATTTCATATAATACCAACTGTATTGCAGTAAGTCTATACGGTTTATATTGAGAAAATTATTATGAATGATCTATTTCGCACGTGTATTAACGTTTAAAAAGTTGAGAAAGAAAATGAAAAAGCTTTCTATAAGAAAATAATGGTTGGTACTTATAGTATGATTCATATTTCCACGCTTCATTATTTGAGAATTGGAGTTGGTTCGATACCGTTTTCTGTTTGATGGAACTAATATTACGGTGCTTCATATAGTAACCTCCTGAATTCATATGTATAAGATTAGTAGTATTCAAGGAGAATTAATAAAATGTGTATTTATTTTGAAATACGTTATAATTGCTAATCATTCTCAAAAACGTAAAGAAGCATAAAATAATGAAAAAGCAGGCTGTTAGTCATGTATTCATCACTTTCATGATGCATAAGAGATGATATAATAGGAGTAGATGAAAGATAAAGAAAAGCAGGTGACTCTTTTTTGTTTACAAAAGCACAAGAACTTTTAGCGTCTTATTTCGGTTATTCGTCATTCCGAAGAGGACAAGATGAAACAATTAAAAATGTATTAGATGGGAAAGATACTGTCTGTATTATGCCTACAGGTGGTGGTAAGTCAATTTGTTATCAAATTCCCGCATTAGTATTTGAAGGAACAACGTTAGTTATATCGCCTTTAATATCACTTATGAAAGACCAAGTAGATACATTAGTACAAAACGGTATTTCAGCTACCTATATTAATAGTTCTATTTCGATTGCAGAAGCGAATCAACGAATTCAATTAGCGAAACAAGGCCATTATAAGTTACTTTATGTAGCGCCTGAGCGACTTGATTCAATGGAGTTTGTTGACCAACTTATTGATATGAAAATCCCGATGATTGCCATTGATGAGGCGCACTGTATTTCGCAGTGGGGACATGATTTCCGTCCAAGTTATTTACATATACATCGCATATTAGATTATCTTCCAGAAAAGCCGCTCGTATTAGCATTAACTGCTACGGCAACACCACAAGTTCGTGATGATATTTGCAACACGCTTGGAATTAATCAAGAAAACACGATTATGACAACGTTTGAGCGTGAGAACTTATCATTTTCTGTTATTAAAGGACAAGATCGTAATGCATATTTAGCGGATTATATTCGTCAAAATCAAAAGGAATCTGGAATTATATATGCAGCTACTAGAAAAGTAGTTGATCAGTTGTATGAGGATTTAATGAAAGCGGGAGTTTCTGTATCAAAATATCATGCCGGTATGAGTGATGGCGATCGAAATGAGCAGCAAGAACTCTTTTTACGTGATGAAGTGAGTGTAATGGTAGCGACATCTGCATTCGGGATGGGGATTGATAAATCGAATATTCGTTACGTTATCCATTATCAGCTGCCAAAAAATATGGAAAGTTATTACCAAGAAGCAGGACGTGCTGGCCGTGACGGATTAGATAGTGCATGTATATTGCTATATTCTTCTCAAGATGTGCAAGTACAGCGCTTTTTAATTGATCAATCGACCGGAGAATCTCGTTTTTCAAATGAACTTGAAAAACTGCAAAATATGACTGACTACTGTCATACAGAACAATGTTTACAATCATTTATTTTGCAATACTTCGGAGAAAAACCGAAAGAAGATTGTGGCCGCTGTGGTAATTGTACAGACGACCGCGAAAGTATCGATGTGACGAGAGAATCACAAATGGTTCTATCTTGTATGATTAGGACGAATCAACGATTTGGTAAACAAATGATTGCACAAGTACTAACTGGATCTAAAAATAAGAAAGTCATTGAATTTAATTTTCATACTTTGCCAACTTACGGGCTTTTATCAAATCGTAGTGTAAAAGAAGTGAGTGAATTTATTGAGTTTTTAATTTCAGACGAGCTAATCGCAGTTGAACATGGTACTTACCCGACACTAAAAGTAACGGGAAAAGGGAAAGAAGTGTTACTAGGTAAAGAGAATGTTTTACGTAAAGAACGAGTAGAGACAAGACAAATCGTTCAAGACCATCCTTTATTTGAAGTGCTTCGTGAAGTACGTAAAGAAATTGCGCAAGGAGAAGGTGTACCGCCATTCGTTATTTTCTCTGACCAAACGTTGAAAGATATGTGCGCAAAAATGCCGCAAAGTGACTCTGAACTTTTAACTGTGAAAGGGATTGGTGAACATAAACTTGTGAAGTATGGTTCGCACTTCTTACAAGCAGTTCAGCACTTTATTGATGAAAACCCAAACTATGCTGAAACTATTAAAACAGAAGTGGTGTCAGAGCGGAAGAAGTCAGGGAAAGCTTCAGCAAATTCTCATTTGGAAACGTATGAAATGTATAAACAAGGCATTGATCTAGATGAAATTGCGAAAGAACGTGGATTATCAAGACAAACGATTGAAAATCATTTAATTCGTTGTTTTGAAGATGGAATGGAAGTAGACTGGAACAGTTTTGTTCCTGCAGAATATGAACAACTGATTGAAACTGCTGTGAAAAATGCTGATGGTGGTTTGAAATCTATAAAGGAACAACTTCCGAATGAAGTGAGTTACTTTATGATTCGTGCTTATTTACAAATTAGAAAGTAGTGACATGTAAAGGGGATAGGGATTAATGCATTACGTTTTTGTGTATGGCACGTTAAGAAAAGAGCAAACGAATGCTCATTATATGCAAGGTGCAATATGCATTGCAGACAAAGCATGGACGTATGGGAAATTATTTGATACAAACGAAGGGTATCCAGCCATGACTTATTCGAGTGAAGAAAAGGTCTATGGTGAAGTTTATGAAGTAAATGATGAGATATTGCATAAGTTAGATGAACTAGAAGAATATACAGGTAATGCGGAGACTGATTTATATGATCGAATCACGCAAACAATATATGATGCTGATAGGGAAATAGAGGCATATGTGTATATCGCTCAAGATAAAAAGATGATATTGAAAGTGATTGATTCTGGAGATTGGGTGGAGTATCAAAAAGAAAAATAAGAGTAGCTAAAGAGTAGATAGTGGAATAATCCATTATCTACTTTTTTATATTTACACTTTTAAATTTCTTATTTTTTTGATAAATTGTAAATATAGGGAAATGAAAAGGGGGATTTTTCATGGGTGTCAGAAATTTAGTTTCTCCACTGTAGTAGAAAAATAACGTACAGGAGGAGAATAATAATGAACGAATTAAATGTAAAAGAATTTTATAAAAAACAATTTGAATTACTAAGCCATGATATAAATAATGAAAATTGGTTACAGGAAGTTGCTGAAGAAATTCAAGAGCAAGTGGGATATCCATTTCAGACGATGTTAGAACTAGGTGCTGGAAATGGCGGGTTTGCAAGAGCGATGTCTAATTTGGATGTAAAAATGACTACGGTTGAGCTTGTACCAGAGTTAGTTATATTTGCTAAAGAACATTCTACTAGTGATATAGATATTCATTGCGCTGATTTTTATAAAATTAACTTTGAAGAAAAGTTTGATGTTGTTAGTTATTTAGACGGATTTGGTGTAGGAACTGATGAAGAACAATTGGTTTTACTAAAACGAATCCATAATTGGTTGAAAGATGATGGGTGTGCACTTATTGATATTTATCAACCATTATATTGGGAAAAAGCAAATGGACAAGAAATGCCGATTTATTCTGCAATGCGAAAATATGAATATGATAGTGAAAATAGTAGGATGCTGGATCACTGGTGGGAAACAGATTCTTCAAATGATATCGTGACACAATCTTTACGTTGCTATACGATAGATGAGATTAGTAATTTATGTGCAGAGGCTCATTTCAGTATAGTTGGAATTTTCCCAGGAGGAGCGTATGACTTTGAACAGGGAAAATATAAAGAGCAAGCGTCTTTAAATGAATGTTTATCATATCGAATAAAAGTAAAAAAGAGTAGGGATTAACTCCTTACTCTTTTTTTGCTTTTATATTGTGAATAATTGATTGTCTTTCGTGTTTAATTTCCGTTCCTTTTTTATTCTTATGGTTCTTAGTACAATCCCAATTCCAAGAAATACAATAGTAGCAACGACTCCGCTAATAGGGTTTAACCAAAAATCACTGCCGTTGGTAAGTGTAATAATCCCTGTTATTGTAACTAAAACAGTAGGAATGGCGTCTTCAATTGCATGCATGATAACGCATGGCCATACTGACTTTGTAAGTCTATATATTTCAACATACATAATAGACCAAGAAACCATAAGTATGCAGCCGGATAAAAGCATATGTAACCTTGAAATAGATTCGAAATATTCATTTGGTAAAAAAACTAAATAATAAGCGGCATGCCAAAGAGCCCAAACTAAACCAGAAATAATATAAATAAACCAATCGTTTAACTTTAGTTCAATGAGCTTTGGAGTTAAATAACCGCGCCAAGAAAACTCTTCAAAAATGTTTTTAATAAAGTTACCTATAATAGACATGAATATAAGTGAAAATAAAGAGGACATCTCAAAACTAGATATGTTAGCTACTCCAAACGTAAGTGCTATGCTTATCGTTATTACTGTAACGAAAGGATAAATTAGTAGTGCAATAAAATACCATTTAAAGTTTCCCTTCAAATTTAACTTGATACCAAAACCATTCCAATCTCGACCAATAATTCTAAGTAAAATACTTACGAGAAAGGGTAATATGAGCCATAATCCCATACCTAAAGAGTTTCCTTCAGGCTGATCCGTTAGAAGAGAATCTAGAAATACCCCAATCCAGCCACTTGCCAATACAATGAACAGAAAAATAAGTCAATGTAATTTAAGGGGTTTTCTTTTTGTAGCAGCCATTTTGAATAGACTCCTTTACTTTTATTTTTGTTTTTGTGATCTTGGTTATTTTATAAATGAAATAATAGATATCTAGAAAAGAAGCTGGAGAGTATGTAAAGGGAACTTAGTTAGATAGTATAAAGTCCTTTTAATCAATAGAAAATAGCAGCTTTTGTATAAATCACTTTATTATATGTGTAGTTGTATGATTTAGATGTTATATATTCTTATCATGTAAAAATATCATTTGAATTTCAATATTAGAAAGGTGAAAAGTAAGTTTTTTCAGAAAAAACAAATTAAACCCTTGACTTTATAATTGGATTTTTAATACAATTATATTTCGACTGAAAAATTAGAACGGACAGGAGGGAATCATCAAATGAACAACATTTTTGAAGAAGAGTTACAAAAAATGAAAGATACATTACGTACGATGGATGATCAATTAGAACAGCTTGAAAAAATTCCAGTTTATTATGGCGATGATTTTAAAGAGCAAATTCTTGAAAGTATGAGGGAGTCTAATAGACAAAATTTACGTATTGGTGTACAAGAACCGTACTTTGGAAGATTAGATTTTCAAGAGGATGGCAAGGAAGAAGTTATGCCGATCTACATCGGTAAGGTAGGTGTTTCAGATAAAGATACGATGAAACCAATTGTAATTGATTGGCGGGCACCTGTCGCAAGTATGTTTTATTCATTTACTGGTGGAGAGGAATTAGCGTTTTATCAATCACCAGATGGATTAGTAGAAGGTGATGTTTATTTAAAGCGAAACATCTCTATTCGAAAAAGAGAATTAGAACGTGTTATTGATACATATGTAAAAGGAAATGAAGATGTCTCGCATGCCGATGATTTTCTTCTATATCGATTAGGTGAGAATAAAGATAATAAACTAAAGGATATTGTTTCGACGATACAATCGGAGCAAAATGATATTATTCGTGCGGAAAGAAACTTGCCATTACTTATTCAAGGGGTTGCAGGAAGCGGTAAAACAACGATCGCTTTACATCGCCTTGCTTTTTTAATTTATGAATATCGTGAACAATTAGAAGCTGAACGAATGATTGTTTTCGCTCCGAATAGTCTGTTTTTAGACTATATTTCGAGTGTACTTCCTGAATTGGGTGTAGGGAATATTAGTCAAACAACATTTCCGGACTGGGCATTATGTACGTTAGATGATTCGGTGAAACTGAAGCAGACAGAAGAAAAGTTGAAAGAAGCATTTTCTATTAATCGTGATGAAAGAAAGGTTATGCTTGGTAAATTGAAAGGTACGCTAGAATTTAAGTCCTTTATTGAAGAGCAAATGGTTCAATTTGAAAAAGAACTAGTACCAACAAGTAATTTTGAGGCATGGGATAAAGCTGTTATTCCAGTTGAAGATATAAAAAAATGGATGCAAGTTGAGTATAAACATTATCCATTAAAGAAAAGAAGAGAACGTTTAGTTGGCCGTATGAAACGCTGGATTGAAATTGAACTGAAAAAGTATGGAGAAACAAACGAGAAGAAATTATTAAAAAAAGAAGCGACAAAGAGATTGAACAGTTATATGAAGTTTTGGCCGAAAATGAGCTCACTTTCAATATATAGTTCAATATTGAAAAGTAAAGAAATACTCAAGGTATTACCTGAAGAACTTGTGAAAGAAACTGAAAAAAGTTGTCGTAAAAAAGAAGTGTATGTAGAAGATTTACCAGCTTTAATATACATACATCACCGCATAACAGGTATTGAAATTGGACAGAAATTCCATCACGTCGTTATTGATGAAGCGCAAGATTTTTCACCATTCCAAGTTTATGTATTAAAAGAAATTACATTAGGTAATTCTTTCACTATATTAGGTGATTTATCTCAAGCAATTTATGATTACCAAGGGATTGAAGATTGGAGTGCTTTTAAGGAAGTATTCCAAGAAACAGGCTATTATGAACTGACGAGAAGCTATCGTTCTACAAAAGAAATTATTGAATTTGCGAACGAAATAATTAAAAATGCCGAGATTCCAGTAGGGCTTGCAATGCCAGTTTTCCGTAGTGGTGAAGAAGTGAAAATAATTCATACAGAAGATCAATTCGCTGAAATTATGAAGACTTTACAGCATCTACAAAATGAAGATGTGAAAACAATTGCGGTGATCGGAAGAACAGATGATGAATGCCGTGAAATGTATGAGAAATTAACGAGCGCAGGACTGACTGTAAATGTTATTGAAGCAGATCAAAGCAAATATGAAGGTGGTATTTCGGTAGTACCTGTCTATTTAGCGAAAGGTTTAGAATTTGACGCTGTAATTCTAATCGATGTTGATGAGGAACATTACAAAAACACAAAACACGATGCAAAGTTACTATATGTCGGATGTACGAGATCACTTCATGATTTATGGATTTTCCATAGCAGGGAAGTATCTCCGTTAATTAAGAAATAAAAATTCAAGAGGCTTTTCTAGTTATGAATAGAAAAGCTTCTTATTTTATAAAAATATAGGGGACAAGATAATGATTACAAAAGTAATAACAAAAGTAATAACAAAAAGAAATTGGGAAATCGCAAAAACAACTGGAGAAATTAATGAAAAATCACTAATAGAAGAGGGATTTATACACTGTTCATCTTTAGAACAAGCTTTAAACGTTGCTCAAAAACATTTCGTTCATGAAGAAGATGTTTTATTACTTACAATTAATCCAGCTCTTGTAAAAGCAGAAACAAAATATGAACCTGCTTCTAACGGTCAAGAATATCCGCACGTATATGGAGTAATTAATGTTGATGCGATTGTAGATGTTGTTACATTACCTAAAGAAAACGGAGAGTTTATCTTACTATAGGTACAAAGATAAGAATGTTATAAACTTATAATTTAGCTAGAAAAGCACAAATCATATAGTTTGTGCTTTTTATTATCCATTTTTTAGTAAATGATTATTGTTTTTGTCACAATAATACTGTACGATACATAGTATAAAACATATACTGTATGACATATAGTAATGAAAATGAGGTGAATACATGGATGCTTTATTAAATTCATTAATTACTGAGCTAAGAAGAGGCACATTAACATTAGCAGTTTTAAGCCAATTAAGAATGCCGCAGTATGGATATTCACTTGTCCAATTATTGGAGCAATCAGGGATTACAATCGATCAAAGTACTTTATATCCACTACTTCGCCGGTTAGAAAAGCAAGAGCTAGTGACGAGTAGTTGGGATAAAACAGAGAGTAGACCGCGCAAGTACTATGTTTTAAGTGAATACGGATTAGAGATATTCCTGCAGTTGAAAAAGGAATGGATAAAGGATTCGAAAGAACTTTATAACTTATTAAAGGAGGAGGACAAGAATGAATTTGATTGATATTTATGTCGAGGAAGTAGCGAAGAGATTACCTGAAAAAAATCGTGAAGATATTATTCTTGAGCTACGGTCAACAATTGAGGATATGTTGTCGGATGATTATAATGAAGATGATGAAAAAAGAGTTCTTGAAAAATTGGGGAGTCCGGTTTCATTAGCTAATGGATATTTGGATAGACCGATGCATTTAATTGGACCACGTTATTTTGATGTATATATGACATTATTAAAAATGATCATTCCAATTGCAGTTGTTATCACACTCATTGCAATGGTTGCAGAAAATTTTTTAAGTTATACTGGTGATCAAGCAGTATTAAATGTTATTTTACAAGTAATAGGTAAAGGCATTGGAGAAATTTTTGAAGTAGCCCTCCATGTATTTTTCTGGTTAACACTTGTATTTGCTATTTTAGAAAGAACGGATAAAAACAAAGATACCGAGCCGTTGACGACAAGTTTAAAAAAGTGGACGCCAGATGATTTGAAAAACATTTCGCATATTCCGAAGAAAAAAGCAATCTCCAAGTTTGAAGTTTTTGGAGGGTTAATGTGGACGGCAATATGGGCTACACTTTATTTTTATGCGAATCATCTCGTTGGCGTATACAGTGGTACGGGAAGTGGATTGAAGTTTGTCGCGCCAACGTTTAATCAAGATGTGTTACTTCAGTATTGGCCAATCGTTGTGATGATAATTGTTTTTGAAATAGCTATATCTCTTTATAAGTTAGTACAGGGACAATGGACGAAAAGATTGGCAATCGGGAATACTATTCTCCAAATAGCTGGAACGATAGTATTCATTATAATTGTAGTAAATCCGCACATATTTACCGATGGATTTATTACGTTTGTGGCAAATGTATTCACTATTTCTCCGGAAGAACTTAAAAAGTGGCTAATTGGTGGAGGGATTCTCATTTACGTTTTATCTGCTGCATTAAACATTTATGATGGCTTTCGAAAAGCTAGTGTTCGTGTAACAAATAGGTAGTTGAAAAGAGAACGTATATGAAAGGAAGAAAACGATGATAGGGGAAGCAACGGAAAAAGATGTAACATACATTTTAGATATTTATAATGATGCCATACTAAATACAACCGCTGTATATGCATATAAACCTGTAACCCTTGAAAATAGAATAGATTGGTATGAACAGAAAAAGGCTGAGGGTTATCCGATTTTAGTATATGAACTAGATAATAAAGTAGTAGGTTTTGCGACACTCGGTCCGTTTAGAGCTTGGCCTGCCTACAAATATTCAATTGAGCATTCTGTGTATGTTGATAAGGAATATAGAAAATGTGGGATTGGAACTTCTTTGATGAGAGCATTAATCACAATTGCAAAAGAAAGAGAATATATGACTTTAATTGCTGGAATTGATGCGGAAAATGAGAAAAGTATTTCTTTACATGAAAACTATGGATTTGTTCATGCTGGTACAATCAAAAAGGCTGGTTATAAGTTTAATAAATGGCTAGATTTAGCTTTTTATCAATTGGAGCTTAGCGGTCCTAAAACGCCTACGGAAGAATAGATAATTGCATTTTGCCTAGTATTTATTTTAGAAAGGTAGCATGGAGTAATTTCATGCTATCTTTTTTTATTGTAATAGCCGATTTAATCTGCTAAAAAGGGTTTTTACATTCTATATTGAATTATTGAAGGTGATAAAACGATATGAAATGAGGAATGAAAATGGAAACTGTCATTCGAAAAATGAAAGAGATACAATCTGATCATGTTGGGATAACTATTTATTCTACAAAAAGCAATCGTATAGTTGCTTCATATAATAGTGAATTAAATATTCCGTTAGCATCGGCAGCAAAAGTAGTAATCGGATTTGTAGTAGCGCAAATGGTGAAGGAAAATAAATGTCATTGGAATGATATACTTCAGCATGTTAAATTTAATCCGAAAGAAGATAGTGCGCAGTTATATCCACATTTACAAGGGAGAAGGACTTTAACACTTAGTAAAGCAGTAGAAGTAATGATAGCATGTCATGATAGTTACGTTGCGCAGTCAGTTGTAATGTACTGTGGTGGATGGGATGTTGTGAAAATGTATGCCCAAACGTACTTTTCAAAAATTCATATACAAGAGGACGCTAGAGATGAGAAAAATGTTGGAGAATTAAATGAAGTTCTTTCACTGTTAGTACATATTTTTCAGGGGTATAAATCAGAAGCAGAATTATGGGAACCAATTATTAGCGGTATGGTAAGGCAGCAAGGTGAATATGAAGGAATACATTCATATCACTTAGCTCATATGACAGGTGGACTATCTTCAGCTACAATAAATATTGGTATAATAGGAATATTTAACGAATTCCCGTTTCTTTATGTTATTGGGGGAAAAGATTTACCTAATCGACGTGAAAATAAAGAGGTAGATGAAGTTTTTGCAGTAGCCTTGAAGTACATATATAAAGAATATAGTGAAAGTATGCTAGGAGTAATTGATTGAAAAGAAACTTAAAGACATCAACAATCATTATATTAATAGTAACAATTATCGCATTGGAAGTTGGAATCGCGATTTACGATCACACTTTATTGTTAGATACAATTTACTTTGCAGCGATCTTCATTTGTATTGTATTACTTTTGGGTACACGTATTTCTAAAGAGAAAGAATGTATATCGAAACAAGGGCGAAGAAAAACAGCTCTTCTATTTTGGCCATCTATTTTACTGTCTATCGCTTCTTTTGCAGTTATAAGTTATATAAGTATAGGCTATGTTTCTGTGCCAGGGATAATTGGTTTTTCATGCTTTGTTACATATGGTGGATTCGTATTTATTAGTATTTTAAAGAGGAAAAGTAAAAATGAAAGGTAACTTACTAAGTTGAAAGGAAGGAATATATGAAACACATAGAGAACGGTACTCGCGCTGAAGGAGAATACATAAAAAATAAAGTCATTCAATATAACATGTCTATTTTAACTGATGAAGTGAAACAGCCGATGGAACAAGTAAGTTTCGTAGTGAAAGATGAGGATGGAAAAATCTTTGGCGGGGTAACAGGAACGATGTATTTTTATCATCTTCATATAGATTTTTTATGGGTTGACGAATCGGTTCGTCATGATGGTTATGGCAGTCAACTATTACATAAAATTGAAGACATCGCAAAGGAAAAAGCTTGTAGATTAATATTACTAGATTCATTTAGTTTTCAAGCACCAGAATTTTATAAAAAGCACGGCTACCGAGAATATGGTGTTGTTGAAGATCATCCGAAGGGACATAGTCAACACTTTTTAGAGAAGAGATTATAGTAATAGTATTCTGCCAGAAAAATAGATTTTAAAAGTATCACTAACAAGGTGATGCTTTTTATTTTGTTTATAGCTACTACTCAACCAGATACAATTATGGGAACAAATAGTAAGGTTTGTATAACAAAGATTTTCTTTTTTATCGGAAATAAGTTACTGTCTTTGTAGAAGGTAGTAACTTATTTACTATGTGCACTAACAAACAGTATTGAATTTTTTGAAGGGGAAGAGCAATAAGACGAGCTCTGAATATAATAATGCTATAGGAGGTGTAAAGTAATAGGTTATATTGTAGATATTTCAAAATGGAACGGTAACATTAACTGGGATGTAGCAGCTCCACAACTAGATTTCGTAATCGCTAGGGTACAGGATGGTTCGAATTATGTAGATCCTTTATATAAAAGTTATGTTCAAGCAATGAAAACAAGAAATATTCCGTTCGGTAACTATGCATTCTGCCGCTTTATTTCAATTGCTGATGCGAAGAAGGAGGCACAAGATTTTTGGAATCGTGGTGATAAGAGTGCTACAGTTTGGGCTGCTGATGTAGAAGTGAAAACAATGGATGATATGAGAGCTGGTACACAAGCTTTTATCGATGAGTTACGCCGACTAGGTGCTAAGAAAGTTGGCTTATATGTTGGGCATCATGTATATGAGCCTTTCGGTATGGCGAACGTAAAAAGTGATTTTGTATGGATTCCTAGGTATGGTGGTAATAAACCAGTATATCCTTGTGATATTTGGCAATACACTGAGACAGGTAATGTACCAGGTATCGGTAAATGTGATTTAAACCAATTGATAGGAAATAAGCCACTTTCTTGGTTTACTGAATCAGTACCAAAACAAGAAAACGTACAAGCACAAGTTTCTAAACAAAATATCATCCAATCTGGAGCCTTTTCACCTTATGAAACTCCAAATGTTATGGGAGCGTTAACTTCTTTAAAAATGACTGCTACCTTCATTTTACAATCGGATGGTTTAACATATTTTGTTACTGAACCTACTAGTGATACGCAATTAAACGCAATGAAAAGTTGGCTTGATCGAAAAGGTTGGTGGTATGAAGTTAAATAATAAAAAAATAGCTAGCTACTATTTGTGCAAAAAAAGAGCCGTCCAGGTTTTGGAGGGCTCTTTTTTACTATTCAAATAGTTTATTCATTAAATCTTGTATTTCACGTCTTCTTTTATCTGTTTCGTCCTTATCAATTGTATAAGTATCATCCTGTATTATAAGAACATCACCCTCTTTTGCAGTGGAAGGGAGTTTGGATTTAGGTACATCAATTGTTACGTTATTCACTTCAATAACTGCTAGTTCGCCTTCAAAACGGTCAATAATACCTCTTTTCATAATTATCTCTCCGTTCTTACAGAAATGCTAGAACCATCACTATTAATAGTTACAGTTCCATTTAAATCAGTTCTATATACCTTAACAGCCATTGCATTTAACTTAGCTAAAGTTTCCTGTGTAGGATGGCCATATCGGTTACCTGCACCTGCACTGATCACAGCGATACTTGGTTTCACTGCATCTAAAAATGGTTGAGAAGAAGATGTCTTACTTCCATGGTGACCAGGTTTTAATACATCAGCCTTTAGGTTAGAGCCATGTGTTGCAATCATATCTTTTTCACTTTTAGATTCAGCATCACCAGTAAATAAGAAAGATTTGCTGCCATGTGTTACTTTTAATACAGCACTCCACTCATTTAGATCGTTACCGTATTCTTTAACAGGAGCTAAAAATTGAGAGTTTAAACCATTGATTGGTAAAGTTACTCCAGATTTCGCTTCTTTAATAGTTAACCCTTTGTTAGCTACTGCAGTTAAAAAGTCTTTAAACGTTTGTGTCGTATGACTTACTTTAGGCGCGTAAACGTTTTTTACATTCATAGAATATAAGACTTCATCTAATCCGCCTACATGATCAGCATCAGGATGAGTGGCGATCATATAATCAATAGTTTGGAATCCTAATCCTTTTAAATAATTTGCTACTACTTTACCTTTTCCGTTGTTACCACCGTCAATAAGAATCGTTTCTCCACTTGGGGATTTAATAAAAGTAGCATCACCTTGTCCTACATCAATATAATGCACCTCTAAGTTATCTTTAGGCTTAGGAAGAGCTGGACGGAAATTTGGTTCTAATACACGAGCCAAAAATGCAGCGAATTGCTCACGAGTTACTTTTACGTCTGGACCAAATGTACCATCAGGGAATCCAGCGGTAATATTATTTTGAGCTAAAATTTTGACATAATTGTAACCCCAGTGATTAGATGGAACATCAGGGAAATTTACGTCGGCACCTGTCGGTTTCAAATCAAAAGTTTTAACAAGAACTACTGCCATTTCTGCACGAGATAATGAGCGGTTAGGGAAGTAGTTTGTTTCGCGTTGTACAATGTTGTTATGTGCTAACTTATGTACAGAATCATAGTAATAGATACCTTTGGCTACATCAGAAAAAATATGATTATAGCTAGATGGTTTTTCTAATTTTAATGATAAATCTAGCATTAAGGCCATTTGTCCACGAGTTACATCATCACTCGGTTTAAAAGTTCCTTCTGGCGTACCTTTAATGATACCTTTATCCGATAAATAGTTAATTTCTTTAATTGCCCAATGATTAGCTTGGACATCAGGGAAAGATTTGGCACTTGTAAGATTTGGAATGAACAATGTTAAAATCATGACAAATGCTGTTAGTAATAAACTAAACTTTTTCAAAAAATCGCCTCACTTAATGTATTTTTTACCTTATTAACTTTACCATTTCTTACAAGTAATTCAAGGTTTAATAGATAAATATCTTATTAGTAATTGTGTATATTCACGAATTCATCAATTTTAAATAAGGTAATTTAATAGAGGGGATATGAAAGATAGTGAAGAACTGTTTATATTGCAATTGTAAAATTTGTATTATAAATTAATCTTATGAAGGTTTGGTAATAGGTTGGATTCCAAAACTAAATAGTGATGGAAGGGAAGTAAGGAAAAATAAATACGTGGAGAAGCTGCACTGTGTATATCGAATTGAGTAATTCGCTTAAATGTCATAATAGTAACTTAATGAAAGGTGCTAACAAGTGTGTAAACGACCTTGTTAATATCAAATTTAAATATTGATAAAATTAGTTATAATAATTTACATTCTATTTAATGGGAGAAAGAAAATGTACACGTATAAATTACAAATTGATCAACCAATCTGCGCAGAAAAATTAAAGAAGCTTTACGATTCTGTCGGTTGGTGGCCAGAAAGAAAAGAAATCGATATTGAAAAAATGTTAAAGAACAGTATAGCAATTGGGGTATGGAAAGAAAATGAGTTAATTGGTTTTGCTAGAGTTGTTTCAGATGGTGTTTTTCGGGCGTACATAGAAGATGTTGTTGTACATGGTAGTGTAAGAAATAAAGGTATTGGAGAGAAGATGCTTACAATGTTACTTGAAGAGATATCTCATATCGATATTGTGAGCCTATTTTGTGGAGAGAAACTTATAAAGTTTTATGGTCAACAGCAGTTTCAAGCGACAAAACAAATTGTAATGCATCGGATTCAAATAGCGAAAGAATAAGAGGTGGCAATTAGTATGATTGCAACAAGGGCGTATTGTTTATCGAAAAGAAAAGCGACAGAAGATTCTCCTGATGGTTGGAGTGCAACATGTATGAGGCTTAATAATAAAATATTTGCGATATTGAACCATGAAGAAGGCGAAAAAGCGGCAATAACATTAAAATGTGATCCAGAACTTGCAATAAGAATAAGAGACGATTATCCAGATACAATCATTCCAGGATATCATATGAATAAAAAACATTGGAATACAGTGTATATACATAAAGATGTAGAGCAGGAGCAAATTAATAAGATGATTGATTGGTCGTATGATTTAGTTCTACAGTCATTTTCAAAGAAAAAGCAGCAAGAGTTATTAGATTAATATGTATAAGAGGTGGATGTATTGAAAGACACGATCAAAGGTACATATGATAAATTAGCGAGTACATATAAAGAAAATCTAGATTTGGCAAATCCATATAACAGCTATTATGAAAGACCAGCGATGATGGAGATGATTCCAAAGAAATTAGAAGGGAAGAGTATACTAGATGCCGGATGTGCAGCTGGATGGTATACTTCTCAATTTGTAGAAAGAGGAGCAAATGTTACTGCAATTGATGTAAGTTCTGAAATGGTAAAAGCTGCAAAAGAAAGTATGGGTGATAAAGCAACGTTTCTTTGTCATGACTTGCAAGAAGTATTACCGTTTGAAGATCATACTTTTGATGTAATTGTAAGTTCGTTAACTCTTCATTACTTAGAAAATTGGAATCAAGTATTTCAGGAGTTTCGTCGAGTATTGAAGCCAGGTGGCGAATTTATATACTCCATTCATCATCCTTTTATGGACTTTACAAATTTCACCTGTGAAAATTATTTCGAAAAACAATTATTAGTAGATACTTGGGTTAAACCAAACATTACAATTGAAGTTGAATTTTTTAGAAGGTCACTTCAAGACATTATTAATGGAACTACAAATTATTTTGTGCTAGAAAAAATGGTGGAACCGAGGCCAGTTGAAAAGATGAAAGAAGTAAATGAAAAATCTTATCATTATTTAAATACAAATCCCCATTTTCTTATTATTAAAGCAATTAATAAATAGCTAGTAAAATGATTATATTTTACTAGCTATTTGTAGTTTTAAATTACATATTAGGAGAACTTGATATGAATACGGAACGAAATCGATTATTATATGCACTTTTTACTATTGTTGTAATCATTTTAGGTCTTAGCTCAAGAAAGTTAGCTTTTGCGCTGCCCGCTCTATTAAATGATTATTTAGGTGATGCTTTATGGGCGTTGATGATATTTACTGGATTCGGATTTTTATTTCCTAAAATAGAAACAAAGAAATTGGTTTTTATTAGTTTAATGTTTTGCTACGGGATTGAAGTGAGCCAATTATACCATGCTGAATGGATAGATAGTGTTCGTGCAACGACTTTAGGCGGACTCGTATTAGGTTATGGATTTTTGTGGAGTGATTTAGTTGCTTATACAATTGGTGTTGGGGTAGGAATATTTTTTGAGTTTATGTTACGGAAGAAATAGGATAATCTGAAAAGGGGTATGTATTTATGAAAAAAATAATATTAATAGGTTCTGGTGGTTCAGGGAAATCTACATTAGCAAAAGAGTTAGGGAATAAACTAAATATTAAAGTACATCATCTTGATGCGTTATTTTGGAAACCAAATTGGGAGGGTGTACCGAAAGAGGAGCAAAGAGTTGTTCAAAATGAATTAGTTAAAGGAGAAAAGTGGATTATTGATGGGAATTATGGCGGGACGATGGACATAAGAATGAACGCAGCTGATACAATTATCTTTCTTGATATTCATAGAACGATATGTGTTTGTCGTGCTTTTAAAAGAGTTGTACAATATCGGAATAAAACAAGACCGGATATGGGCGCGGGATGTGAAGAAAGATTTGATTTGCAATTTTTTAAATGGATATGGGAATATCCTAATGTTAAACGACCTACAATTATAAAAGAGTTAGAGCAATTGCCAGAAGAGAAAAAGGTTATTGTTTTAAAATCTTCAAGTGAGGTTCGGAAGTTTTTACAGCGCATATAATAGCATGTGACACAACAATTCTTTGTGGATATTAAAGATTAGTTTAATAAAACTATTTTTTTTTATAATGATGTATTTAAACATTCCTGAAAATTGTATTTTGTAATAGGAACCTATGTAAAAAGAATGCTTGGAGGAATAGAGAATGAATAACGATTTAATTCAAAGGATCGATTCATTAATGATCAATATTCCAGAAGGAGAAGTAGTATTAAGAGATGATCGCATAAAAAAAGAATGGCAAGTTCAAATAAAACCATTTCTTCTTGCAAAGTATGTTGTAACGATGGAATTATATGATGCTATTACAAATAGTACATGTAATGATTATAAAAATAGCAATAAGCCAGTTGTAAATATTTCATGGCATGATGCAATTACTTTTTGTAATTCACTCTCTAAAACAGCAGGGCTTACAGAGTTTTATTCTATACAAGATGAGGGGAAAAAGGTTAGTTGTAACTTACATTCAAATGGCTATCGATTACCATCTGATGCAGAGTGGCAATACGCATGTAAAGCTGGTACGCCAGGATATACATATGGAGAACTTCAGAAAATAGCATGGTATAATGAAAATTCAAATGGACAAATTCAAGACGTTGGTAAAAAAGAGCCGAATGCATGGGGACTTTATGATATGTTAGGGAACGTTTGGGAATGGTGCTATGATTTGTATGATGAAAAGGTGTATGGATCATACCGGATTTTTCGAGGTGGCAGTTGGGCTGAAGAAGCTAGAGGTTGTGGTGCGACTTGTCGCCGACGTAGCCATCCTACATTTCATATAGATGACCTTGGTTTTAGGCTTGCAAGGTCAATTTAATAAAAGAATAGTATATAACAAAGATTTTAGAGAGTATCGATATTCTTAACACGCTAGAATAGATTTGACTTAAGGAGTGTTTAAAGTGGCACGTGTTTTATTCATTAATACTGGATCAGAAGGGCATATAAATCCAACATTGCAAGTTGTAGAAGAATTAGTTTCGCGCGGGGAAGAGGTAGTTTATTTTTCAATAGAAGCTTTCAGGGAGCGTATTGAGAAGACAGGTGCTACTGTACGAACGATTGATGACCAAAAATTTATAGAAGCGTTTCTTTCCGGTGGTAGAAATTATTTGCAGGAAAGAATAAACGGCCTTCTACATACAGCAGATGTTATTATACCCAGTGTTCTTGAACAAATTGAAGGGGAACATTTTGATTATATGATTCATGATTCGATGTTTGGCTGTGGCCGTATAATTGCTCAAATTCTAAATCTTCCTGCCATAAACTCCTGTACATCTTTTGCGCAGGATGAAAAATCATTTAAACGAATGTTAGAACACCTTTCTAAAAATATCCCGCTGGAAATTCAGGATAGAATACATAAAGATTTTCAAAACTTAACAAAAGGAATTGCAGAAAAATATAGTGTTGAAATAAACTCACCGTATGAAGTTTTTTGTAACCCAGCATCACTCACTATTGTGTATACGATTAAAGAATTTCAACCTTTTGTTGATATGTTTGATGAAACATATAAATTTGTAGGCCCATCTATTTCTTCACAAGTAAAAAATGAAGACTTTGATTTTACTTCAATTGAAGAAAAAAGCCCAATTTATATTTCTCTAGGCACTGTTTTTAATGAAGCGCTTGATTTTTATAAACTCTGTATGAAGACGTTTGAAAATAGTGAGCATACTATTGTGATGTCTATTGGTAATAAAACGAAAATAAGTAATTTAGGTACTATTCCTAAAAACTTCATTGTGAAAAACTATGTACCACAAACTAAACTACTTGCATATACAAAGTTGTTTATTACACATGGCGGAATGAACAGTACACATGAAGGATTAAATAACGGGATTCCACTCATTGTAATTCCGCAAAGTGCAGATCAGCCAGTAATCGCAAAGCAAGTAGAGAATCTAGGAGCTGGGATTAAGTTATCTATGAAAGAATTAACTGTGGAACAACTACGTGAAAGTGTAGAACTTGTATTAAATAATCCATCATATAAAGAAGCTGCATTACATTTGAAGAAGTCATTTCGAAAATCTGGTGGGCATAAACAAGCTGTCGATGAGATTTTTACATTTATAGGTCAGTAATAAATAGAAGGTTATACATGAGAAAAGTGTCTATATGAAATGGTATAGACACTTTTCTGTTATATAAAGCGGAGAATCAATTACATTGAAAGATTAAATATCCTGTTTTATAAATTCTGACCATAGTATTACGTGTTAGTAATGCTTTCACATTTTCTGCACAACTTCTGCACATGTTTTGTTGATTTCTATGTCATGATATATTCATTAAGTGAAATATTTCACATGAATAGAAATATATTTTCACTGCGGTGTATGCATAACTAACACATACATCGATACAAGATTGTCTCTCGTTATTCTTTTACATCAAAGCCCACATTACACTACAAAGTATAACAAGAAGGGGACAGGAACATGAATAATCGATTTTTAAAACAACTACAAAACATGAAAATGAACAAAAAAAGTCTAGGAGCTGTTGCATTAACAGCTGGAATTATTGGTACGACACTTATTCCTCAAAACGCATACGCGCACGGTTTTGTTGAAAAGCCTGGCAGCCGATCTGCTTTATGTAGTCCAACTTATGGTGCACTAAATGTAAATTGCGGAAGTGTTATGTATGAACCGCAAAGCTTAGAAGCACCAAAAGGATTCCCGCAAGGTGGCCCAGTTGATGGGCAAATCGCTTCTGCAGGTGGTAAATTTGGTGGTATTTTAGATCAACAAGCAGACAATCGTTGGTTTAAAAATACAATCACAGGTGGGGAAAATACATTTACTTGGAAGTATACAGCGCCTCATTTAACGAGTAAATGGCATTACTATATTACAAAAAAAGGATGGAATCCAAATAAAGCGCTCACAAGAGCAGATTTTGAACCAATTGGAACTGTACAACATGATGGTTCTGCAGCCTCAAATAATTTAACTCACAAAATCAATGTACCTACTGATCGAAGTGGATATCATGTGATTTTAGCAGTATGGGATGTAGCTGATACTGCAAATGCATTTTATAATGTAATTGATGTTAATCTCATCAATGACGTAAAACCAGATACAGAAGCTCCAAGTATTCCAAATGGAATTCAGGAACAAAAAGTAACAGCGCATAGTATAGAACTAGCATGGAACGCTTCTACGGATAATATAGGGGTAAAAGGATATCAAATCTTCCGTAACGGAGAGATGATCGACACTGTACCGGGCACTCATTTTATTGATAAAAAATTACAACCAAGTACGGAATATTCTTATACTGTAAAAGCGATTGACACAGCTGGAAATGTCTCGAAAGAAAGTGCAGCATATACAGTGAAAACGACAGTTGAGGCTCCTGATACAGAAGCACCAACACAACCAAAAGGATTACATAGTATGGGAACAACAACGTCAAGTGTGGATCTAATGTGGAGTCCTTCTGACGATAATATTGGTGTAGACCATTACGATATTTATAGAGAAACAGAAGGATCGATGAAAAAGATTGCAACATCCAATACGACTTCTTATATGGATAAAAATTTACTCCCTAATACTATTTATAAATATGTAGTGAAAGCTGTTGATGGAGCTGGAAATGAATCTGTACAGAGTGATATATTCACAATTACTACAAAAGCTGAAAGCGCTTCATATGAAGAGTGGGATGCAAGGAAAGTATATGAAAAGGGAGATAGAGTTCTACACGAGGGAAAAGTATATGAAGCAGTCCAGAGTTATAAAGGAAATGGGGATCCAAACTGGATTTATGCCTTATCATTATGGAAAACAATATAAGCTTTACCGAGGTATGAACTAAGAGATAATGGGCTTTGATGCAAAAGGACATCTTGAGAATTCATTTTTCTATTAATAAAAAAGTGTAGTATATGAATACATAAAGTAGTTTCATATACTACACTTTTTATTATGATAATATTTTCGTCATAAGTATATGCGGAATTCCATCTTCCATAAATACATCAGAAGAAGTTTGATAATCTAGTTTTTTATAAAACCCTTCAGCTTGTGTTTGGCCGTGTAGTTTTACTTTTGTAGCTTCTTTGTCACGAGCAATTTCTTCCAACGCTTGAATTATTACTTTTCCTAATCCGTATTTACGATAGTCTTTTAAAATACAAATGCGTTCTAATTTACCAATACCATCAACAAATCGTATACGACCTGTACCTACAGGAAGCTTATTATAATAAACTAAAATATGTTTACATTTCTCTCCGATTTCATCAAACATATCGAATTCATCTTCAAGTGGGACATTTTGTTCTTTTACAAATACTTCTTTTCGAATGTGAAAGGCAGTTTCTAAATCTGTAAGTTCTGTTATGAGTTTGGAGTGCAAATTGTTCAGCCCTTTCTAGTGTAATATGCTGTTGTTTTCATAGTATATCATAATGATACGTAATAAAGAGAAAATATAAAAAGCTGACTGTAAGAGTCAGCTTTCATTATAATTCCTGTATCCCATTTTTTGTTCCAATTATCGCCCTACTAGTCATATTAACAAACAATCCGGTTTCAACTACACCAGTAATCATTTTTAATTCAGTGTGTAAATGGGCAGGATTAGATATATGATTAGGGAATATACAATCTATAATTATGTTATTGTTATCGGTTATAAATGTATCGTTATTTTTCAAACGTAACGTCGTTTGGCATCCTAAAGACTGAATTTTACTTTCTGTTTGTTTCCATGAAAAAGGTATAATTTCAACAGGTAATGGGAAAGTACCTAAGCGTGTCACAACTTTTGATTCATCAGCGATAATTATAAGTTCTTTCGAGGAGGAGGCTACAATTTTCTCTCGTAGTAATGCACCACCGCCGCCTTTAATAAGCTGTAAATTAGGATCAATTTCATCAGCTCCATCAATTGTAAGATCAAGACTTTGTACGTCGTTTAACGAAATCAATGGGATATTTAATTGTTGTGCTAATGCCTCTGTTTCCTTTGATGTCGGTACAGCTTGAAATGATAACCCTTCTTTTACACGATCACCTAATTTTTGAATCGTCCAATATACAGTTGAACCTGTGCCAAGCCCAACTGTCATTCCATCTTTTACAAAGTTTGCAGCATATTCACCTGCGAGTTGTTTTAGATTCATCGCTTTATTCCGCCGGACGTGGTCCAGCATCAAGACCTGAATTCTCAACTGTAAGTACCGGACGAACGACTAAATCTTTATGTACACGCATTTGACAAGATAATCGTAAATGATCCTCAATCCCTTTTTCCGTCATCGCATTTTTTTCATACGCACTCGCTTCACAAAAATCACCCGCTATAATTTCTACTCTACAAGTTGTGCAACGTGCTTTTCCGCCGCAACGATGGAGTATGTTTACACCGTTGTCTTCAATCGCTAATACTAATTTTGTGCCTTCTTTTACATCAAAAGTTCCTGCACCTTCAATTGTTAATTTTGGCAAAATTGTTCCTCCTCACGTAAAATTGTACATAACATATTTATGACCGCGAATTCTTGAACATAAACATAATTTTTTTATATGCCCCGTAACTTTTTTATTTGTTGAATCGTTAATTAAGTAAGCGCTGAAAAGGAGTGGTTATTTTGTGCACAAAAGTAACTCATATTTTAAAAAATCATATCGATATGAATCATTCAAATATAAACTTTTTAATTGAGCAATATGGAGAATTGAAAAGGTACTGTACATTTTTAACGAAAAACAAATGGGACGGCGAAGATCTTGCCCAAGAAACAGTTTGTAAAGTTCTTCAAAAATATGGTGATAAAGATATTTGTATGACGCTTGTATATAAAATAGCTAGAAATCGTTGGTTAGATCAAATAAAGTCAAAATCAGTTCATGAAAAAATAAGAGATCAAATTACTTTTGAAGAACCACATGAAAAAATTGCGGATTTGCATGAAATGGTAGGGAAAGTATTATTTTCATTAAATGTACAGCAATCCACAATTTTATTATTAAAGGATGTTTTTCAATATAGTATCGCTGATATTGCCAAAGTATGTTCCGTATCGGAAGGGGCAGTGAAAGCTTCTTTATTTCGGAGTAGAAATAGGCTGAAAACTGTAAGTGAAGAAGGGATTGAGATAGTCGAATTCACAGATGATATTGAAGTTGTAGTAACGTCTATTCGTGAAGAAAGGCCGGAATTATTAACCAAACTTCTTCCGACAATTGATTTTACTAAGTTACCATCTAAACAGCCAGTCTTATTATTTAATGCGAAAAACCCTTCTTCCTACAGTTGTATGCTTTGCGCGGCATAACAATTATTGGAGGGATTTAAAATGAATGCAATTCCATATGTAGTAGAACAAACGAAATTAGGAGAACGTTCCTATGATATATATTCAAGGTTATTAAAAGACCGAATTATTATAATCGGTTCAGAGATTAATGATCAGGTTGCGAGCAGCGTAGTAGCGCAATTATTATTTTTAGAAGCGGAAGACGCAGAGAAAGATATATTCCTGTATATTAATAGTCCTGGCGGCTCAACGACAGCGGGATTTGCAATATTAGATACAATGAATCTTATTAAACCGGATGTGCAAACGCTTTGTATGGGCTTAGCAGCATCATTTGGTGCCCTTTTACTATTAGCTGGCGCAAAAGGAAAAAGATTTGCGCTTCCTAATAGTGAAATCATGATTCATCAGCCACTTGGCGGTGTAAAAGGGCAAGCAACAGAAATCGAAATTACAGCAAAAAGAATATTGAAATTAAAGCATGACATTAATCAAATTATTGCTGACAGAACAGGACAGCCAATCGAAAAAATAGCACATGATACGGAAAGAGATTATTTTATGACAGCAGAGGAAGCTAAAGAATATGGGATTGTTGATGGGGTCGTTGAGAAAAAATAACATAAAACAGGCTAGAGAATATGCTAATTCTCTAGCCTGTTTTTTAATCTTTAATCCATTCATCAACTAACGATTGATTCTTTTTAATCCAATTTCGAGCAGCTTCTTCTGGATCTTTCGTTTTATTTAACATGACCATTAATGTACCAAGCTGTTCATCGTTCATTTTCCATTTATCAAAGTATTTCACGATATCCGGATGATCTTTTTCGAAACCTTTACGAACAGAGTAATAAATGTCATCTTTTTCACCATATACTTTCTTAGGGTCTTTTAAATATTTTAAGTCAAATTCTGAAAAGCCCCAATGCGGATTCCAAAGCGTAACAGCGATTGGTTTCTTCTTCGTAAATGCTTTCTTTAGTTCACTCATCATCGCCGCTTCAGAAGATTGGACAAGTTTTAGTTTAATATCATATTCCTTCATTGCTTTATTCGTTAAATTCATAAGACTACTACCGGGTTCGATACCGACAATTTTGTTATCTAGTTCATCTTTATGAGCATTTAAATCCTCGATACTATTTATGCTTTTCATATAAGAAGGTACGACAAGGCCAAGTCCAGTACCTTCATACCATTTTGATTTTAAGACAATATCATCTTTATAACGATCGTTTAGCGGTTTATCCGTAACGGGTAGCCATACTTCTAAATTAGCATCAACATCACCACGAGCGACACCAGTCCAAATTGCCGCTTTTTCTAAATACATGAGTTCAACTTTGTAGCCTTTTTGTTCTAATAAAACTTTCCACATGTTTGCTGTTGCAATGTTTTCTTTCCAACTTGTTACACCAAGTTTAATTTTTCCTTTCGAATTTGCATTTGTTGCATTACATGAAGTGAAAATCATAGTAATAAATAATGCAAGGCATATAAGCCATATTTTCTTTCTCATTGAAAACCTCCTAAGGAACGTTTGCCTTTTTAAATAAATGTATAAGTAAGCATTCTTATTATGAACGGAAACGAGAATTTTAAAGAAATCTTATGAATGTCATTTTTATGTAATATTTCTTTGTAAAATCGCAACACTATGTGAATAGATGGGTAGAAAAGGAGTAGTGACATGGATAATACAAAGGTGCGTGTTGAAAACGTAACAAAAGTATTTGGGAAACACCCGCAAAGAGCCCTTTCCTTATTAAAAGAGGGAAAAAGTAAATCGGATATTTTAAAAGAGACAGGAATGAACGTTGGTGTGAAAAAGGCAACGTTCGAAGTATATACGGGAGAAATTTTCGTTATTATGGGTTTGTCTGGTAGCGGGAAATCTACGTTAGTTCGTATGTTAAACCAATTAATTAAACCAACCGCGGGTCATATATACATAGATGGTGAAGACATCGCAACGATGGGGAAAGAAGAGTTGCGAAGAGTGAGAAGAACGAAGATGAGCATGGTATTTCAAAAGTTCGCTTTATTTCCTCATCGTACAGTGATACAAAACGTTGCGTACGGGTTAGAAATTCAGGGAGTTTCAGTTGAGGAACGAGAGAAAAAAGCGTTGGAATCTTTGAAGTTAGTTGGATTAGACCATCATAAAGATAATTATCCAAGTCAACTTAGTGGTGGAATGCAGCAACGCGTTGGAATCGCAAGGGCACTAACGAATGACCCAGATGTTTTATTGATGGATGAGTCATTTAGTGCGTTAGATCCACTTATTCGAAAAGAAATGCAAGATGAGCTATTAGAACTTCAAGATAAAATGGAGAAAACAATCATATTTATTACACATGATTTGGATGAAGCTCTTCGAATTGGTGATCGAATTGCATTAATGAAGGATGGAGAGGTTGTCCAAATTGGAACACCGGAGGAGATTATGATGAGCCCTGCCAATGAATTTGTAGAGAAATTCGTGGCGGATGTGAATTTAGGAAAAGTAATTACAGCGGAATCTATATTAAAACGACCGGAGACATTACTAATTGATCGCGGACCACGTGTGGCACTTCAAATTATGAGGAACGCCGGGGTTTCTACTGTTTATGTAGTTAATAAAAAGTATGAGTTTTTAGGTATATTAACTGCGGATGATGCAAGTAAAGCAGTTCAAAAACAGTGGCCGATTGCTGATTTATTACTTAACGATATTCCGCACGTATATTTAGATACTTTATTAGAGGAAACGTATGCAAAAATGGCGGAGATGAAATATCCGTTACCAGTAATCGATGAGAAAAAAAGGCTAAGAGGAATTATTAAACGTGAAAGTGTCATTCAAGCTCTTGCAGGTAATATTGAGGAAGAGGTGAAAGACGATGAATAGTATACCACGTATTCCTTTAGGGGAATGGGTCGACTCATTTGTTGCAAGTTTATATGAGCACTTTGAAGGCTTATTCCGAGGATTCTCTTATATTATCGGCGGATTCGTTGATTTACTCACTAATTTTTTAACAATAATACCAGCCATATTCATGATTATCATCCTTTGTTTCCTCATTTGGTACACAACGAGAAAAGTATCTTTAGTCATTTTTACACTGATCGGGTTATTATTTATTTTAAATATTAACTACTGGGCACAAACGATGCAGACATTAGCTCTCGTACTTACATCTGTTATTATTTCAATCATTGTAGGTATCCCAATCGGTATTTTAGCTTCGCAAAATGAACGGTTTTCAAAATTTTTAAAACCGACATTAGATTTTATGCAAACAATGCCGGCTTTCGTATATCTTATTCCCGCGATTACATTTTTCGGAGTAGGTGTAGTACCGGGGATTATTGCATCAGTAATCTTTGCAATGCCGCCAACAATTCGTTTTACTGATTTAGGAATTAGACAAGTTCCAGAAGATTTAATTGAAGCAGCGGATGCATTTGGCTCAACCGCATCACAAAAATTATTTAAAGTACAATTACCACTCGCAACTGGAACGATCATGGCTGGTGTGAATCAAAGCATTATGCTTTCTTTATCGATGGTAGTAACAGCATCACTTGTAGGAGCACCAGGTCTTGGAGTTGATGTATACCGCTCTGTAACACAAGTTAATATCGGAATGGGATTTGAAGCCGGACTAGCTATTGTTGTCATTGCGATTATATTAGACCGCATTACACAAGGATTTCATCAAAAAAGAAGATAACAAAAAAACACACTTTATTATACAAAGTGTGTTTTTTTGTTTAAATAAGATTACATACGAACAATAACAGAACCGCCAGCTGGCGCACAAACTTGGTTTTGTTGTTATTTCATTGATTTAATTCTTCGATGAATAACGATATGTTTATTTAATAGCGACTTGAAAATCTCTTCTTAAGAAGAGGATTATATGGTGGAAAAGTATAAGTAATAAAGTACATTTTTTGGAAATTATTAAGTGGAATAGCGAATATATTAGAAGACAGCGACGTCATGTAAATGGATATTATTAGGGGAGAAATGATGGGAGGAGATGCAATTTGGCTAAAAATATAAAAAGAAATGATGCCTTGGCAATAGGCGTCGGTATAGGGGTTGTAATCGGTGTATTCCAAGGTTATTTTACAAATAATTTAGTAATCGGAATTGTGATTGGGATTGTAATTGGGATTGCGTTTTTGAAAAAATAATGAGGTCTAAATTCATTTCAAAAATTGGTGCATAAAAAGAATGAATTTTCGGAATATAAATCCTATTTTTCCTTTTTTTATGATATTATATATGGAAAGGATGGTGATGAATATGTCAACAAACGATCAAGAAGAACTAAACTGTTTTATTTGTGAAAAACATAAAGGAAATATTATAGTTCCAGGTCGAGCTATTTACGAAGATGAACTCGTTTACGTTGGACATGTCCACTGGGATAGTGAAGAAACATACTTGGGTTATGTAATGATAGATATAAAAAGGCATGTATCTGGCCTTGCTGAATTAACAGATGAAGAAGCGAAAGCGTTCGGACTTATAACAAGTAGAGTAAGTAAAGCCCTAAAAGAAAGTGAAGGTGCAGAACATATTTACACTTTTGTTTCAGGGAATGGTGTACCACATATGCATATGCATATCATACCGCGTTATGCAAATACACCAAAAGAGTTTTGGTCACCGACTGAAGTAGCGAAATGGACTGGTGCACCATATGGTGACGCAGCGAAAATCAAAAAAATATGCGAAAGAATACGAGAGTATATGGTGAGTGAATATGCATACAAAAAATAGTAGACAACATTCATGGGTTGGAAGTAGAGACATGTGTTTAAACGAAATTTCGGTAAAGCAATATGGTGACATCGTGCTTGGTACATATGGTGGTAATATAAGCGCCGGAGCAAAAAAGAATGAAGACGGTGCTTTAGTTTGGTCAAATAGTGATTGGGAATTTGCGGTTATATTAGACGGACATAATAGTGCAGAAAGTGTTGATTTAGTAGTAAATACAATTGAAAAAGAGTATGAAAATATAAAAACAATTATGAAAGAACCAATTGAAACTGTGTTTCGATCTTTTGAAAATCATATACTTACAATTTTTCAGTCCTCTTCATTTAAGGAAAAGTGTCAAAAAATTAAAGGTGAAACAGCTTGCTTACTATGTGTAAGAAAAGAAAATTATATATGGTGGCTATCTATTGGAGACTGTTTAGTGTATGTATTTCATGAAGAGTTACATAAATTAGGACAATATGCATTAAATCAACGTCATTTTTACGAATGGATTGGTAATATAAATACTTTTGATTTACCTGTTCCTTGTTATTCAACAGGCATTCGTGAGTTACGTACTGGCAACAATCGAATTGTAATGGTGACAGATGGGGTATTAGAATGTGGGGAACGTCATTATGAAACACCATTAAATCTGTATAATGATATGAACGGAAGTAGCGTAGAGCTTAAAGAAAATGTTCAGAATGTGTTAAAACATATTCATCATCAATTAGGACGTGATAGTGCGACCGTTATTTGTTGGGATGTCGGAAATAAAGAATATACTACGTATCCAAGTGATCAACCGGAGAAAATCCAGACGATAAGGTAAAGAAGGCGATCTCTCAGTTGCATGTGAAAGTCATTGTATTAGTTTTATGGATCATATTCTTATTTTTCCTAGAAAACATAGTGAGAAAAAAGCTAAATATACCGAAACAAAAAGGATGGAATAATAAATATGTAAATAAGCTGCATAAATGGGAAAACAGGACTATTATTTTTTCTTATATAGTGGTTATAATTATCTGCTCTTCTCTATCGAATCCCCTATACATGGGATTTCTACCTTTTCTGTTTTTAATTACGTTGTATAGTTTCGAATCATATATGGAATGGAAATATGATCGAGAATCAAGGGAGTTTTTGATGTCCTTAGGCGGAGCTGTATCACTATTGATAACAGGGATAATTCTATATTTCCTTATTTAATATGTATTGATTACAACACTATGGCAACATCATATAATGAGCAATTATAAGGAGAGAAGAAATGAAAAGTCCTTGATTACGCGCTGAAGTAATGATTTTAAATGAAGATCATTCTAAAGTACTTGTACAATGTGAGCTAAGTGAAACATTTTATCGTTTTCCAGGAGGCTCTATTGAATCTAGTGAAACAGCAAAAGAAGCAATAATACGAGAATTAATGGAAGAATACGATTTGAAGATTGATGTCCAAGAGCTAGCCGTTATAAATGAGCATATTTTCGAGTGGAACAACAAAAAAGGACATCATTGTACATTAATACATTGGGCAACGGTTGAAGAGATAATTACAAATGAAATAAGGCATAAAGAACATGAAGATATTATATTAAATTGGAAAAGTCTAGACGAATTAAAGGAGAAACCAACGTATCCTGAAGGAATTGTAAGCTATTTAGAAGAGGATAACCGTAATATAGTTCACTTTATTACTAAAGATAAATAAAGTAATAGGAGGGATAGCAATGGGTATTTCTACAATTTTGCTTATTATTATTGGACTTGGTATCGGTGGTTACTTTATAGAACAGTTTTTAAGAAGAAAATTAAATATGGAGAAAAGAGGCTTTTTTGGATATAAGCATGTGAATAGTTTACATGTAAAATTAGAAATAGGGCTTATTATTATTTATGTAATAAGTAGTTGTTATTATATGTTTAAATTTGAGAACGCTAAAATGACTTATGTCATGTTCACTTATTTAGGGATATCATGGACTTTAAGAGCATGGATGGAATGGAAATATGATAGAAAATCAAAAGAATATATACTTTCAATAATGGGAATGGTTTCTTTTATATTGATGCTCTCGATACTATTTCATTTCGTTCCACTTGCAACGTAAAACTTTAATAATGGAATGTAAGAGATATAAGGGGATGGGTTAGTTTGGATTTAGACTTAATTTTAAAATGGGCTCAAGAAAAATGTACGGAACAATCACTTCTAATAATAGGTATTGATGGCTGTGGCGGTGCAGGTAAAAGTACGTTAGCTAATAAAATAAAAAGTAATTTTTCAACTGTAACGATTGTTCATATGGATGATTTTTATTTACCATCTACAAAGATTGTAAATGAAAATCCTACGAATAAATCGATTGGTGCAGATTTTGACTGGAAACGCCTTTTACAAGAAGTTTTAGATCCGATTAGTAATGGTGTTGAAGGATGCTATAAACGTTACGATTGGGAAACCGATTCTTTAGTGGAATCTCATATTGTCCCTGCAAATGGCATTGTTATTATAGAAGGTGTATATGCAACACGTCAGGAGCTAGCGGGAATGTACGATTTGAAAATATGGGTGAATTGTCCTCGTGAAACACGGATAAAAAGAGGAATTGCTAGAGATGGAGAAGCTGCACGTGATATGTGGGAAAACAATTGGATGGTTGCTGAAGATATGTATGTAGACAGTCATAAGCCACATGAATTTGCAGATTTTATTATTGATGGTACAAATAATGAAATAACTAATAAATAAGAAACCATTACTGCAAAATGGTTTCTTATTCAATTTAAACATTTAATTTCGCTAATACGGATTTAATGAAATTTGTTTTATCCTCTGCATATTGATGTTTATCATTAGGATTAGCTTGTGAAAGTTGAATCTTCAACTGTTCATATTGTATACGAGAAGTTTTATTTTCTAATAAGTAATCTCTGAATTGTAATTGTTCTATTAAATATGTATTCCCTTGTTCATACATATGAATTTGATGAGTTCTTGGCTCACCTTTATTAAAATAATATCTTTCGGGTAATACATCCGTTCTATATTTATAATTTAATAGTTCTAACTTTTGAATACATTTTAAACCGTCTTTATAATCTTCTAGTTCGATTGCAATATCAATAATTGGTTTTGCACTTAAATGTGGAATAGCAGTACTACCAATGTGGTGTATCGCTAAAATATGTTCGCCAATTTGTTTCTCAATGAATTGTTTTTCTTTCATAAACTCCAATTCCCATTCCACAGTCCACGGAACTAAAAATACTTTCCCGTACGGTAAACCTAGCATTTGTTTAGCACCTCTTTCAAAATGGTTTTTAATAAAGGGAATTACATCTTCTTAAAACTTCTCAAAACAAGGTATTCCCACAATCTCCAAGGAAGAATCTTCTTTGCTAAGATCATAAATTTTACACCTTTTCCAATTGGGTATCGTAATGTTGTGCGCTTAGCTTCAGCAATATCAACGATTTTTTTAGCAACATCTATTGGATTACCAAATGTATCACTGCCGCTATTAATATGTTTTTGTATTTTGTCCATATATTCTTTGTAAGGAGAAGTAGTATCAGATTGGTTTGTAGCTAGTTGTTTACCAACTTCCCATATATTCGTGTTATAAGAACCAGGTTCCACTAAAGCAACATCTATTCCAAAAGGTTTTACTTCTAAACGAAGGGATTCACTCCATCCTTCTAATGCATATTTTGAAGAAACGTAAGGAGATAGACCAGGGAATCCAACTTGACCACTGATGCTGCTTATATTAATGATTTTCCCACTTTTTTGTACTCTCATATAAGGTAAAACAAGCTGAGTGATTGAAATAGCGCCAAAAAGGTTCGTTTCAAATTGTTTACGGTATTTCTCTACTGGAATTTCTTCAACAAATCCTCCAGTCGCATATCCTGCATTATTAACAAGAAGGTTTACTCTGTTTATTTCTTTTAAAAATAATTGGAAATTATGTATAGAGTTTTGATCGGTTACATCTAATTGTTGAATTTTTATGTTTTGTTGTAAGTTGAGTTGAGTAGCTTGAGATATTAAATCTTCTTGTTTATTAAGGTTTCGCATTGTAGCAATGACTAAATAGTCTTTTTTTGCAAGCTCAAGTGTTGTTAATAGACCGAAGCCACTTGAAGCCCCGGTTATAACTGCGATTTTTTTATTCATTTTTTGCTCGCTTTCTTTTTCTTTTATCATAACGAGTTATGATAAGAAAATCTATTATTCTTACATTCGTTTTGAGAGCATTACCCGTTAATTCTATATTCTATGAGATTTTTAAAAGAGGACATTATACGGAATCAGCGTATATAGAGAAGTGAGTATGAATACGTTTATGAAATGAGGGAAGAATAATGGCCCATGTGAAGGATGTATTAGCAGATCAGTTATTAGCGAATGCGAACGATCCTAGTTGGTATATTCCGTTTTCAGATGCAGTGAAAGATCTATCTGAGAGAGAAGCTTTCTGGAAACCGAATGAAGAGAGTAATAGTATAGCTGAAATTGTACAACATTTACTGTATTGGAATTCAACGTGGCAAACTAGGTACAAAGAATCGAATGTGAATGCCGTGCCCGCTATTGGTGATAATAACAAAAGTTTTATGCTTTCAAATAATCAAACATTCGATGAGTTAAGAGAAAAACTACTAGAGAAACTGTTACAATGGCAAAAGCTTATCAATGAAGAGAAGGTTGAATGTGATGTAGTTGGATTTCCGGTAAGTGCGAAGTGGTGGGAAGTGCTAGCAAATGTAACGACTCATAATGCTTATCATATTGGGCAAATTATTTACATCCGGAAGTTACAGAAGAGTTTTGATAATGAATAAGATAATAATTCTCAAATTAGGTGAACAAAAGTGGACAAAACGAGACTAATGTCTCATTTTGTTCACTTTTTTATTTTCAACATAAAGAGAAAACCTATTAAATCAAGGATTAGAATGTGGCATAGTACTTGCAATATAAAAGATGAACAAGAAAATAGGAGGGCTGGACATGTTAAAAACAACTGAAAGTAAAGGGAATGAAATTACGAAAGAACAAGCTCGTTGGATGTATAAAAAAATGTTAGAGATTCGTAAGTTTGAAGATAAGGTACATGAATTGTTCGCTCAAGGCGTGCTACCAGGTTTCGTCCATTTATACGCAGGTGAAGAAGCGGTAGCAGTTGGTGTATGTGCCCACTTAACGGATAGTGACAGTATTACAAGTACGCATAGAGGACATGGACACTGTATCGCAAAAGGTTGTGATTTAAACGGTATGATGGCTGAACTTTTTGGGAAAGCGACAGGGTTATGTAAAGGTAAAGGCGGCTCCATGCATATTGCCGATTTAGATAAAGGAATGCTTGGTGCAAATGGCATTGTAGGTGGTGGTTTCCCACTTGCTTGCGGTTCGGCATTAACAGCTAAATATAAAGGAACGAAAGATGTAAGTGTTTGTTTCTTCGGTGACGGAGCAAATAATGAAGGAACATTCCATGAAGGGGTGAATTTAGCGGCGATTTGGAAGTTACCAGTTATTTTTATTGCAGAAAATAACGGTTACGGTGAAGCAACGACATTTGAATATGCTTCAAGTTGTGATTCTATTGCAGATCGTGCGAAAGCTTATAACATTCCGGGTGTTCAAGTAGATGGAAAGGATCTTCTAGCTGTATATAAAGCTGCTGAAGAAGCAGTAGAACGTGCACGTAATGGTGGTGGTCCAACCATAATTGAATGTATGACATATCGTAATTACGGTCATTTCGAAGGTGAAGCACAAACGTATAAAACTTCAGAAGAAAAAGAAGAACATTTAAACGAAAAAGATGCAATTGTAAATTTCCGTAAGCATTTAATTCATGAAGCTTTATTAACTGAGTCTGAACTTGTGGAAATGGAAAAGGCAGTAGATGAGGCAGTACAAAGATCAATTGAATTTAGTGAAAATAGTCCCTATCCAGAGGGTGAAGAATTATTAAAAGATGTATATGTTTCTTATAAATAAGAGGAGGGTGAAAAATAATGACTAGAACAGTAAGTATGTCAACTGCAATTAATGAAGCGATGAAAATCTCAATGCGACGTGATGAAAATGTAATTTTAATCGGAGAAGACGTTGCAGGTGGTGCACAAGTTGATCATTTGCAAGATGATGAAGCATGGGGCGGTGTACTTGGCGTGACGAAAGGGCTAGTACAAGAATTTGGCCGAAATCGTATTTTAGATACGCCAATTTCAGAAGCGGGTTACATGGGAGCTGCAATGGCAGCGGCGGCAACTGGTTTACGTCCGATAGCTGAATTGATGTTTAATGACTTTATCGGTAGTTGTCTTGATCAAGTATTAAACCAAGGTGCAAAGTTCCGCTATATGTTCGGTGGTAAAGCGAAAGTGCCAGTTACGGTACGTACGATGCATGGTGCTGGATTTAGCGCAGCAGCTCAGCATTCACAAAGTTTATACGCATTATTTACGAGCATACCAGGTATTAAAGTAGTCGTTCCTTCTACGCCATATGACGCAAAAGGCTTATTATTAGCGGCAATTGAAGATGATGACCCAGTAATCTTTTTTGAAGATAAAACACTTTACAATATGAAAGGCGAAGTACCAGAAGGGTATTATACAATTCCTTTAGGTAAAGCAGATATTAAACGTGAAGGTTCTGATGTAACAATCGTCGCAATTGGAAAACAAGTTCATACAGCACTTGCAGCCGCTGAGCAATTATCGAAAAAAGGACTTGAAGTAGAAGTAATTGATCCACGTTCTTTATCACCGCTTGATGAAGATACTATTTTAGCATCTGTGGAAAAAACAAATCGCTTGATTGTTATTGATGAAGCGAACCCAAGATGTAGTATCGCAACAGATATTGCGGCAATTGTAGCGGATAAAGGATTCGATTTGTTAGATGCACCTATTAAACGAATTACAGCACCACATACACCAGTTCCGTTCTCACCACCACTTGAAAAGTTGTATTTGCCAACGCCAGAAAAAGTAATTGAAACTGTATCAGAAATGATCGGAGACCAATCGTTATTACATGTGTAATGAAACGATGAGAAGGGAGAGAGAAACATGGCTGTAGAAGTTGTAATGCCGAAATTAGGTATGGCGATGAAAGAAGGTATTATTACGAGCTGGAATATTAAAGCAGGCGATAATGTATCAAAAGGTGAACTAATTGCTAGTATTAACTCGGAAAAAATCGAAACTGAAATAGAAGCACCAGCTGATGGAACTGTTCTTGATATAGCTGTAAGTGAAGATGAGGGAGTTCCACCTGGCACTGTAATTTGCTATATCGGTAAACCGAACGAAAAAGTAGAAGTCAATGAAAGTATAAATGTTGTAGCAGAAAAAACATCTAATCCAGAACCTAAAAAGGTCCAACATCCAGAACCTTATGTGATAGATGTAACGAAGCAAAGGGTTAAAATATCTCCAGTAGCGAACAAAATTGCAAAAACTGAAAATCTGGATATTAAATCATTACTTGGTACCGGTCCAGGTGGAAGAATTACAAAGGTAGATGTATTAAAGGCGCTTGAAGAAAGAGTAGCAATTCCAGAAGTACTTGAACAAGAAGAAAGTAAGGGAATTCCTGTTACTGGTATGCGGAAAGCAATCGCAAACCGTATGCATGCAAGCTTACAAAATAGTGCGCAATTAACATTAACGATGAAAGTAGATGTTACAGATTTAGTTGCTTTACATAAAGAAATAGCGGAAGTTGTACAAAAACGATATGATAACAAACTAACTATTACAGATTTCGTTTCTCGTGCAGTTGTATTAGCGCTTGGAGAGCATAAAGAAATGAATAGCGCTTATATGGATGATACTATTCATCAATTTGAACATGTTCATTTAGGTATGGCAGTTGCATTAGAAAAAGGATTAGTCGTTCCAGCTATTCGCTTTGCTAATAATCTATCTTTAGTAGAGTTATCTAAACAAATTAAAAACGTTGCACAAAAAGCAAGAGAAGGTAGTTTAAGTAGTGATGATATGCAAGGTACAACCTTTACAATTAGTAATTTAGGTAGCTTTGGGATTGAATATTTTACGCCAGTATTAAATACGCCGGAAACTGGTATTTTAGGTGTAGGTGCAATTGAGCATGTTCCAGTATATAAAGGAAAGAAAATAAAAAAAGGCAGTATGTTACCTTTAAGTTTAACATTCGATCATCGTGTATTAGATGGCGCACCAGCAGCTGCATTTTTACGCACAATTAAACGTTATTTAGAAGAACCTGTAACAATTCTTTTATAAAGAGAAGGTGGGAGAATGAGTAAACTAGTCGTTATTGGAGGCGGACCTGCTGGCTATGTAGCGGCAATTACCGCGGCTCAAAATGGAAAAGATGTCATTCTTATTGATGAAGCGGATCTTGGCGGGACTTGTTTAAATGTTGGGTGCATGCCTACGAAATCATTGTTAGAAAGTGCAGAAGTGCATGACATTGTGAGAAAAGCGAATCATTATGGAGTTACACTTAACACTGGAAGTATATCAATCGATTGGAAGCACATGCAGGCGAGGAAATCACAAATCGTATCGCAGCTCGTCCAAGGAATTCAATATTTAATGAAGAAAAACAAAATTAAAGTAATAAAGGGGAAAGCGAAATTCGAAACGGATCACCGTGTGCGAGTTACATACGGTGATAAAGAAGATGTAGTAGATGGAGAACAGTTCATTATAGCGGCAGGTTCAGAACCGACTGCATTACCCTTTGCTCCATTTGACGGAAAGTGGATTTTAAATAGCAGCCATGCAATGTCCATAGACCATATACCAAAATCATTATTAATCGTTGGCGGTGGTGTAATAGGCTGCGAGTTTGCAAGTGTTTATAGTCGTCTTGGAACAAAAGTTACGATTGTTGAAATGGCATCGCAATTATTACCAGGTGAAGATGAAGATATCGCACATATTTTAAGAGGGAAGCTAGAAAATGATGGCGTAGAAATATATACAGGAGCAGCTTTAAAAGGATTAAATAATGATAAGAAGCAGGCCTCATTTGAATATGAAGGAAGTATTCAAGAAGTTAATCCAGAATTTGTTCTCGTTTCTGTCGGCCGAAAACCACGTGTACAACAATTAGATTTAGAAAAAGCAGGCATTAAATATTCAAATAAAGGAATTTCTGCGAATGAACATATGCAAACAAATGTATCACATATTTACGCAGCAGGTGATGTGATTGGTGGAATCCAGCTTGCTCACGTTGCTTTCCATGAAGGAACTACGGCAGCATTACACGCGAGTGGAGAAGATGTAAAAGTAAACTACCATGCTGTACCTCGCTGTATTTATACAGCTCCAGAAATTGCTAGTGTCGGTTTAACAGAAAAAGATGCAAGAGAGCAGTACGGTGATATTTTTATCGGAGAGTTTCCTTTTTCCGCAAACGGAAAAGCGCTTATTATTGGCGAACAAACGGGTAAAGTAAAAGTTATTGTGGAACCAAAATATCAAGAAATTGTAGGGATTTCTATTATTGGTCCACGTGCAACTGAACTGATTGGACAAGGAACTGTAATGATTCATACAGAAGTTACCGCTGATATTATGAGAGATTATATTGCGGCACACCCAACTTTATCTGAAGCAATTCATGAAGCGCTATTGCAAGCGGTAGGACATGCTGTACATGCTTAAATGGAAATATGATAAACCACTATTCTCTTAATGAAAGAGAGAATAGTGGTTTGAATTTTTATAGAAGAAATTAAATATCTTATTACTATTTAATTTCAATAGCTGAAGTTTTATCGTTCCATTCAGCAGATAAATTAGCAGTTTTACCATACCAATCAGCGTGTTTAAATATAACACCTTTTCCTAATCCTTGTGTAGAAGTATGCTCCCAAAGTGTCGTTGAATAACTTGCAGAAGGTGACGCCGTACTTACAGAAGAAATTCTATCGTTCCAGCTAGATGGTAAGTTTTTAAAGCCACTGCTCCAGTAAATGTATTGTCCACCTTTATTTATATGTTCATAAAAATCTGTACTACCAGCGCCGCTACCTAAAGGATTAATTTTATTTTTAAGTGCTTTTTTATCCTTTTCAATATAAGCATCCAATGTTTCTCTACTAGTAAAACCGTAAGCTAACCAATCTCCATTTTCATTTTGCTCTGGTAATACCATAGTAATTTGGATGTCTTTCTTATCCTGATCACTTAATTTTGTAAGTGAATTAACATTCTGTTCATCCACTTTTAAATAATCAAAAGACTTAATTGTGTTACTTTTTTCTTCAGCACTTGCTACTCCTAGTCCTCCAGTTAATGCAAATCCCGCTACTAATGTACCTGCTACTAATTTCTTCAACATATAACCATCCCTTTTTGTTTAGATTTTTGTACAGGTGAATCTTTGTACTAGTAAAATGTATTCTAATTATCAACTATTGTAAATATTCTGAAGTTTTAGAAATAAAAGGCGGAATATTTACATTTTTGCATTTTTTCTTTAGAAAAAATAGTTATTGGAATGATATAATAAATAGATATATCGCTTTTGTTGGATGTTAAAATGTTTTAGGGGGAAAGTCTTTGAAGTATTTTAATAAAGATTGGTATAAAGAAATGCAAGTGTCTGGATTTTTAATTTTCTCAGAAACAGTAGAAGAATGGGAAGAGATGTTGCGTAAGAGCGAAAAGATAGGAATGGATTATAAGCAAAGTTTAAGAGAAGACGTGGAAGAAAAGAAAGAAGATTTATTAAAGTTTTTACCTAATTCATTACATCCATACATTCATAACAATACAATGAATTCAGAATACCCATCGGAAAAATTAAAGAAACTTATGTTTGATTGGACAGAAGATTATGAAAAAAGAATGAATGATTTAGAACAAGCGTATCTAGATAATTATAATACTATAAAAGAAAAGCTCGCGCAGAATGTCGTTCAACTAAATGAATACTCACTACATGACAGTGTAGTCAAATCAGTAGAGAGAAGATCAAAAGATGTGCTAATTATTACTTTAGATTGCAGTGGTACTTTCAGTGAATTTGATAAACTGCAAGTAACTTTTACAGGCGTAACGAAATGTTCTATTCCGGAAAATTTTGAAGGTGCTTGGTGGTTATGTCATGAAATAGATCTTGCAGGAGATGGTTTCGAACTAGGAGTTTTATTTGATTGTCCATTTATAGAAGTAAAGATTTGCGCAGCCGATGTATTACTTGAAGAGAGATAATTTTGCATGGAGTATTACAAATGTTTGACAAGATACAGAAATAAAGTTATTGTAGATATATGAAGTCTACAATAGGAGCTGTACTATGAAATATTCTAAAGCTACAAATTATGCTCTTCATACAATGCTTTTTCTGGCAAAGGCAACACCAAATAAGTTAGTTAGCGTTCACCAATTAGCAGAAATGCAAAATGTTTCATCAACGTACTTGTCTAAAATACTAACTAAGTTAACAAAGGAAGGGATGATACATTCATCATCTGGTCCAAAAGGTGGATATTCGCTTAGTCATAATTGGGAAGATATTTCATTTTTAGATATTATACATGCAATTGAAGGTAAAACATCATTATTTGAATGTTGTTTACATGAAAAACCTGGATGTTTAATTAATGAAGCAATGCTCGCAGCAGAAGAGAAAATGGAAGATGAGTTACGAAATCAAAAAATCGTAGATCTTGCGAAAAAAATAAAAGTGGATTTTTAATCCGCTTTTATTTTTAAATTAATTAAGGATAAAAAGACTCTTTAATATCTTTAATTATAGTTAAATTAATTCATGGAGGATATTTACTTATGGAATGTATAGACTGTGCAGTAATAGGAGCAGGGCCTGCTGGACTTAATGCAAGTTTAGTTTTAGGAAGAGCTCGTAAACAAATAGCGTTATTTGATAACAAAACGAATAGGAATCGTGTTACACAAAATTCTCACGGATTTATTACGCGTGACGGGATTAAACCTGAAGAGTTTAAGGAAATAGGCTTCAATGAATTGATGAAGTATCCATCGGTTCATTATTATGAAAAAACAGTTGTAATGATAACGAAACAATCCACTGGTTTATTTGAGCTTGAAACAAAAGATCACACAAAATATTTAGCGGAAAGGGTTTTATTAGCGACGGGTATACAGGAAGAATTCCCATCTATTCCTAATGTACGGGAATACTATGGAAAAAGCTTATTTAGCTGTCCGTATTGTGATGGCTGGGAATTAAAAAATCAACCGCTCATTATTATTTCTGAAAACGAAGATTATACGATGCATATGACAAAATTAGTTTATAACTGGTCTACCGATTTAGTGATCGCAACAAATGGTAACGAGCTCAGTCAAACTATTATGGATGAACTGTCTAATAAAAATATAACTGTAATTACAGAACCTATACGTGCACTACAAGGGGAAAGAGGTTATTTAAATGAAGTAGAGTTTTATTCCGGTTTACGCATTGAAAGAGCTGGAGGATTTATAGTACCTACTTTCTTTAGACCAAATCAATTTATAGAACAGCTTGGTTGTGAACCACAAAGTAATGGAACTTTTGTAATTGATGATTTTGGACGTACTTCAGAAAAAAATATTTACTTAGCAGGGGAAACAATGACTCAAGGGCCATCCTCATTAATTATTGCTGCATCACATGGGAATAAAGCAGCAATAGCCATTAATAGTGATATTACGGAAGAGCGGTTCTAACTAGAAAATGATATGTAGAAGGGGATAAGAAAATGAATAATTTTTGGAATGATCGATATAAATCAGATGAATATTTTTATGGGAAAGAACCTAATGCATTTATTAAAGAACAAGCATTTCGTTTAACAAATCACAATAAAGTAATAGCTTTCGCAGAGGGAGAAGGTAGAAATGCTGTATTTCTAGCAAGACAAGGACATACAGTGACAGCTATTGATTATTCGGAAGATGGATTAGAAAAGACAAAAAAATTGGCAGAGAAGCATAACGTAGATGTACACACAAAAAAAGTAGATTTATTAGCTGATAGTTTGCCAGTAAATGAATATGATGTGGCAATTATGGTATTTGGACATTTTCATAATGATCATAAAAAAATGGTATTAGATAAAATGATACAAACGATAAAGCCTGGTGGATTAATAATGTTTGAAGTTTACTCAAAAAAACAAATAAATTACGGTACTGGTGGGCCAAAAGATATTGAGATGCTGTATGATCCAATTGATATCCTTACTTGGTGTGAAAAACATAAGGTAATTCATTTCTTTAATGGGGAGCAAGAGCGAGTTGAAGGGAAAGGACACACTGGTTTAGCTAATGTAATTCAAGTTGTTATTAGCAAATAAATGTAAATGTTAACGAAAATTAAATGCATGAATGTAAAAAGACCAATCATTTAAGACTGGTCTTTTTATTTGGATACTAAATTATCAAGCTTCCAATATGTATCGGTTAACGGTGCAGATTTGCTATCTATGAATAAATACATATTATTTAAATCTTTTGGTGAAGTTTTCATATTAAATTGAATGTCGGTAGTTAAAGAAAACTCAGATGGAACCTTTTTAGCATTTTCATTTTGTATAAATTCACCTTCGTATTTTTCACCCGTCTTTTCATCTTTTATGAAATATTTTATTTCAGAAAGATCTATCGTTTGTCCGTCAATACGAGCGTTATTTATTGTAACGCGAGCTGTGAGACGCCACTCTTTGTCTATTTTTTCGAATTTGGCATTTTCAACAGTTGCTCTATAGTATTCGTTTTTAAATATTTCCCCATAGTGCATTGCATTCTTTTCAAGAGCGCTCTTTTCTTGTTTTGGTGCAGTATTCCCATTACATCCTGCCATTAGTCCTGTAAATAATAATGCTGTACAAGTTACTTTCATTATAGATTTCATAGTATTTCCTTTCTGCGTTAAAAAGTAAAACATAGGAATAATTTTACATCAATAGGAAGGTAAATGGAAGTATATTTGTGGAATATGCAAATATACATTTATTTCATTGTCCAGTTAACGGAATAGAAAGAGGGAAAAAGCTGAATAAAACGGAGTGAATAAGAATTGAAAATATTGTAAAACGGAAGAAACATGCATATAATTAAAATAAGGATGAGATTTCAGAATTTTCAATAATGGCGGTGGGCACATGTTTACTGAAGAGCGTAGAGAGAAAATTTTAGAGTTACTTAAGAAAGATGGAAGAGTAATCGCAAAGGATCTTGCGGAAAGTTTCGATATGTCTATCGATTCTATAAGAAGAGATTTGTCTATTATGGAGAAAGATGGCTTGTTAAAAAGAACGCATGGAGGTGCAATTGAACTTGCTAGAGTAAGGAATTTACCTGCCGAACGATTTGAGCGTTATAGTAATGGTTCTATATATGACAACGCAATTGCAAAAATCGCAGCTTCTTATATACAAGAAGGAGATTCTGTTTATATTGGTGGGGCTTCTATTCATTATGCCATGTTAAAATATTTACCTGAAACATCATTTACAGTTATTACGAATGCTTTAGAAATCGCTAGTACGTTACGGGATTATAAGAATGTAGATACGTACTTAATTGGTGGAAAGGTGAAACCATCAGGGAATATGACAGATACACTTGCCTCAGAATTGATAAGTCGATTCTCAATTGATCTGTATTTTTCTACAGGTGGTGGCATTTCATTGAATGGTATAAGTACTGCAACGCCGGAAGTTGCTTATTTTGGAAAAACAGTAAGTAATATTGCTAGAATGAATATTTGTTTAGCTACCCATAATAAACTCGGAATAGACTGCTTTATAAATGGAGGATCACTGAAAGAAATTGACCTTATAATAACAGATGAAGAGGCTAGTAAAGAAACGATTCAAGAATTTGAGAAACAAGGTATAGAAATTGTAATAGCGTCAATAGACAGCAAATAAAAGGAGTTTGAAATGATTATAAAAGGACAAGATTTTTATATAAATGAATTAACTTATACAATTCGTTCTGCAGCTGAAACAGATGCAGAGCAGTTATCGGAAATTAGAGTTCAGATCGATGGAGAAACTGAAAATATGGATAGAGAAGCTGGAGAGGGATTTATAGATAAGATAGGGTTTCAAAAATTAATAAAAACAGATAGTGAAGAGACAAAGAATTTGTTTTTAGTTGCAGAAGTGCACAATCGAATCGTTGGATTTTCAAGATGTGAAGGGTCAAATCTGAAGAAATTATCTCATAAAGTAGAATTTGGCGTTTGTATTTTAAAAGAGTTTTGGGGATATGGAATAGGTAAGAGCCTTTTGCAACAATCTATTCATTGGGCTGATGAGAATGAGATTAAAAAGATATCATTACAAGTATTAGAGACAAACGAAAAAGCCATGCAACTTTATAAAAAATTAGGTTTTGAAGTAGAAGGAATTTTGAAAAATGATAAAAGGCTGTCAGATGAGCAGTATTATAATACGGTTGTAATGGGAAGGTGTATTTGAGTCTGTTCATAAAAGAGGTGGAAATGTATGTTTTATAGAAGAAAGTACTATATAGTAAAAAATGAATTTATTAAAATATTTAATGATCATTTCAATAACACGAACTTACCTAATCAGGTAAAGTATGGATCTAGGCTAATAGGACGCTGGATGAAAGATAATAAGAATGGTACGACTGAAGTGTTTGCCATATGGGAATATGATAGTTATGAACAGTATAAAGAAATAGAATCAAAAATTAGAAGTGACGAGAAACATATTAGAAGAATACATGAATGGTATGAAAAAAATGGCGGGAAAGAGTATGTTTTACAGGAGTACATAGTAGAGATGAAAAATGAAGAGTTAATATGTACTGTAAAGTGGTAGAGAGGTGAGGGATAATGGGAATGAAAACAAAATTATATTTTAGTGTAGCATCTACTAGTTTATTTACAATAGCCGTGATTGTTTTCTTTATAAACGGTAATCCACAAAAGTGGTTTTGGTTATGTATTTTCTTTGCTTCCATTATACAAAATATAGTGCTACTAAAAAAGAATAAAGAAGTGCATTAAGATATTCAAATTATTAACATATTTGTGTCGTCTTTCTAGTTTTATTGAAAACGCTTTTATTCAGTTTTATAATAAAAGTATGTTTTTACAGATCTCCAAAACAATGAATAGGGAGATGATACAATGTTAGCTTCACCGTTTTACTTACATACATGGAAAAAGTTTGTTGATGAAGGAGTCCTTGATTCGAATCGTATAAACGAAAGAATTTTAGAATCATGGCATCGATGTAAACAAGCAAATGTGAATCCTCATATGAATAAAGGTCAGAAAATTTTGTCTTCTAATTTTTTTCAAGATCAAAAGAAAAAGAGTGAAATCTTCCTAGATATAGCAATACCTCAAATACAAAATATGAGAAAAACCATTGATGACCTGCAAATGATGGCATTATTAATTGATCCAGACGGTTACGTTCTATCGTTAAGTGGAAATCAACAAACGTTGAAACGAGCGAAACATATTAATTTCATTGAAGGTGTGAAATGGACGGAAGCAGCTGTTGGTACAAATGCGATAGGAACAGCGTTACAGATTGAAGAGGCTATTATGATAAGTGGTACAGAGCACTATTCTGTCGCATCTCATAGCTGGAGCTGTGCGGCCGCTCCTATTCATAATGATGACGGGAAATTAATTGGTGTTCTAGATTTCTCCTGTCCAATTGAGTTTTCACATCCATATATGCTCGGTATGGTAACTTCGCTTGCACATGCGATTGAACGTGAATGTAGTATTCGGGTACATCAAAATGAGTTACACTTAATCCATCGTTTTTTAGATGTAATTGACAGTGATGAACAAGTTGTAATTTGTAATCATCGTGATGTTATCGTTTCTGCAAGCAAGAGTGTTCGGGAACGAGTATGCAATTGGTCACGAATGAAACTTGAAGATTTAATGCAATATGGATTGAAAACTAAATTAGAAGTTCCAGTATACAGTAATGATAGAATGATTGGGAAATGTATTTATGTAAAGGAAAATAAACAAGAAAAATTATTTTCAACTTCCCCATTTATAAATGGAATCACTTTCCCTGGAGTAATTGGGACAAGTAGTGCATTTCAACATACTTTAGAAGAAATTAAGCTTGTATCACCAACTGACGCAAGTGTATATGTTTGTGGTGAAACAGGTGTAGGGAAAGAATATGTAGCGAGAGCGATTCATGAAAATAGTCCAAGAAAAAATGGTCCTTTTATAGCTGTTAACTGCGGTTCATTACCGAAAGAATTAATGGAAAGTGAATTGTTCGGTTATGCTGAAGGATCGTTTACAGGTGCACGGCGCCAAGGATATAAAGGGAAATTCGAACAAGCAGACGGAGGGACAATATTTTTAGATGAAATTGGTGAAGTGCCTCCAGAGATGCAAGTAGCATTATTGCGAGTTATACAAGAACGAACAGTAACCCCAATTGGCAGTTCAAAAGAGGTGCCGGTAAATATTCGTATTATTACTGCGACACATAAAGATTTACTGCGATTAGTTGAAGAAGGAAAGTTCCGTCAAGATTTATATTATCGTTTACATGTGTATCCGCTATATGTTCCATCGTTAATAGAAAGAAAAGAGGATATTCCGTACTTCATACAACATTTTTGTGAACGGAAGAATTGGAATGTTGCATTTCCAAAGAGCATTTGTAATCAATTTTCACAACATACGTGGCCCGGAAATATTCGAGAATTATTAAATGTATTAGAACGCATTTACATTTTGTCGCAAGGACGGGAAATATGCGAAAAACAAATCTCTTTTTTATTACAAACAATGATGGGAAATCAACATCAACTTGCATTGCAAGCAGAAAATAAAACAGAGAACACATTGAATTTCCGCGAAAAAATACAGCGTGATAGCATGATTGAAGCGCTAGAAAAGACGAATGGAAATGTTTCCTTGGCTGCAAAACTTTTAGATGTACCTCGAAGTACATTTTATAAACGAATGCAAAAATATAAGTTATAAAGTAGATTTTTGTAATCTACTTTTTCTTTGTGGGCTCATGTTCTGTCGGAATGTGCGCTTACCGGGGAAATAATAGAATAGTTAGAAATTAATTTCCGGAAGGAGAGCTTATGTGAAATATATTGAAATTGGTTTCGGAAATAGGTGGTTCGTTCGAACAGAAACTGAAAATAAAGATGGAACTGAATTTGAGGAACGAGGAATTATAAAACCTATTTATTTTGAGTCTTTATATGTACGAATGTGGTTTCGGAAAACGTGTTTAATTTTTGATACGAAAGAAGGGTTTAAAAAGGTTAAGAAGAGGAGGATTGAATATAAATTTATAGTTGGAATTGTAAGTAGACTGGATAAAGAAAAAGTGGGCTAACATGCGTAGTTATATTGACCAGGAAATTCTTTTGACTTATATCAAATTCATGAAAAGCACTTTTTATAAATATAAATTGTTAATAAAAACCGCTAAGGAAACTTAGCGGTTTCTTTTTAAAAAGGAGGGATTTGCGTATGAATAGGATCGTAACTGTTTTACTTGCAATTATTATAATGGGGTATTCCATTTATAGTTGGAATGATACTTCGAAACAGAGTGTACTAATTTTACAAACGCTTTTAGGGTTTCTGTTAGTTAGTTTAGGGGTGCAAAATTTAAAAAATAACGAAAAAGAAAAAAGAAGTATAGGGAGTGCTCTACTACTCGTGGCTTTGTTTTTAATTGTTGTATCTTTAATAAAATATTTTGTATGAATAAGTTTTTAAATTAATAAAAAATGATTATTTATTGAATCCCCCTCACAATAAAAAGTTAAAATTCTACTTGTATTTCACTATATAAAATATGGCATAATGATTGAGTCAAAATAGAAATGGATAGGGTATTTGAGAGGGGCAGTATAATGAGTTTTGCAATTGAAATAGTAATAAAAGCACCAATGGATGTTGTATGTGACTATATAATAGAAGATGAAAAAATAAAAGAATGGAATACGTTTATAATAGAAAATCGCTACCCTTCAAATATGGATAAAGAAAATCTACGTGTAGGAGATAAATATATTACTGTTCAAAAAGTCGGTAAGAAAATATTGGAGGCAGAAGTAGAAATTCTTGAATACGATGCACCCCATATTATTTCACTAGGTAGTGAAATGAAGCAAGGTTATTCAGCAATGACTTATATGTTAGAAGAAGATGAGGAAGGTACAGCACTAACATTAATTTCAGAATATGAACCTAGTAATTTTTATTATAAAATCATGTATAAGTTAACAGGCTGGATTTCACGAGGTTTAGCAATGGAACAAATGGAGCGTCTAGCAGAATGTGTAGAAACTGCTTATCATAAAGAAGTTTAATATTAAAAATATATTAAGGTAAAAGCGTTACTCAATTCTGTGAGTAACGCTTTTACTGTTTGAAGATTTTTCATTGAAAATCTCAATAGCTCTTTCATATATTTCTTTATCAACACAAAATCTTTCTGTTATCCAATAATTAAGTTCAGAAGATGTAATGATTTGTTCTCTTTTCCTACCTTGGAAATATCGTTTTAAAACATTATCATTAATAGAAGTTGGAATGCCGTCGATATAACCGAAAATCTGAATTTTCTTTAATACAGGAGATGTATGCCAATCGTTAGACTTTGTAATGAGTTCTTTCATACTTGATAAATGTATTGGCTCTGTATGTAAGATTTTTGCTGGACCTGGATTTCTAGCAAGTTTAATCCTATTATTTGAGACTTCATAAGTAAAAGTTTCTCTTACATTATTTACTTGAAATGATTCATAAAGTGGGTAAGCTTGGAATAAAGGTGCACAATAACCAACATCAACATATTAAGGTTGGTCTAAGTTAACCAGTAAGCATAAATGTCCGGGATCCATATACATATAATGAACATCAAAACCAAGATTTGATAATAACCAATGGAAGGAAAATAATTGCCTGTTTCATTACCTTTTTCCCAGTCAATTATTTTAGTAAGAGTTTCCCATTTTATTTTTTCTTGATGAGCTTTAATAAGCTCATTTAAAAATTTTAAGCTAGTAGGCTGTTTTGTCGTATCTAAAAATGATAGAAAGCTATTTACTAGTTGTACTTGGTTCATTTTCTTATCCTTTCTATATAGAAATTGTTACTGGTATTATTATACAATAGGTGTCGGAAAATACAGTTATTTATTAATGGAGTGGGAGAGAATTATATGTCGATGTCGCTATATTATAAAAAAATCCGTGAGCAATTAGGCCATGAACTAATTCTAATACCGAGTGTAGCTGCAGTTATTAAAAATGAGCAGGGAGAAATCTTATTTCAATATCCTGGAGGAGAATACTGGAGCTTGCCAGCTGGAGCAATTGAACCTGGAGAAACTCCAGAAAAATCGGTAGTTCGGGAAGTGTGGGAAGAAACGGGTTTGAAAGTGCAAGTAAAAAAACAAAAAGGCGTATTTGGAGGGGAAGAGTTCCGTCATACATATCCGAATGGCGATCAAGTAGAATACATTGTTGTTGTGTTTGAGTGTGAAGTTATCAGTGGTAAGCTGAAGTCAATAGATGGTGAATCCTTAAAACTACAATATTTCTCTTTATCTGAAAAGCCACCATTATCGTTACCGTACCCAGATAAAATATTTTTATAGATGTAAAGTAGCACACCTTATTCATTGAAGGTGTGCTATTTATATAATCCCGTCGTATACATTTCCGTCAATGTATGTACTATCTCTTCTAACACTAATTTCTTATCATTTTGCACAATCGTCCAAAGAAACATCTCATTCATAGCGAACCAAGCACGCGCTACAATTTCTTTATTTAATTCAGTTTGTGCTAATCCACTTTTTTGAGAGTACGTAATATCCTGCGCAATACTGCTTATAAATCGACCTCGAATCTCATCCCATTTTTGACGTATCTCTTTTGATAACCCGATCGCTTCTTCTACAACTTGTAAAATAGCTCGTTCTTTCTCTGCTAGTTGTAGGAATGCTCTTACTTGGTTTTGAATCATATTATGTGCTTCTTCTTTTGTTTGAGGAGAAAAGGAGCGCTCAGCGATATTATAAAATTGATTCATGACATCTTCCATTAAAACGATAAGGAGATCATCTTTGTTTTTAAAGTATACATATGCTGTTCCATAACCAGTTTCTGCATGTTTAATAATTTGGGTGATTGTCGTTTTTTGAAATCCGTTATGTATAAAAGTCGTATAACCAGAGTGTAAAAGTTTTTTCTTTGTTTCTAAGGAGCGGTGTTTTCTTGATGAAAGAGTAGTGTTTTTCAAAGAATCACCTCTTTATACTGAAATATCTGAAAATATAACTGTATTGTAAAAGAAATTCATATATAAAGTCAACTGACATAATATCATTGACGTTATATCAACTGAGGTGATATATTTCAATTAGTTAGAATAAAAAGAAAATTAAAAGAAGGTGACACCATGTATAAAGAACCATTTCAACCAACTTATGAGTATGCGCTTGAATGTGATAAACATGATGAACTGAAAGATTTTCAAACTGAATTTTATAAAAAAGAAGGAACAATATATTTAGATGGTAATTCATTAGGACTGCTTTCAAAAAGAGCAGAAAAATCGTTACTTACTTTACTAGATTCATGGAGAGAATATGGCATTGATGGGTGGACAGAAGGAGAGCATCCGTGGTTTTTCCTTTCGGAGAAATTAGGTGAATTGACAGCACCTCTTATTGGAGCTTTACCAGAAGAAACTATTGTAACCGGTTCCACCACAACGAATATTCATCAAGTAATCGCAACTTTCTATGAGCCGAAAGGAATACGCACAAAAATTCTTGCGGATGAGTTAACATTCCCATCAGATATATATGCACTTCAAAGTCAAATTCGTATAAAAGGGTTAGAGCCAGATAAGCATTTAGTACGAGTGAAGAGCCGAGATGGTAGAACACTTTCTGAAGATGATATTATTCATGCAATGACAGATGATATCGCTTTAATTTTATTACCTTCTGTACTATATAGAAGTGGCCAAATTCTTGATATGAAACGTTTAACAGCGGAAGCACATAAGCGTGGTATTCATATCGGATTCGATTTATGTCACTCAATTGGTTCTATTCCGCATCATTTCAAAGAATGGGATGTTGATTTCGCTATTTGGTGTAATTATAAATACTTAAACGCAGGACCTGGTGGTGTTGCCGGCCTTTATGTAAATAAAAAGCATTTTAATAGACTTCCAGGATTGTCTGGCTGGTTTAGTTCTAGAAAAGATAAGCAGTTTGATATGGAACATACATTAACAGCTGCTGATCATGCAGGTTCGTATCAAATTGGAACACCGCACGTATTAAGTACTGCACCTTTAATCGGTTCTCTTGAAATATTTAAAGATGCTGGTATAGAACGTTTACGTGAAAAATCCTTACATATTACAAGATACATGCTTGATTTAATTCAGCATGAATTAAAAAATTTCGGATTTACAATTGGAAATCCATTAGAGGATGAAAAACGAGGTGGACATATTTATTTAGAGCATGCAGAAGCAGCACGCATATGTAAAGCGTTAAAAGCGAATGGGGTTATTCCTGATTTCAGAGCACCTAATGGAGTAAGACTTGCGCCAGTCGCTTTATATAACACATACGAAGAAGTATGGAAATCTGTACAAATCTTAAAGAAAATTATGAAAGATGAAGAATATAAGCAATTTGAAAATAAGCGAGAGGTTGTGGCATAAGTATGAAAGCATCAGAGTGGATTGATATTTCACAACCGCTAAATAATGATATTGCCACTTGGCCAGGGGATACACCGTTCTCATATGAAGTATCATGGTCAAAAGAAGAGAGTGGTTCAGTAAATGTCGGAAAGTTAACGATGAGTGTTCATACTGGTACTCATATTGATGCACCGTTTCATTTTGATAATGACGGAAAGAAAGTATTAGATTTAGATATTCAAGTTTATGTTGGACCTACGCGAATCATTGACGTTTCTAATCTTGAAAGCATTGGGAAAAAGGAATTAGAAAACTTTCATTTAGAAGGCGTAGAACGCTTGTTGTTACGCACATCTTCACATGGTAAAGCTAATGAATTCCCGGATGTAATCCCGCATTTACGTGCGGATATAGCACCGTTTCTTTCAGAGAAAGGTATACGTTTAATCGGGGTGGATGTACCATCAGTTGATCCATTAGATGATAAAGAATTAGATGCGCATCATCAATTGTTTAAAAATGGAATACACATTTTAGAAAATGTCGTACTAGATCATGTAGTAGACGGTGATTATGAATTGATCGCATTACCACTTGCCTTAACAGATGCAGACGGAAGTCCAGTTCGAGCAGTGATTAGACCAATATAAGTAGAAATATATAAAAGGGGCGTTTGGTTAATATGAAAGAAAACGAAAAGGTAATTATGGAAAAAGGGATTCATACGGACTTTAAGGAGAATATGACGTATGGGGAATATTTACAATTAGATAGTTTACTATCTTCTCAAAAGAGATTATCAGACCACCATGATGAAATGTTGTTCATCGTTATTCACCAAGCAAGTGAACTTTGGATGAAGCTTATTTTACATGAGTTAAACGCAGCAATTGACTCGATTAAACAAGATAAATTACAACCAGCTTTTAAAATGTTAGCACGTGTATCAAAAATTCAGTCTCAAATTATTCAATCCTGGGATATTCTTGCGACATTAACACCATCTGAGTACATTGAGTTTCGTGACTCGCTCGGTCAAGCTTCAGGTTTTCAATCGTATCAATATCGTATGATTGAGTATGCGCTTGGTTATAAAACGCCGCATGCATTAAAAATTTATGAAAAAGATCCAGAATTACACGCTCGACTTCATACAGCGCTACATGCACCAAGTTTGTATGATGTCGCAATTCAAGCACTTGTAAAAGAAGGATTCCCTATTCATAAAGATGTGTTGAATCGTGATATTACGCAGCCTTATGAAGAAGATGCAACTGTGGAAGCAGCTTGGATAGAAGTGTATGCGGACGTGAAGAAATATTGGAATTTATATCAGCTTGCTGAAAAATTAATCGATATTGAAGATTGGTTACAACAATGGCGTTTCCGTCATATGAAAACGGTAGAACGTATTATTGGACATAAAATGGGAACAGGTGGATCTTCTGGTGTATCCTATTTAAAACGAGTACTTGATCAACAGTTCTTCCCAGAGCTTTGGAATGTTCGTACGAAATTATAAAAATAAACCTGTCAGTTCATTATGGCTGACAGGTTTATTTTTATTTGAGCACAATTATGTTTAAAATGAAGGAACAAGATATAATAAATGGAGTAACTATTTAAATGGAGGTAAAGTTTTTGGATTTCAAGCAACTAGAAAATAAATTCGAAAAGAAAAAAGTGAATACATTTCTTGTTTATCAAAAAGGGGAATTAACAACTGAGTATTATAAAACACCTGAATGTGCAAATAACTTATATAAAATAAATTCGATTACAAAAAGTATTGTATCTATATTAATAGGTATTGCCCTTGATAAGGGCTATATAAATGATATACATACACCGATTACAGAGTGGATTGAAAATGTACCTAGGGAAAAACATGATTTAACGCTTTATCACTTATTAACAATGACTACTGGTGAGGGCTGGAAAGAGTTTGGGAATGGGGTAGTATTCCCCAATGACTTTGTAGAATCAGAGAACTGGGTACAGTACATATTAGAAAAGCCAATAATTGAAGAACCTGCTACAAAAATGAATTATAATTCAGGTTCTTCTCATTTACTGAGCCATATTATTCAAGAAGCTACTGGAATGTCGACAGAGCGGTTTGCAAAGAAATATTTATTTAATCCATTAGAAATTAACGAATACGAGTGGCAACAAGACCCGCAGGGGATATATGTCGGCGGCTTTGGTATGAAAATGAAATCTACCGATTTATTAAAGTTAGGGAAATTATGTTTACAAAATGGATATTGGAACGGGAACGAAATTGTGTCAGCGAAATGGTTAGAAGAGTCAAGTAGGGCGCAATTTGAAACATATGAACATGTCGGCGCATATGGATATCACTGGTGGGTATTACATAACGAAAGATTTCACATACCGTATTGTATATATTTCGCTATGGGATACGGCGGACAATACATCGTTATCATTCCTCAGTTAGAAGTAGTAGCTATTATAAGTAGTCATATGCCAAAACGTGGGCTCGTTCCGTTAAAACTATTTATTGAGCATGTACAGGGAAATTCCAATTATATATAAGAAAAGGAAGGAATGTATGAGGGATGAAAAAACTTTATCTTTATTAGACTATGTTTAAGTCTTCTAGCATGTAGCGCCATTATTACGCAATTCATAATTAGGGCACAAGTGAAACCGTTCAATCCAGTTAACTTTTTTAGTTTCTTTACGATTGAAAGTAACATTTTAGTTGCATCTATTCTCCTTTTAAGCAGTATCGAAACAGCTACATTTGGTCGCTCAGAACAGTTTAGTATACTTCGTGGTGCGGCAACGGTATACATACTTACGACAGGACTCGTTTATTTTTTGTTACTAAGAGGGTTAGAAGAGTCACTTCAAACCGCAATACCATGGGTAAATACTGTACTACATTATATCATGCCGATTGCAATGCTTTTAGATTGGATTTTAAATCCACCTATTAAGAAAATCACTTGGAAACAAGCTGCAAGTTGGCTCTTATTCCCGTGTTTTTACGTTGTATATAGCTTAATACGTGGCCCAATCGTGAATTGGTATCCATATCCGTTTTTAGATCCGAGAATAGGTGGGTATGGTAAAGTACTTTTATACAGTATAGGGATAGCTGTTGTAATTGGAGCTATTTGTATATTGGTAAGATTTTTAGGGAATCGAAACTTTAGGAAAGAATTTTAGAAATGCAAGGAACCCCACTGTTTTCATTTTTAACAGTGGGGTTTTCATTTTATCCCGCATTAACGGGCAGCCCGATTGGTGAGGGCTGATTAAAGTTTCACTTTATCTACTCGTCTTCTGAAATGACATCTTTATAAATTTCTCCGTCTTCGTTTCAAATTCTACATCAACAAAAACACCGTATTCTTTTCCGTTCTCACGTAGCCATAATTTGAATTTTTCAACTGTAATTTGAACGGTTTTTGGTTTTCTACCTATATGAAGATAATCAATAATCTCAGCTTTCGGGTATTGTTCTTTCGTTTTTTCTACAGCAAGTTTCCCCCATTTGGCATATGGCGGCTGCGCATGAACAATTGATGAGCCGGTATATATATTTGTACATATTGTTATGAACAAAATGACGAGTGTGACACGCTTAAACAATTTCTTCATGATGAACTCCTTTTATCCTTTTTGTATATTGTTTACATATTTTTTCACCGATATTAGTTTGGATTTTTTTGTCTTCTTTACATAAAAGCGAGGCTTTTACAAAACATAACCAAGAAATCATTTCCGTAATTAAGGAGGGAAAATTATGCGTCAAAAAGCTATTTTTAAAATAGCAGTTTTACTTGCGTTTATAGGACTATCTTTGATGGTTAGTAGTATACAACTAAAAAATGTAGAAGCCTTTTCTAATCAAGTCATTCAAAGAGGAGCATCTGGCGAAGATGTCATTGAACTGCAATCTCGTTTGAAATATAACGGATTTTATACGGGAAAAGTGGATGGTGTTTTCGGATGGGGTACATACTGGGCACTTCGAAATTTTCAAGAGAAATTCGGATTACCTGTTGATGGCTTAGCTGGAGCTAAAACGAAGCAAATGCTCGTGAAAGCAACGAAGTATGACAAGTCAACTGCTAATAAAGGGACGACAACGAATAAAGGAAATAGTGGTGGTACTGCGCAAGAGAATAAACCACCTCAAAATAAAGGGACAAATGTTCCAAATGGTTATTCTCAAAATGACATACAGCTTATGGCTAACGCAGTATATGGAGAATCTCGTGGTGAGCCGTACTTAGGACAAGTTGCAGTAGCTGCGGTTATTTTGAATCGCGTTACAAGTGCCTCGTTCCCTAATACAGTTTCAGGTGTAATCTTTGAGCCAAGAGCATTCACAGCGGTAGCAGACGGACAAATATATTTAACGCCAAATGAAACAGCGAAAAAAGCTGTGCTAGACGCAATTAATGGATGGGATCCAACAGGAAACGCATTGTATTATTTCAATCCAGATACCGCAACAAGTAAATGGATTTGGACTCGTCCACAAATTAAAAAAATCGGTAAACATATTTTTTGTAAATAGAGCGGAGGTGGAACTATGTTACGAGGTATTATCATTGTATTATTAACAGTCGGCGTAGTCGGAACAGGATACTGGGGCTATAAAGAACATCAAGAGAAAAATGCAGTATTAATTCGAGCGGAAAATAGTTATCAACGTGCGTTTCATGATTTAGCATATGAGGTTGATTTATTGCACGATAAAATTGGAACAACGCTCGCGATGAATTCACGTGCATCTTTATCGCCTGCATTAGCAGATGTATGGAGATTAACATCTGAAGCTCGTTCGGATGTAGGGCAACTTCCTTTAACATTAATGCCTTTTAATAAAACGGAAGAATTTTTAGCGAATATTGGTGATTTTAGTTACCGTGCAGCCATTCGTGATTTAGAAAAAGAGCCGTTAAATGATCAAGAATATAAAACGTTGCAAACTTTATACTCAAATGCAGGAAATATACAAGATGAACTAAGAAAAGTACAACATCTTGTTTTGAAAAATAATTTACGCTGGATGGATGTTGAGATGGCACTCGCATCCAATCGTGACCCTGCAGACAATACAATTATCGATGGACTAAAAACAGTAGAAAAAAACGTAACATCGTATTCATCTACAAACTTTGGACCGACCTTTACAAGTGCGCAAAAAAATAAAAAAGGCGGATTTGAAGCAGAAGGAAAAGCGATTTCAAAAGATGAAGCGGCGAAAATCGCAAAATCATTTTTAAATTTAAAAGGAAATGAAAAAGTAGAAGTTGAGAAAAGCGGAAAAGGTGCAAAAGAATCTTTCTATAGTGTGAAAATTAAAGATGAAGCAACGAATAATGAGTTTTATATGGATATTACCGGAAAAGGCGGATACCCAATTTGGGTTATGAATAATCGAGAAATTAAAGAACAGAAAATTAGTTTAAACGATGCAGGAAGTAAAGGTTTGAAATTTTTAAAGGACCATAAGTTTCATAATATGGAGCTTTATGATAGTTCACAATATGATAATGTTGGTGTATTTACGTATGTAGTAAATGAGAATGATGTACGAATTTATCCAGAAGCAATCCAAATGAAAATTGCCTTAGATGACGGTTCTATCGTTGGATTCTCCGCAAAAGAATACTTAGCGTCACATCAAAAACGAACGGTTCCATCTGCAAAGCTAACTGCAGCAGAAGCGAGAAAGAAAATCAATCCAGATGTTAAAGTTATGGAAGAACGCAAAGCTGTCGTAGTAAATGATTTGCATAATGAAGTACTTTGCTATGAATTTGTAGGTACGTTAGGGAAAGATACGTACCAAATTTTCATTAATGCAAATAGCGGGGCAGAAGAAAAAGTGAAGAAAATGCAAGCTGTTGAAAAAATTTATGATTAAACTCTAAAAGTAAAGTGGTGAGAATAATGAAAATTCTAATATATATATTGATGCTTTGCTTGTTTATAACTGGATGCAGTATTGGAAAAAAAGATAATCCAAACGAAAAGCCAGAACAAAAAAATGTTTCGACGAAAAATGTTAATTATACGAACAAATCAAATAAGCCAAATGAAAAAGCAGCGGACCATTTAGCATCTTTAGCCGCGAGTGTGCCAGGAGTGAATGATGCGACAGCTGTAGTAGTCGGCAAATATGCAATTGTAGGTATAGACGTAAAAGCAAAACTTGATCGAACTCGTGTTGAATCAATTAAATACTCTGTTGCAGAAAGTTTAAAAAATGACCCTGACGGTGCTAATGCAGTCGTTGTAGCAGATGTTGATACGTATGAACGCCTCAAACAAATTGGAAAGCAAATTAAAAAAGGTAAAACAGGTGAAGGTATACTAGATGAATTAGCGGCTATTGTGGGCCGAGTAATGCCACAAGTTCCAAATGATATGATAGAAAATAGAGAAACGAATCCAATTAAAGATAATGATAAACAATTACCAAAAGATGAAGAACAAGAGTTAAGAAAAGAACAGGATGATCAATCAAATAATCATTTGAATAAATGAAATTAGCCTCGTACTTAATTGTACGAGGTTTTTGAATATAATATTAAATATTCAGTTTATTTTTAAGGGAATATATGGTTTAATTATGATGGGAGGGACAACTGTTATGATGAAAAAAAGCGCATGTATATTGTTTAGTTTATGCTTAGGTTTCAGTATGACAGCGTGTGAACAGAGAAAAGAAGTGAAAAATCAAACAGCAACTTCTTCTACTGTGATGGAAAGGCAACAGAAAGAGTCTATCAATATAAATCATTTCTCGAACATAAATGAAGGAATGAGTTATACAGAAGTGAAAGATTTAATTGGTTTTGAAGGGGATTTACTTATAGAAGAAGGGGTAGAGCATTCTACACAAATTAAACAAATTTTTGCTTGGAAAGGAAACGATCCAAATTCATTTGTTGAAATTACCTTTTTAGATGGAAAAGTGCATTCAAAAGCACAGCAAGGTATAAGTTAATAAGCTAAAAAATGGGAGAGTTTAGCATGAACATACACACAGGGGAAATTCAATTAGTTCCGTATAAGGAGAAATATAAAGAAGTTATACAAACATTTACTTTACCAAGTGAACAAGTTCAGTTTACATCAGATCCAAGCACATTACTGGAGAAAGCAAAAAGTGATCGTACAAAAAATGTGATTGTTATTTTAGATTACAATGGGGTACCAGTGGGTCTTTTCGCATTGCAAACGGGAGATAGAGTAAAGGAGTTCACAGATAATGAGGATGCTTTACTTTTAACGTCATTTTCTATTAATCACAATAGACAAAGAAAGGGATACGCTAAAAAGTCATTGTTATTATTAAAAGAGTTTGTAAAACGTTATTTTCCAATAAAAAATGAAGTTGTACTTGCTGTGAATGAAAGAAATATTCCTGCACAAAATTTATATGCAAAAGTCGGCTTCCAAGATAAAGGTTTTAGAAGAATGGGACCAATTGGCCAACAAATAATAATGCATTTACCTATAATGAAATAATGAGATAGAAAACTTACTCTTGAATATTCATGTAGTAGGTTTTTTTATTTTAACAATATATAATATATGTATATAAAATGAAACAGAAATGAAGGATATAAAAAATGAAACAAGATAGAAAATGGAATATCGTTGGAGGAAGAGTGATTAAAACTGGGATTGCAGTTTTTCTTACAGTGTTAGTTTGTAATTTTTTTAACCTCCCAACTATTTTTGCTGTAATAACAGCAATTGTTACAATTGAACCAACTGCAACAGACTCAATAAAAAAAGGACTTATACGCTTTCCGGCCTCAACAATTGGATCTGCATATGCCATGACTTTCACATTTTTCCTAGGTCATCAAGCAATTTCTTATGCATTAGCTGCGATGTTTACGATCGTTACATGTCAAAAACTAAGGTTACACGCGGGAACTTTAGTCGCAACTTTAACTGCTGTAGCTATGATTCCAATTACGGCAGATCATTATTTTACTGCATTTTTAATTCGTTTAGCTACTACATCTACTGGTATTATAGTATCTACTTTAGTGAATTTTTTCATTTTTCCTCCCCACTACACGAAAACGATTTTTGGATGTACAGAGGATCTATTTGCTAAAACAGCAAATATTATAGAAGAATGGATTACTGCATTAGTTGCAGGAAGAGGTATGAAAAAGGAGACTGCTCAGGATCTATCTAAATTGACTTTATTATTGCATAAGGCGATACAATTTGTTCAATATGAGCAGAAAGATTGGAAATATCATCAACATACAAAGAAGGAAATGAGAAATTTTTTAACTATGCAGAAGCAACTTCATATATTACAGCAAATCATTTACCATATAGATAATTTAGCTCGAGTGTCAATTGAGACTTGTGACTGGTCACAAAGGGAAAAGGAAATATTACAACAAACAATTCATTCTATAATTGCTATATTGAGAAACCGTTGTAATGAAATTAATGAGGAACATTTTAAACTTATTGCTGAATTAGACAAGCAATTTTGGAGTTATAAAAATGATTTAAAAGATTATAAACCAAATCATTATCATCACCATTTTTCAAGTGAATCTATTATTTTATTTGAGATATTATCTATTCATGATATGTTAGAAGAATTAAAACAAATATCCGAGAAATATGAGTAGGAAAATCGATTCAATTGATAAGTTCATTTTATTGTGGGGGAATAATATGACAATTTATATTGCATTACTAAGAGGAATCAATGTTGGTGGACATAAAGTAATTAAAATGGCTGATTTAAAACGAGTGTTTGAATCAATAGGGTTAAAACAAGTGAAAACATATATTCAAAGCGGTAATATCGTGTTCGAATCTGAAGAAGATATTAATTTTCTAAAGGAACGAATACAATCTCAAATTAAAAATGTTTTTAGTTTTGATGTTCTAGTCATGTTAAGAACAAATGAGGGATTTATAAATATTATAAAAGGATGTCCTTATGAAGCTGATTCATTGCGAGAAGGTGAAAGTATACATGTTGCTTTCTTAGCAAATGAACTTTCTAAAATAGAAAAAGATCAGCTGCTTATGCAAAAAAATGAGACTGAAGATTGTTATATACATGAAAAAGTTGTGTATTTATTTTTCAAAAATAGCATTCGAAATTCCAAATTAATGAACCAGTTTCAGAAGTTACATACACCAGCTACAGTAAGAAATTGGCGGACTGTAAATAAATTAAAAGCGATAGTTGAGGGTATGTAAATATAAAAAGATGAGATTTTCTATATATAGAAAATCTCATCTTTTTATTTATATTGTTTTCCGACTATAAGTTCGACAATGGGATAAATAAAGAATGAAGAACAAAGTGCGATAAAGAGAGGAAGATTCTTTATTTCATCGAGTAATAGGAATGCAAATCCTTCTGAAAATATTAAAATTAGAAACATAAAACAAATAAGTGCAAAATAAGCAATTTTAAAGCTTTTATATTTGATTTGCTGTCCCATTTCATCTTGGCTTTCTTCCGATACTCCATTTGGATCTCCCCAAGTAATTTGATTAATTAAATTACCAAGTATTAACGAAAAAGCGAATATTGTTCCTCCCAAAATCGAACCTTCTGTTACATATTTATATGCGCCATGTATGAGGACTCCGATTAATGAAAAAACGATAATCATGAAAATAAATTTTTTATGCTTCAATTTAGAAATGACACCTCCATAGTTGTAAAAAACTCTTTACACTAATAGTATAAAATTGGAAAAGTTCTATGTCAAATACTTTTTACATAAAGGGCGAGAATATGATATTTTGTTTTTAAGATTAATAAAAAATTACATTACATTTGAATGTAAAAGAATGGGCTCGCATATATTTGGAAGGGATGTCAGATTAATTTAGGGGGTAGTTATGTCTATTCTTTTAAAAGCTGGTGCTGATGCAGGAAATAACGGTTTGAAGTTAATGGTGAAAGGGCAAGACCCTATTTTTATTCCGAGTATATATTCTTTATATATAGGAGAGCCTACAGGACTCTTAGATGAGGGAGATGTTTCTTTATCTGAATTAGAAAATCACATTGACGTGACCATTAGTTCTCCATCGTTAATGTTAAATAACGTACGGTATATCGTTGGAGAAAAAGTAATTCAAGATCAATTAAAAGGTACTGAAGTAGAGAAGAAATCGAATAAGTCAACGGATGAGTTAATGGTTATTACAATTCTATCAGGCTTAGCGGTAAGTGCTATGCGTCAAAGTCCAACTTCTAGTCATATTAACATTCGATATGATTTATCTGTTGCTCTTCCTATGCAACTTATTACGCAAGAAATAGCTGCGGAAAATGCAAAGCGTTATATGGGTAACCATAAAGTTGTGTTCCATTATCCAAACGGACGTGATGTGACAATTAATATTTCTATCGAATATTGTAAATGTCTACCTGAGGGCGCTTCTGGGACGTGGGGCATTGTATACGATGAAGAAGGCAATGTTGTGAAACATAAAATAGAATGTGAACAAAATCAAGTTTCTGAAATTGATTTTGTTGATAAAACATTATTATCTTTTGATATTGGAGCAGGGACTACAGAAGAAGTAGTTTCACTAGGTGTAAACTTTAGACCACAACTAAGTAAAGGCTTATCATACGGCGTGAAAGAAACATTACTACAAATTATTACGAGATGGAACCGGAAGTATCCAACAAAGACGATTGATAGCATTACAGAATTCAATCAAATTTATTTAAATGATAAACACCCTAGAAATGCATTGCTAGTTGAAGAATCACAACCAGCATTATTAGGTTTAGCAGCACGTGTCGCAACGGATATTATAAACAAAATTGATGATATGAAAGACGATCCATACGTGTTTATTTATGGCGGGGGCGCAGTTATCATTAAAAATAGCTTGAAAATGATTTTAAAACAAAAAGGGCGTTTAACAAATGTGATCTTTGTAGATAATCCATTATTTACAAATGCACGTGGTTTATTAGTATACACTTGTTCACCAAAATATAGAGAGCATAAGCAAAAAGAGTTAGGATTTACAAACTTAACGATAAGTTAGTTGGTGGAAACATGCGATCTAGGCGATATAAACGTGGTGATCGAGTGAAAATCAATATTCATAAATCAGTATCACCTGAAATGCTTGCATGGCTGAATAAACAATCAAACCCAACCAATTTCTTTTTCTTTGCAGCGCAGCAACTCTTTAAACAAGTAGGAGATATTGATGTGTCGAAAGCTATACCAAGCAGCCATGTTTTCTCATTATACGTAGAGCCATCATCCTTATTAAAGGTCGAAGTTAATCCTTTTAAAAACGTACCACTAGAAGCAAATAAATCCACCGATAATATAAAAAAAAAATCATGGGAAGCTGTTGATCAATTAGATTGTCCGTTTTTTTAAACATAGAAAAATATAAGTATTGCCCATCACTATACATACGGATACAGTGATGGGCTTTTTAAATGTAACAAATAGAAGGGACACAAATTACGGTGTGCCTCTTCTATTTGTTATTTATCTATACTTTAGATGTATGCTCAGTAACAGTATAAATTATGTCTTCCCAATCATCAGGATGATTTTCATGTCCTGCACCTTCAAGGGTTAATAGAGATGAGTTAGGAATTTCATCAATAATTGCAAGACCATGTTCAAAAGGGAGTGCAGTATCGTCTGTTCCGTGAATGACTAATGTCGGTGCTTGTATGGAGTGAAGCACACCTTCATATGCATCATCTCCTTGAAGTAGAGCGTGATTAAACATACTTAATAAATTGTTAGCTCGTTGTATTTCTTGTTTGACTTGATTATAGACTCTTTTTTCATCAAATTTTCTTTTTGATCCACATAATAGACGAGATCCTGAAACCAAATATTCCGCTACAACATTTTCATTTGTCCAATCTAGATGCACGCCATTTGCGTGATGTGTTAAAATTCTTTCATCCATCGGAGGTAAATCGCGCGTGTTATTGTCAGAACCTATCACACTTGTAGCTAATAATGTTAACGATAAAATTCTTTCGGGATGTTTTACAGCAGCAATTTGAGCAATCATACCACCTAATGACATACCAAATAGATGTGCTTTGTCAATATGATAAGCATCTAGTACCCCAATTGAATCTTCAGCCATATCTGTAACTGTATAATTGGAAGTTCCAGGTTCATATGCAACAGAGCGTCCCACATCACGGTTATCATAACGAATAACAAATTTCCCGCTGTTAGCCAACTGTTCACAAAATTCTTCATCCCAATAAACCATTGAACACGTAGCACCCATAATTAATAAAATAGCTGGATTTCTAGGATCCCCAAAGCTTTCTGTACATATATCAATTCCGTTTATTTTAAATATCTTTTCAGTCATAGAGTTCTCTCCATTTCTTTTGAATTTAATTAAAAATACAATTTTGAATGACTCTAAGGTGTTTGTAAGTTTTGCTTAGTTTCTTACATAATTACCCCCAAAAATAAGTTTATGATAATTCAAGGCAAAAAATTTTGAGAAATATTTGTATGTTATTAAAATAAACAGCAAGGAGGAGAGGAAATGAAAGTGATTGTTATAGATCAATATGGTAGTGTTGAAGAATTAAAAGAAAGACAAGTTTTAAAACCGATTGTTAAGAATAACGAGGTATTAATACGTATTTTCGCAACATCTGTTAATCCTGTTGATTGGAAAATAAGAAAAGGAGACTTACAAGAACAGTTGCACTTTTCATTTCCAATCATTTTAGGATTAGATGTAGCTGGTGTTATTGAAGAAGTTGGGGAAGATGTAGATTGTTTCAAAATAGGAGATAAGGTGTTTACGAAACCTGAAAATATAGGGAAAGGCTCTTATGCTGAATTCATATCAGTAAAATCAGATTTAGTATCCTATATGCCTACTAACCTAAGTTTCGAACAGGCAGCTTCGATTCCTCTTGCAGGACTTACAGCGTGGCAAAGTCTTGTAGATTATGCAAAAATAAAAGAACATGACCGAGTGCTCATTCATGCTGGAGCTGGTGGAGTTGGAAGTTTAGCAATCCAAATCGCCAAATCATTTGGAGCTTTTGTTGCTACAACTGCGAGTAGTAAGAATGAAGAGTTTTTAAAATCTTTAGGGGCAGATTTTGTTATTGATTATAAAAAAGATAAATTTGAAGAGTTACTATCAGATTTCGATATTGTATTAGATACAATAGGTGGTGAAGTACAAGAAAAAAGCTTTCAAATTATTAATCCTGGTGGTACATTAGTTTCGATTGTTCATGAGCCAATTCAAAAAGTAAAAGGGATAAAATCAGGTTTTTTATGGCTGAAACCAAACGGAAAACAATTGGAAGAATTATCAGATTTAATTGTAGAGGGAAAAATTAAACCTATTGTAAGTAAGATTTTGCCGTTTAATGAAGAAGGAATTAGAGAAGCTCATATTTTGAGTGAAGGTAAACATGTTAGAGGTAAGATTGTAATGAAAATCATTTAGTATTCTTTAAAATTTCATAATACCCCAAAACAAAAATGTTTTGGGGTATTTACTTTTTAACTAAAAGGGATTGTGCATGTGTTTCTAAAGTTAATAGTTTAGTATTGTATCATGTAATTTCTCTAATCCAATCAACATCTCTTTTTCATTTAACATAGAATAGCTAATTCTTAATTGATTATTATTTCTTTCGTTATGCAATAGACAAGCTGTTCCTGGTAAAAAAGAAACATCTACTTCATTTGCTTTTTGTAATAAAGTAAAAGGATCTATCGAATTAGGAAGTGCAATCCATAAATTAAAGCCACCATTTGGAATTTTAAAGTTTATTTCCTTAAGTGGTGATAACATATCAATAGTTATATCACGTCTAATTTGTAAAGCTGTACGTAATTTTTCTAAATGATTTTTCATACGTTCTGCACGTAAAAACGGTAGAAGTGCTTTTTGTGTTAATAAAGGGCTACCGATATCCATTGAACCTTTTACAGCATATAACCATTCAAAAATAGGACCATCGGCAATAAGTGCTGCGATACGCAGTCCTGGTGCTAACGTTTTACTAAATCCTTTTATATATATTACATGGCCGTTTGTATCAAAATTTTTGATAGGAGGGGGAACAGTCGCACCCTCAAAATATATTTCTCCGAAAGAATCATCCTCAATTATAAAAAACTCATATAGCTCTGCTAGTTCTATAAGTTCCATTCTCCGTTCTTTACTCATTACTGTTCCTGTTGGGTTTTGAAAAGTTGGATTCGTATACAATAAAACGGGATTTTTACTTTGACAAATATCATCGATTAAGTCGGAGCGAACTCCATGATTATCAAGAGAAACAGGTATAATTTGAGCACCTTTATTGATGAAAATATCAAGTGCAGCACTATAACATGGACTTTCCACTAATACAATATCACCAGGTTTTAATAATGTTTGAGCAATTAAATCAATTCCTTGTTGTGCTCCGCTTGTAATTAATAATTGAGATGGGTCTGTCACTAATTTCTGGTGTTCATTTAAGTAATTTACTATTTCAACCCGCAGTTCATAATCGCCTTGAACTGGACCATAAGTTGCTAGAATCATCTGGTCTTTATTAAGTATTTTATGCATTTCGTCTGCCAAGAATGGATTTGGCAATAAACGAGGATATAAAATCGCTTGTGAAAAATCGTAATATTTCCGGTGCTGAGTCATTGCATATTGAGATCGCATAACATTAATCGTTTTTGTTTGTTGCCATTTATACGGAATTGGTTTGAAATCTTTCTTTACATGTTTATTTATATAAGCACCTTTCCCTTGCTCAATGCGTATATATTCTTTCTTTTCTAATTGCTTATACGCCTTACGAACAGTTAATAAGCTAATCTGTAAATCTTCAGCTAAAGAACGTAAAGATGGAAGTGAGTCACCATGTGAAAGCATGCCACTTTGTACTCTTTCAGTGATTTGCATATATATTTGTTTGTAATACGGTATGTTAGATTCTTTACGAAGGACAATCTTCATGGTTTCACCTTTTTCGTTTTTATTTAATTAAAGCGAAAAATATATATAGAATCAACTACGATTTTAGATAACTGTTATATACATAGATACACTGTTATACACCATACCTTCTATACTCATGTTAAGAGTAAAAAGGAGGAAGAAAAATGGTCATTTTCAATTATATTTTAGTATGTATTATTTTTGGAACAACATTTTTAACAATAAAAATCGGAATTGAAGCAGGAGCACCCCCATTATTTTCAGCAGGAATTCGTTTCTTTTTAGCAGGAGTAATTCTGATGATTATATTTAAGTTGAAGCGAAAAAAAATTATGCCACATGTATTTTCGAAACGTATTATGTATGCTGGTTTTTGTTTAACGTTCATGACATTCGCATCATTGTACTGGGCGGAACAATATATTTCTTCAGGGTTAGCTGCTGTGCTATCTGCTACGGGACCGATGATAATTTTGTTGTTACAGGCAAAAAGAAATAAGACAAAATTACAAAAGGAACAACTGTTAGCTTTAATTATTGCACTAATAGGTGTTGTTTTTGTTTCTTTACCTGGAATGCACCAAGAAATAAGCTTCATATGGAGTATCGCTTGTTTTGTTTTAATAATAGGAGAGTTATTTTACGGAATAGGTTCTATTCGTTCAAAAGAAATACTTTCGGATTTACAAAGTGTATCACCATTTCTCATTAATGGTATTCAAATGTTTTATGGAGGAATTTTACTACTAATCGTATCCTTCATAGTAGAACAGCCGAATGTAACTGTATTAGCTTCATGGAGTGTACAGTGGCCTATTTTATATCTCATCTTTATCGGATCAATTGGTGGGCACGGATTATATTATTGGCTTTTATCAAAAACAAATCCTGTATTCCCGTCCACGTGGTTATATGTATCACCACTAATTGCTATTATAGTTGGATACGTCATATTAGGAGAACCTTTAAACTCTACAATGGGAATAGGTGCTTGTTTTATTTTGGTTGGTGTATTTTTAGCTAATCGATCCACACTCCGGACTTATTTTAAACAAGGGAGATTATTTGAGAAGGAAATGTAGTTGCATAAAGAAGCCGCCCTGTATATAAGGGCGGCTTTCATTTTATTAACGATACGGATTGACTTTATTTATTGGAAAGGCGTAATATTATTAAGCTATATGAAAGAGAACTGTAAAAGAGGGGAGTTATTATGAAAATAAATTGGACTGAAGTAAAGGGGAAAATTCGACCACAAATTTCAAAACCATCATATGAAACTTGGTTTACTAATACTACTGTTTATTTAGAGGAGGATATATTAACAATTTATTGTCCGAATGAATTTGCGCGTGACTGGTTAGAATCTCATTACAAAGAATTAGTATTTAATACTCTAAGAGAAATGTATAATACAACGTTTGAAATTCAGTTTGATCTATGTAATGGCGAACCATCTAAGTTGAAAGATGTTCAAAAAGAAAGGCTAAATAGCTGGGATGAAGTAAAGAAAGCATTAAGACCAAAAGTAGCGGAGAAAACATTTATGACATGGATTAGAAATACAAATGCTACAATAGAAGATAATAAATTAATAATCTGTTGTGAAGATGCGTTTCATCGTGATTTGCTTGAAGGGGAGTATAAAAATATAATTTCAAGTACCGTACAGAAAATTACAAATGAAGAATATCAAATTTGGTTCGAAATAGAATCAAAAGCTACTTCTATAGCACAGGCTCATCACGTGCAACATAATCATCGCACTTCCGGACAAGAGGAATCCAGTACAATTTGGAATAAAATAAAAGCTAAAATGCAATTAACAATTTCGAGACCATCATATGAAACATGGGTCAAAGAAACGACAGCCAGAATAAATGAAAATTCATTGATCATTTATTTTAAAAATGAATTTCAACAAGAGTGGGTTAAAAAGTCTTATAAAGATTTAATTTCGCAAATAGCTACAGAAGTAACTGGAAATACATATGAACTTCAATTTGAATTAAAATCAAATACAAATACAACTAGTAATGATGAAAAATCAAGATCAACTATTAAAGATATCATTTCCGAATTAGGGGCGCAGTACAACGTCTCAAATGATAATTTAAAATATAATGATGTAGACGAGAGCAATAAGCGCATTCAAGCCTTAGAAGAAAAAATAATGAACTTGGAGAAAGTCATTAGTACATTAGTGGCAAATTTACAGGTAGTAAAATCAAAAACACAGTTGGAAAAATAACCAACTGTGTTTTTTTACTTAGTTTGCTTTTTTTATAAATCCTTTATAATGACGTTTTACAAGCTGACTTTCTAATGTTTTCATTGTTTCAAGTGCTACACCGACGATAATCAGTAAGCTTGTACCACCAATTTGTGCAGAGGGTGGTAATGTAGCAATCTTTGTGAATACGAGCGGTAAAATTGAAATTGCACCTAAGAAAATTGCACCGATAAATGTTAAACGGTATAAAATTTTAGTTACATATTGTTCTGTTGATTTACCAGGACGAATACCAGGTACATATCCATTTTGCTTCTTCAAATTCTCTGCCATTTGCTCAGGATTTACTTGAATAAATGCGTAGAAGTATGTGAAAGCAACGATAAGACCGACATAAAGTGTCATTCCAATTGGATGTGCAAAATCAAGATTTGCAACTAACCATTTTGATACATTTGAATCAGGGAAGAGCTGCGCAATTGTACGCGGCGTCATTAAAAATGCGGAAGCAAAGATTACTGGAATTACACCAGCACTATTTACTTTAAGAGGTAAATGAGTGTTTTTTGCTCCTTGATATTGATTGTTTCCTGAAACAGCTTTTGCATATTGAATCGGTATTTTACGCACGGCTTGTTGAATGTAAATAACGCCAACAACTATCGCTAAAATTACGAGACCAATTAAAACTATCTTTATGATGTGCATGAATAATTGATCGCCTGCATTTTGAAATTGTTGTAAATAAATTTGGTTCGCAACATTTGGAATCGCTGCTACAAGTCCTGCGAAGATAAGCATCGAAATACCATTACCTACTCCATTAGCAGTAATTTGTTCACCTAACCAAAGTAAAAATGCAGTACCTGCAGTTAAAACTGTTGCAATAAATAAGTATGTAGTCCAGCTTTGATCTGTTATTAATTGTCCACCTGCTATATTATTAAAGCCATAAGACATCCCAATGGCTTGTATGAATGCGAGAATGATTGTAAAGTATCGAGTGAATTGAGCTGATTTCTTACGGCCCATTTCTCCTTGCTTTGCCCATTCCGAAAATTTAGGTATAACGTCCATTTGTAGTAATTGTACTATGATGGAAGCTGTAATATATGGTGTAATACCTACAGCAAAGATTGAGAAGTGCTGCAGTGCTCCTCCGCCAAAGACGTTTAGCATACCTAAAACGTTAGCTTGATCTTGTACTTTTAATACCTCTGCGTTAGTATGAGGAACTGGAATAAACGTGCCAATTCGAAAAACGATTAACATCGCTAATGTAAAAAGGATTTTCTTTCTTATCTCAGCTACTCTCATGAAATTTGAAATCATACGAAACATTATGTCGCCTCCTATATTTTTATCAGTTTAAAACTGATTATTATATCCCGATGAAGTAACCACAAACCTCCTTCCGCATTAAATTCATTTGACAAATGGATTTACATACATTTTGTAGTTTTCACGGATATACAAATATAAGGTGTTTTTAGCGACCTATAAGCTTTTCGTAATCATTCAATACACATAATATATCGAATAAATTAACAAATGTACATACATACGCATGAAAAATGAGTGAATGGAGGCATTTTTTACATTTATTTAATGATAAATTGATAAGACATGTTATGAATGGAGTAGATAGTTATAAAGGGGCTGATATATATGAAAGTGACTATAAAAAAATTACCACCATTAGAAGTGGCATATATAAGATGAACTGGTAGTTATTTTGAACCACAAGATCACTGGGGAAAGTTGTTGAACTGGTCAATTGAAAATAAACTTTATCCACCAGAGCAATCATTTATCGGAATTTCATTAGATAATCCTGATATTGTTGCAAGTCATATGTGCCGACATGATGCTTGCGTTACCATACCTGAAGACTTTAAAAAAGAACAACATCAGGATGTGCAATTTAAAAGTGTAGATGGAGGTCTATACGCTTTATACCAGTTCTATGATGAACCTCATAAATTAAGTGCAGCGTATCAATACATGTATGCAGAGTGGCTACTAAATAGTGAATATGCTGCAGATTATGATAGAGATAATTTAGAGTTTTGCTTAAATAATGTAGCGGAAGATCTAGAAGGAAAGTTAAAGGTTGATTTATTTGTGCCAATTAAAAAAGTACCAATAAATATTAATTCAAATAAGTAGTATGTTTCTTTCTAGCATTATCTTAACTATACTTTTTATTTGCTAATCAAATAGTAACGGAGGATACCAGTGTATTAGATGGTGCATTCTTAAAAGGTTATTGGGTAGAGAAATCATTAAATAAACAATTAAATGAGACGAGCATATACTAATAAATGACACAATGCATAATTTATAATCGTATTTGAAGAGCACCTTAAAGTGCTCTTTTTTTATTGAAATTAATACAACTTATATAAGTTGTTCTTTATTTGTATCATCATCCTTACATTATGTAATTTTGCATAATGTTACATAAATTGTGTATTTTCCCTTTTTTTCGACAGAAACAGGCAGTATACTTTGTACAAGCTTTCTATTTCAAAATTATACGAGGTGAAAAAAATGAAAAACAAGAAGACATTAACTAAGGTAGCATTAACAACAGGTTTAGCTTTAACAGCTGTAGCACCATATGGGGTAGGGCATGCAGAGGAAACAGATCAACTACAAGTTCAAATTCAGGAGGAATCGTTCCGTTCGGGTGAACTTACACAACCGTCACAAAAGGCACCAGAGAATGTAGTAAAAGATGCTCTTAAAGAGAAAACAGAACAAGTTCTTTCACCAAAGCAAGTCAATGGAGAAACAGGAGTAGATTATAAAGTTATTCAAAAACGTGGTTCATATGATGGGACTACACTTGTACGTATACAGCAAACTTACGAAGGAAAAGAAGTATATGGTCATCAATTAACTGCACACGTAGATAATAACGGTGTGATTAAAAGTGTTTCAGGCGATAGCGCGCAAAATTTAAAACAAGACGAATTGAAAAAACCTATCAATCTATCAAAAGATGAAGCGAAACAATATATTTATACGAAGTACGGGAACGATATCAATTTTATTTCTGGGCCAGAAGTTAAGGAAGTTATTTTTGTTGATGAAAATAATGGACAAGCTACCAATGCATACCAGGTTACATTTGAAGCTGCAACACCAAACTATGTTTCCGGAACTTATTTAGTAAATGCACAAAATGGTGATATGTTAAAAAATATGGTGCAAGAATCTAACTTGAAAGCTAGTGAAAAATTAGTTGGAGCTTTAAAGAAAAGTAAAAAAAGCAGTCTTACATCATTAACCGGAACTGGGAAAGATGATTTAGGTATATCACGTACATTTGGTATCTCAAAACAAAGTAATGGCAAGTATGCTCTTGCTGATTATACAAGAGGGCAAGGAATTGAAACATATGATGTGAATTACAGAGATATTACTAAAGAAGAAAGCTATTATCCTGGTACATTAGCAACTAGTACTTCGACAGCATTTAACGATCCAAAAGCAGTAAGTGCTCATTACTTAGCAACAAAAGTATTTGATTTTTATAAAGAGAAATATAAGCGTAATAGTTTTGATAACAAGGGGCAAAAGGTAGTTTCAGTTGTACATGCTTGGGATTCTGGAGATACGAATGATCCGAAAAATTGGCAGAATGCGTTAAGTGCTAATAATGGTAGTATGCTTGTATATGGAGATCCAATCGTCAAAGCATATGATGTAGCTGGCCATGAATTTACACATGCTGTTACTTCTAGTGAATCTAATCTTGAATATTACGGTGAATCTGGTGCGATTAATGAGGCGCTATCTGATATTATGGGAACATCTATTGAGAAATACGTAAATAATGGAAGCTTTAACTGGACGATGGGAGAACAAACTGGATCTGTCTTCCGTGATATGGAAAACCCGGCTTCTGTTCCATCTTCACTTGGAGTACCTTATCCAGATGATTACAGTGAATTTAACGATTTTAATGGATGGGATCAAGGTGGCGTTCATTTTAATTCAAGCATTATTAATAAAGTTGCGTATCTCATTGCAAAAGGCGGAACTCATAACGGTGTAACTGTTAAAGGAATTGGTGAAGATAAAATGTTTGATATCTTCTATTACGCAAATACAGATGAGTTAAACATGACTTCTAATTTCAAAGAATTGAGATCAGCATGTATTCGAGTGGCAACTAATAAATATGGTGCGAATACAGCTGAAGTTCAAGCAGTTCAAAAAGCATTTGATGCAGCAAAAATTAAGTAAGTTAGAAATATGGTTATCATTCATATATTAATACATTATAAAAAACAGCTAACGTCCTTTTAAGGATATTAGCTGTTTTTTTACGTAACCATGCATTAGTAAAAATAAACTTACTAAGCAATAATTAGGCTAGGTATCTTCAATAAGTTGCGACAAATATAAAAGGTTTAAAATCTACAAAAACAGAAAATTAATAATATATTGACCTCTTCATAGAAAGTACTATAGAATGAAAGCGATAACAAACGATTGCTTTAAAATAATTTCCCTGATCTTTTAGTATTTATAAATATATGAAGACATAAACTAATTATTTTTTTAAATATTAATGCAAACGTTTTCGTATTAAAAGATCATTGAAATACATATGTGAAGATAGCCAACATGGGGGTGAAATAATAAAGATTTCTAGATTAATTTAAGCAGTATAATTTAGTACAAGCATAATAAATTGCTCGTACTATTTAAAGAAGGGGTGTATGTGGTGCAAATGATAAAAAGATTAATAAACAAATCAGTTTTATTACTTACTATAATCGTTATGTTATCATCTGTTTTCTCGTTTCAAAGTGTAAAGGCAGTTTCAAATTCGAAAATAACTGAAGTTATCGTTCATTACAAAGAGCAGTCTGGAAATACAAAAGACTGGAACCTTTGGATCTGGGGAGAAAATGCAAATGGTAAATCATATGAATTTACTGGTGAAGATGAATTTGGAAAGTACGCTAAGATTAATATAGATGGTGACTATAATCGTGTAGGATTTATCATTCGTACGAATGAGTGGGAAAAAGATGGTGGCGATCGTTGGATTGAAAATATAAAGGGCGGTCGTGCTGAAGTATGGATTCTTTCTGGTGATGAAAAAGTATATAACTCTAAGCCTTCTTCGGATCAATCAATTCAAAAAGCAACTATTGATAGTTTCAATGAAATTACTGTAACGACTAATGTCCCGTTTCATATTAAGGAACGGAAAATTGAAATTGAAGGCATTAAAATTAAGAATATTAGTCCTTATGATATAAACAGTGGCAATATTACGAATAAGGTTAAAATAATTACAGAGCAGAAAATCGATTTAAAACAGACATACAAAGTTAAAATTGAAAACTTAGCAACTACGAATACTGAAATCGGTAAAGTCATTCGTAGTGAGGAGTTTGATAATTTATTTTATTATGAGGGTAACGATTTAGGGAATGTATATACTCCGCAACATACAAAGTTCCGTGTATGGGCTCCTACTGCAAGTGAAGCAAAGTTAGTTACATATAAAAAATGGAACGATAAAATAGGTACTGAAATAAACATGCAACAAGGTGACAAGGGAACTTGGACAGCAGAACTTAAAGGGAACCAAAAAGGTCTCTATTATACATATAAAGTGAAAATTGGTGATAAGTGGACGGAAGCAGTTGATCCGTATGCACGTGCTGCTTCTGTAAATGGAGATAAAGGTGCGGTTGTTGATTTAGAAGAAACAAATCCGAAAAAATGGAACACTAACAAAAAGCCTAAATTAAAAAATCCGGAAGATGCTATTATTTATGAATTGCATGTACGCGATCTTTCCATCCAATCTGAAAGTGGGATTAAGCAGAAAGGGAAATATTTAGGAGTAACAGAAAAAGGAACAAGAGGGCCTGAAGGTGTAAAAACAGGACTTGATCATATAAAGGATCTTGGTGTTACTCACGTTCAGTTTTTACCGATATTTGATTATGCTTCAGTAAATGAAGAGACTTTAAATGAACCGCAATATAACTGGGGATATGATCCTAAAAATTTCAACGTTCCAGAAGGCTCCTATTCTACAAATCCTTATGAGCCAACTGTTCGAATAACTGAATTAAAGCAAATGATTCAAACACTGCATGATAATAATCTTCGTGTTGTTATGGATGTAGTTTATAACCATATGTATAATGCTGCTGAATCTAATTTTCATAAGTTAGTTCCAGGTTATTATTATCGTTACAATGAAGACGGAACATTTGCAAATGGCACTGGTGTAGGAAATGATACTGCTTCAGAACGAAAAATGATGAGGAAATTTATGATGGATTCAATAACATACTGGGCAAAAGAATACAATTTAGACGGATTCCGTTTTGATTTAATGGGTATTCATGATTATGAAACAATGAATGAAATACGTAAAGCTGTTAATCAAATTGACCCTTCTATTATACTGCATGGAGAAGGTTGGGATTTAAATACACCCCTTGCAGCAGAGTTGAAAGCAAATCAAAAAAATGCAGAGAAAATGAAAGGGATTGCTCATTTTAACGATAATATACGTGATGGATTAAAAGGTAGTGTATTTGAAGAGAAAGAAAATGGATTTGTAAATGGAAAGGAAAACATGGAAGACCGTATTAAAAAAGGCATTACGGCAGGCATTGACTACGATACAAATTCGTCGACTTATCAAGATCCAGAGCAGGTGCTAACTTATGTGGAAGCGCATGATAATCATACATTATGGGATAAACTTGAGTTGACTAATCCAAGTGACAGTGAAGAAGTGCGAAAACAAATGCATAAATTATCTTCTTCGATTTTATTAACATCACAAGGTATTCCGTTCTTACATGCGGGACAAGAGTTTATGCGCACGAAATATGGTGATCATAACAGTTACAAATCTCCAGATTCAATTAACCAGATGGACTGGTTGCGCCGTGCAACGTTTAATAATGAAGTAGATTATATGAAGGGCTTAATAGAATTACGCAAAAAGTACTCAGCTTTTCGAATGACATCTGCAGAGCAAATAAAAACACATGTATCATTTATTGATGCTCCGAAAAATGTTGTGGCTTATTCAATAGATGGAAAGGGCAATGGGAATAAAAACGAATACTTTATAGTGGCTCATAATGCAAATAGGGAATCCGTTGAAATCGCGCTTCCATCGAAAGGTCCATGGAAAGTACTAGTAGACGGTAAACAGGCAGGTAGTAAAACACTTTACGTTGTCCATGATAATAAAATTAAAGTCCCTGCATTAAGTTCGCTAGTTTTAAAAACAGAGAAAACAATTAAATAAATGCCGAAAGTGGAGGAAAGGTTGTTTTCACTTCGCTTTTAAAATTAAAATAATATAATTTCACATACTGTAATTATATTACAATTTAATAAACAAAAAAGAGAAGAACTTACCAAGGTTCTTCTCTTTTTTATGTGTAATTAGGATTTCCATAATTGTAGATATAAGAGTTTTTGAAAATAGCAAAGGGCAAGATGATGAATCTATTTACAAAATGACAAGAAAATGACAAAACTGTAAGAATGCATGAATGTTTGTAAGGAAGTTCGATGTTTTCCTTTTTCTTTTTTTATTAAAGTGAAAAAGAAGAAAGCGGTGTCATAAAAGGTTGGTATTTTTACATGGGTACTATAACAAACACTATTCATGTAATGAAAGTATATGGCAATCAGTAAAACACCTTACTAAAAAGGAGGGATTTGAAATGTCTTTTTCTCAATTCAATATTGATATTTTTCGAGCAATTAATGATTTAGGTAAACAATATTCATTCCTAAACTCAACTATGGTATTTTTGGCAGAATATATGGTATATATGTTTGCTTTAATTATTTTAGCTTATTGGTTTACTGGGGCCAGAAAAAGTAGAATGATGATTATTCAAGCAATGGTTGCTTTTGTAATTGCTGAGGTGATTGGAAAAATAGCAGGGAAATTTCATCTAAATTATCAACCGTTTGCAGTATTGCCTGATGTTAATAAACTTGTCGACCATACTGTAGATAATTCATTTCCTAGTGACCATACAATTCTCTTTTTTTCGATTTGTTTTTCGTTTTGGCTTGTTCGTAAAAAAACTGGATGGTTATGGCTAATACTAGCATTTTGTTTAGCGATTTCTCGTATTTGGGTAGGAGTTCATTATCCTTTTGATGTTGCAATAGGGGCTTTAATAGGATGTGTTTCAGCGGTATTTTCGTATTGGTTAGTACCGAAATTATCTTTTATTAGGCAATTACTTACTCAATATGAAAGAGTAGAGAAACATGTTTTACCATCCAAAAACAAATCAAAGGGATTTTGAGTATACAAGTATGTGAGTCTTTTGAATTAACAAATGGCATTACATTAAATCGTCTTGGAGGTCATTTTAAAGGAAGAACTGTTTTACACTGGAAAGTTGGAAATTATATTAAGGCATTTTGCTAACAGGTGATATTTTTCAAGTGATTGCCAACTGTCAGTGAGTGAGTTTCATGTACAGTTATCTACATCCACTGCTAGTAAAGCAAAATAGCTGACGGATATAGTAAAAGGGCTACCATTCAACCGTATTTATAATGCTTTTCATCGAGTCGTGTCAAAGCATGTGGACCTTGCTGTTCAGAAGTCAGCAGATCGATACATAAAAGCACTGCAGGGAACACTTTTTAATACATGAGATGTTTCAATATTATCTATAGATATCTGTAAGAAATAAAAATAAATAGATAAGTTTAGAGCATGTTATTATCATTTTTTAAAACATGCTCTTTGTATTTAAAGTAACACCAGCATTACTGACACGTACAAGTTATCAACAATCTTTATGTTGAAAGAATCTTAGTGTACGAATGTTGGTACTACCCCCTACTTAGTAATCTCACAATTTAAGACCTGTCATTGGATAAGTGCGGGGCGTTCAATCGATTTTGAATAAAATTGATAGTATCAGTTGCAATTTTTTTACGTTTAAGAACTATCCCGGCATGCCCACATGTATAAATATATCGTGTAGGCCTTTCCCAAGATTCCCACAAGTAGTCTGTATCCTCAGAATGCACATATAGATCGTGCTTACCTGAAATTAATAAAATATTTTCTTTTTGTACTTTTGGTAATGCTTGACTCGGTTCAGTGATTTTCCAATAATCTATTAAGTCATCATACGTAATACCATGATATTTTAAGTCTTCTCTAATAAATTTACCCGGAATTGTATTCCAAATAGAATAAGAAAGTCGATTTGCATAGAAAATGGATGCTAACACATCAATTTCTTCTTCAACAAGAGAGGTTAAGTTAGAAATAAATCCACCTAAACTAATTCCTATTAGAATCAGGGGAACATTTTTATTTGCTTTAATCCATTTAATCAAAGCCCGTAAATCAGTTACCGCTTGTCTAGTTGCTTGTACTGTTCGTTCAATATTTGCACTTACCATATACTCTCCACTGAATAAGGATTGATCGGGTTTTCTTTCAAAATGATAGGGTAGAGTGAAATAATACATATTCCACTTTAGAGTGGTCATATGATCGTGGAATATTTTTTTTACACGTTCGTTAGAATCCATTCTCCAACCGTGAACAAAGATAACATGAGGTGCATTTTCATTTTTATGTAAGAATAATTCCCCAGTTACAGAGTCGTTGCGTGAATCACCGGATTGAACCGAGCTTTTATATTTGAATTGCCCAACCATGTATTCATTTTTTTGCTTTAAATGCTTAATGTCAAAATGAATATAGGATGGTTTTACTTTATAAAAAGATTCTATGTCCTTTATATTTAATGAAGTGTTAGAAAGGGAAGTATACTGAAACGCTACACTTCTTTTTTTGTGTAAATCATATAAGGCGTACCAATCAATGAGTTTTGAAAAAATCAAATTAACCTCCTCCAAAATACATATTGTTTAAAATATAGACAAAATTTATGTTTTAAATTAATTAAGAAATATTCTCTTTTCCTAATAGTAGGTGCTTGAATTATAAGAACAGGTGATAAATTTGTATATTATATTATAAAGCTTACAATAAAATAAAACTATAAATATATACTAAAATTTAAGAAGTAAGTTAATATTCATATC
>NZ_QNUD01000021.1:0-96853 GCF_008042405.1 Bacillus sp. SH7-1
GTTCAGTTTTCAAAGAACTAAAAGCGGGTGAAGAGAATCGAACTCTCGACCAGAGCTTGGAAGGCTCTTGTTTTACCACTAAACTACACCCGCGTGGTCGGGAAGACAGGATTCGAACCTGCGACCCCCTGGTCCCAAACCAGGTGCTCTACCAAGCTGAGCCACTTCCCGTAATTGGCGCGCCCGAGAGGAGTCGAACCCCTAACCTCTTGATCCGTAGTCAAACGCTCTATCCAATTGAGCTACGGGCGCTTATTCATGATGTTTTTTCGTCGTTGTATTTTGGCGACTCAATTATCTTACCATACTACATTTTCAAATGCAAGTACTTTTTTAAGATTTTTTTAATGCGGCCGAGAGGACTTGAACCTCCACGGGGTTTCCCCCACTAGGCCCTCAACCTAGCGCGTCTGCCATTCCGCCACGACCGCGCGGAAAAAACAAAAGTGAGCCATGAAGGATTCGAACCTTCGACCCTCTGATTAAAAGTCAGATGCTCTACCAGCTGAGCTAATGGCTCGTAAATGGCTGGGCTAGCTGGATTCGAACCAGCGCATGACGGAGTCAAAGTCCGTTGCCTTACCGCTTGGCTATAGCCCATCGAAATATTTATCTTCTTTTCAAAGACAAATGTTATTGTACCATAATGTCCAATAAAAAACAACTGCCGAATAGCAGAAGTTAAAATGGCGGTCCCGACCGGGGTCGAACCGGCGATCTCCTGCGTGACAGGCAGGCATGTTAACCACTACACCACGGGACCATTTGGTTGCGGGGACAGGATTTGAACCTGCGACCTTCGGGTTATGAGCCCGACGAGCTACCGTGCTGCTCCACCCCGCGATGATATTATTTATATAATTTATATGGTGGAGGATGACGGGATCGAACCGCCGACCCCCTGCTTGTAAGGCAGGTGCTCTCCCAGCTGAGCTAATCCTCCGAAGTGGTGACCCGTACGGGATTCGAACCCGTGTTACCGCCGTGAAAGGGCGGTGTCTTAACCACTTGACCAACGGGCCAATATATATGGCAGAGAAGAAGGGATTCGAACCCTCGCACCGCGTTCGCGATCTACTCCCTTAGCAGGGGAGCCCCTTGAGCCACTTGGGTACTTCTCTGTATGGCTCCGCAGGTAGGACTCGAACCTACGACCGATCGGTTAACAGCCGATAGCTCTACCACTGAGCTACTGCGGAATAATAAAGACAATTTGTATCTTATAAAATTTCTCATCGTAAGTCAAGAGGTTTTTTCACAACATCTTGTACAAACTTGACATGTTTATAATATACTGGATTGCGTTTTCACTGTCAAGATATTTTCTTTATCAGAATTAGTTTCCCTTTACACTTTCCGCAGACATATCTTTTTGTATTAATTTGACGTCTTCTTACATATTGAAGCAAACACTCCATACATTCATACATATAAACCTTTTTTTCTTTCTCTTCATTCATCATTCGTTTACAAAAACGGGGTGCACCAACTTCTTTTAACAGTTCACGAAAATCCCTATCTCGGTGCTTATACCCTCTTCCTGTAATATGTAAGTGATAATGACAAAGTTCATGTTTAACAATCCCGACTAATTCTTCTTCCCCATACATTTCATAATATCGATAATTCAGTTCAATATTGTGCGTATTCAATAGATAACGTCCACCAGTTGTACGCAACCTACTATTAAACATTGCCTTATGTAAAAACGGCATTCCGAAGTATTGTAGCGATACTTCTTCCACTAGCCGCTGTATTTCTTGCTCATCCATTTTCATTCCTCCTAAACAAAAAAATATTTTTACACTTTTCTTCTCTCTTATACATATATTAAATAGTACATATACCCATCCTCATTCAAGAAGCGTGGTTTCTAAAAACATAGCAGAAATAGAAATCCACTCACCAACCTCTCATTAATAGTACCTTACATTTATGAGAGTAGGATTAAACAAGGAGGGATTCCTATGCCTACGTGGCTAAAAAAACAAATGCAACGCGCATATTTTGAAAAAAACCGGTATCAAATTAAATTACTAAATGAATGCTGGTTTTATTATAGCAAAATACATCAAAGCTCATAATCCATTACACTTTCTACTCCATAAAAAAAGAGCAGTTTTATCTGCTCTCTTCTCTTATTATTCAATCGGCAACATGGATAATGCGACACGCCCTTTTTTCGTATCAATATCATCTACCCATACCTTTACAATTTGTCCGACAGATACAATATCTAACGGATGCTTCACATACTGTGTGCTTAGTTTAGAAATATGCACTAAACCATCTTGCTTTACACCAACATCAACAAAAGCACCAAAATCAACAACGTTACGAACCGTTCCTTCCAGCTCCATACCACGTTTTAAATCTTCTAATTTCAAAATCCCCTTTTTCAGAAGTGGTTTAGGCAACTCATCCCTCATGTCTCGCTCTGGACTAATAAGTGCATCTATAATATCGACTAATGTCGGTTCCCCAATCCCCGTTTCTTGGGACAACTTAGAAATCTCTACTTCTTCTAAGCTCTTTTGTAACTGTGGTTGCCCTACGTCATCCTTTGATAGTCCTAGACTCTTCAATAACAATTCAACATTTTTATATTGTTCTGGATGAATCCCCGTTCGGTCTAACGAATTTGCCCCTTCTAATATACGTAAGAAACCTACACATTGTTCATATGTCTTCGCACCTAGACGAGGTATTTTCTTTAAGTCTGTTCGTTTTGTAAATTTCCCCTCTTCTTCACGCTTTGCCACAATATTTTTCGCAACAGTTTTCGATAAACCCGAAACATATTGCAATAACGCAACTGAAGCTGTATTTACATTCACACCGACTTGGTTAACTGCCGTCTCTACTACAAATGTTAATGATTCATTCAACCTCTTTTGAGATACATCATGTTGGTATTGTCCAACCCCAACTGATTTAGGATCAATTTTCACAAGTTCAGCAAGTGGATCTTGTAGACGTCTTCCAATAGAAACAGCACTTCTTTCTTCAACCTGTAAATTCGGAAATTCCTCACGAGCTAAATCCGAAGCTGAGTATACACTCGCACCAGCCTCGTTCACAATAATATAGAAGACTTCTCGTTTCACATTTTGTAATACATCAACTATAAATTCTTCCGTTTCTCTAGAAGCTGTACCATTCCCAATTGCAATCATTTCAACTTGATATTTATCTATAATAGAAAGAACTTTCGTTTTTGCATCTTCATATTTACGAACTGGTGGATGCGGATAAATAACATCAATATATAGAACTTTCCCCGTATCATCCACTGCAGCTAACTTACAACCTGTTCTATATGCAGGGTCTACAGCTAGCACTACTTTCCCTTTCATAGGAGGTTGTAATAATAAGTTACGCAAATTCTCAGAGAAAATATGTATCGCTTGTTCCTCAGCTGTTTCTGTTAATTCTTTTCGGATTTCTCTTTCAATAGAGGATTGAATTAATCGCTTATAGCCATCTTCAATCGCTAACTGTACATGATGTGCACTTTTAGAATCGTTATCACGAATGACCTTCTTATATAAGAACGTTACTATCTCATCTACTGGCGGAACAACAGAAACTCTTAATATATCTTCTTTCTCACCACGATTCATCGCTAATACACGATGTGGCACTACTTTCTGTAAAGGCTCTTCATAGCTGTAATACATTTCATATATATTCTTTTCATCTTTCTCTTTATCTTTTACAGATGAAGACATAATTCCTTTTCGGAAAGTTGTATTGCGAATCCAACTACGATATGCCGCTTCATCCGAAACAATTTCTGCAATAATGTCTTGGGCACCTTGTAATGCTTCTTCTGCAGATTGCACTTCTTTCTCTGCATTAATAAACTCCATTGCCTTCTGATTTGGATCTTCTTTCTTATATAACAATAACCATTCAGCTAATGGCTCTAATCCCTTTTCTTTTGCAATCGTTGCTTTCGTTCTTCTTTTCTCTTTATATGGACGATATAAATCTTCTACTTCTTGCAACTTTGTAGCTTTCACAATTTGCTGACGTAATTCTCCTGTCAGTTTCCCCTTCTCATTAATAAGACGCAGAACCTCTTCTTTCCTATCTTCAAGCTGCATCATATATTGCCATCTCTCTAAAATTGTACGAATTTGCACTTCATCTAAAGAGCCTGTCCATTCTTTTCGGTAACGAGCAATAAATGGAACTGTGTTACCTTCTTCTGTTAATTGAATAACATGACGAACTTGCTTTTCGGTAAAGCCTAATTCCTTCACTAACATTTTCATTAACGCTTGTCGATTATCTACCATTTCCATATACAACCGTAACCTCCTCTATAATAAAAAAAGTTGCCCTTCAAAGAGAGCAACTTAAACTGCCGATTTAAAAATCTATTAGTCCTAAACTAATTTGTAGCGCTTCATCTACACGAATCATCATCACTTCATCTAAGTGAGTGATTTTGTCCGTTAAGCGCTGCTTATCGATTGTTCGAATCTGCTCAAGTAAAATAACAGAATCTCTCTCAAAACCGTACTTTTTCGCATCAATTTCCACATGAGTGGGTAATTTCGCTTTTTGAATCTGTGCAGTAATAGCCGCTACAATCACCGTTGGACTAAAACGATTTCCGATGTCATTTTGAATGACAAGAACCGGACGAACGCCTCCTTGCTCAGAACCAACAACTGGGGAAAGGTCTGCAAAATACACGTCGCCGCGTTTTACAATCAAAATATTACCCCCCGCTAACTAAGCGTTCTACTGTATGAGCTGCTTCATACTCTGCTAAGAAAGCTTCAGATGCAATACCAAGATTAATTTTTCCCATTTCAATGTACCCACGTCGCATTGATTCATGTTGGTAGCGTTTCTTCGTCTTATGTTGACGCAATAACAGTTGTGTTGCCTGGCAAATTAGTTCATGGCGATTCTTATTCTCTTGTTTTCCAATTCCGTCCAATTCCGTTACCATTTGCTTTGGCAACCGAACCACGATTTCAGTAGTTACACTTGATTCGGACACAAAAATACACCTCCACCGTCAACTACACACCCAAATATATATATGACACCTATTGTAATAATACCATTGTATGGAGCCTGTTGCAAAGACTTCCTTATTCCTTGCTTATGTTTTCCAATTCACAAACAAAACATTCATATTCTTTTATTTTTTATCTCATTACAAACAAGAAACGGAAGAGTTTCTTAGCAAAATTCACGTTAAATTATGTTAAAAGTAATGATAAGTAAAAAGCTTCTCGTCAAAAAATGAACTTATTCTTAACCAATGAACAGTCCTCTCAAATGACAAGAAGCAAATCATACTACCGTCTATATATTGTTCAAATAATTGATTACTTCTACAACCTTACCGTGCCGTATAAATATTCTCGGCACCCGGAAGCTTATCGTTGCAATAATTTCATAATTAATAGTCCCGGAATATTCAGCAACCTCAGTAGCACTAATATACTCATCACCTTGTCTTCCAATGAGTGTAACTTTCGTACCAAGCGGCACTTCACAAGGAAGGTGTATCATGAATTGATCCATTGTTACTCGACCTACAATCGGTACCCTTTTACCATTTACAAGCACTTCAAATCCTTGTAATCTTCTAAGCCATCCATCTGCATATCCAATTGCAACGGTTGCAATCCATTCTTCGGTTTTCGTTCGGTACGTGACGTTATAACTAATCCCATCCCCTTTAATCACCTGTTTAATATGAGCAACCTTCGTATGCAGTGATAACGCTGGTTCTAATTTAAACGGTAAAAATGGGCGTATTTCTACAGACGGAGATAACCCATACATCGCAATGCCAATTCGTACTGCATTAAATGTAATTCCTTGAAAACGTAGCGTTGCAGCACTATTAGCTGTATGGACAAACTTAGGATCTACTCCGAATTCTTTCAACCAACTTAACTGCTGCAAAAACGTGTTATATTGCTTATCAAAGTAAGAAGTCTCCACCTCATCTGCTGTTGCAAAATGCGTATAAACTCCTTCTAATTCTAAGAATGGTGCACCTTCTAAGCTCTTTAAAAATCCTTTTAATTCTTTGCGTTCGCGTATTCCAATTCTCCCCATACCACTATCGAAATTAATATGGTATTTCATCGTAGACGAACCATCCCAAAGCTTGATCGCTTCATCCACCCATTCTTTTTGATAAACAGTTAATGCTACATCATTTTCAGCAGCTACATTGACATCACGAGGCGGGGAAGGACCTAACACTAAAATTGGCACAGTAATACCAGCCCTTCGAAGCACTAAAGCTTCATCTAAAAAGGCAACCGCTAACCTTGTCGCCCCTGCTTCTAATGCCGTTTTTGCTACCGGTACATAATCGTGTCCATATGCATTAGCTTTAACTACAGCAAAAATCTCTACATCACTTGGAATGAAATTTTTAATGTGTGTAATATTGTTATAGATCGCATCTAAATCCACTTCCACCCAAGTGTCACGGTAAAATGGTGCTTCTTCCATAAATACACTTCCTTATACACGATATGCGAAGCTTATTCTTTTATATGCTTCTTTTATGAAATCCACCCTTCAAACTAAGAAAAGACGTGGTGCACATATATCACCACGTCTAAGAAGTTTACTTCACCTGCTTCTCTGTAACTGAACGAGCAACCATTAATAGCTCCTTCGGCTCTAAACCTTTAGACACGAGCATATATTCTACTCCGTTATGCGACCACGTTAAAGAGTCTTTCGTCAACGCTCCAATAGTGAATCCAAGATCAACCAATTCTCCGCTTACACTTATCGCTGACGAAGCCTCTGCAACTTTTGCCTTTTCTTGTATTAAAGTAAAGGATTTCTTACTTCCAGTGTATGTGAGTATCGCACGCTTGCCACTGTCTGTCTTCAACTCTTTTTCGTCTTTCAAAGTCATACCTTGCGGCGTATCACGTGGATACAAAATAGCAAATGGTCTGTCTTCTTTTGCCGTTGTTTGAACATCTACTTGCGCTCTAGACATATTTTGTTTCGTATCAAATGCACCTTTATCAAATTTCGCATCGAATTTAACTTTAGAGAAATCTACCTTCACAAGAACATTTTGATCATTATCCATTAACTTCACTGAAACTGGTGTTAAATCACTTTTCTTCAATGTAATCTCTTGTCTCGGCAACATGTTTTGATGCTGATAGTTTGTTTTTGTTTTAAAAATATAATACTTATCTGTTTTTTCAAAAGTAAGGTTTTTCTTATCCTGCAAAATATCTCTCACAAGGGATTCATATAAATAAGCCTGGCTACTATTTTGTGGCCAATCACTTTGGAAACGGAAACTCTTATTAAGCGCTGGCGTTAATACAAATACACCTTCTTCATTTCTTAAAATAATTTGGCTCTGATCCTTTTTCGCATTCTGCAAATTCACACGATAAAATGAAGGTTCCTTATGCCATATTTCTACCTTATACTCCTGAGGCTCATTCCCTGTTTTAATAGATAATTTTGCTTCAGCTTGATAACCTTTCATCCCTTTTACTTTCGCCTCTAAATCTCTCACAACATCATCTTGTTTCTTTTCCATACAACCGGCCAACACAAAAACGGTTAATAAACCGACAAGAACTAAAAACAGACGCCTTTTCATCACTTCAGCCCCTTTGCCCCTATAAATGAATGGAAGATGTGCCTTCCTTATCGCTACCTCAAATATATGAGACAAAGATATAAAATATGCAGACTAGCGTGACGAGCTTTCTAAAACAACTTGAGCAACAGCAAATTCCTTACTATGACTAATTGATAAATGAACAATATGCTCTGTACTTGTAATAAGAATCGGTTTACCTCTATCATCATTTTTTACCTCGATATCTAAAAAACTCACTTCTTTCCCAATGCCCGTTCCTACCGCCTTTGAATACGCCTCTTTCGCTGCAAATCTTCCAGCTACAAACTCTGTAAGGCGACTTCCCTTCAGCTCCTTAGCGACATTCCGCTCACTTTCAGTTAAAATACGTTCCATAAATTTCAGCTTTCCATCTAGCATTTTTTCAATTCGATTTAATTCAATAATATCGATTCCAATCCCTACAATCATTTCAAAATCCCCTTCTTCTATTTAGCTTTCTTTTTTCATATTGTAAGAATAACAGAGAATCTTTCTGATGCAAAAGGAGTGATACTCACCCATGCTAATACCATCCGCCCGCATTTTCTTACAACCAATTGTCATCGCTTTACTTCTTATACAATTAATCATGATTATGTTAGCCGATTTTTCCCTCTTTCCTATGGCAGCCTATAATGAATATATCGCTAAAGGAGAATGGTGGCGTCTCATAACTTCTCTGCTTGTACATGTAGACTTACAACATTTTCTTGCTAATAGTATTTGTTTATTCGTGCTTGGCTCTTCTATTGAAAAACAACTTGGGCACTTTTCTTTCATCATTATTTTTTTCCTTTCCGGTATTCTCGGAAATATTTCTACTTATCTTATTATGCCTCTTGAATATATTCATGCAGGGGCATCTGGTGGTATCTTCGGATTGCTAGGTGCACAATTATTTCTATTGTATAGTCGTTATCGTTCTTCCAATCCGAGAGACATTGCTATTTTTTCAATCATGATATGTATATTACTACTATTCACTTTCTTCAATCCCTCCGCTAATCCTATCAGCCATTTAACAGGATTGATCATTGGTGGTATTTGCACCCCTTTATTAACAAAAAAACTCGATGGTGCAGAGCTTATTTAATATAGAAGCTCGCACCATCGACAATTTCCACATCTGTTTGTTTACTTAAATCTCTCATGAGTTGAAATAAAGACTCATCCTTCTTCTTCGCCTCAATCATACAATCAATTTGCGGAACACTTCCCTTTATCTTTTTTAAAAAAGATAAAAAAGTATCTACATCAATAAAGTCTGCATGTGCTCTCGGGTCTTTTCCCTCTCTAGGACTAGAAATGTGCATTTTCACTGGTAACAAAGACGATTCCCATGTATGTACAACACGCGCCCAATCTTCATGCCAATCTTCTTGATTATTATTCATCATATGGTGATGCAAATCAAACACGACTGGAATATCTAACTTCTCACCTAAATACAATGTTTCTTCTAAAGAAAAGGTCGTGTCATCATTTTCTAATATGACCATCTCTTGAATACCCCTCGGAACACTCGACCAATTTTCTATAAAGCGTTCTAATGCAAGTTCCTTATCTTTATAACCTCCACCCACATGTAATACACACCTCTGTTTATGTTCAATCCCCATACCTTTTAATAATTTTTTATGCATCTGCAATGTCTTTACGGATTGTTTAAAAATACTCTCTTCAGGTGAATTCAGTACAACAAAATGATCTGGATGAAAATCAATTCGCATGTTCATACGGATTGCGTATTCACCTAGCACTTTTAAATTTTCTTTCAACGGACGAATGTAGTTCCACTCTACCAACTCCTCATGATTCGCTAAGGGGATAAGTTTGGAGCTTAGCCGAAAGAAAGATATATCATGCCCTTTATTATGCTTTAACAACCTTAAGCAATTTTCCAAATTCGAATTAGCAGTTCTTTCAAGCTTACGAATCGCAGCCTCTCGATCATCAATTTTTTGAAATTGCGCAAATGTCATCGTTTGAGATGGAGATGCATTCTTTAAATGTACACTCATCGCGACATAGCCAAGTCTTACAAGCATGTAACACCTCTTTTCTACACAAGTTATTATGTAGTATGTACAATTAGAGAAATAAAAAAAAGAGAATGCCGATAAAGGGCATTCTCTTTTTTATTAAGCTTGTGGACGGCTATGATGTTTTCTTTCGCCGCGTCCATTTGAAGATCCAGGGCGACCTTGACCTTCACCTTTACGACCACGGCTACCGCCATCACGATTACGATCACGGTTACCATCACGATTGCGATCACGGTTACGGCCATCGCCACCGCCGCGTCCATCGCGATTACGATCACGGTTACGGCCATCGCCACCACCGCGTCCATCACGACTACGATTACGGTTACCATCACGGTATCCGCCTCCGTTGCCGCCGCGTTTTTTAGAACCGCCACCTCTTGAAACAACTGGTGGTTCTGATGTTAAAGCGATTGGAGTTGTATCTGGTTCTTTTGTCATCATTTTTAAAGCAGCAGCTACTACTGTTACAGAATCATTCTCTTCTAGCATTTCTTCTGCAATACGTTTGTAGTATGCTAAGTTTTCATTTTGGATTGTGCTTTGAAGTTTTTCAGCGATTAAACGTTGTTGACCTTCTAATGCCTCGTCAAGTGTCGGTGCTTCCATACGGTCAACTTTACGTTTTGTTGTACGCTCGATATTTTTTAATTGTCCTGATTCACGTGGTGTTACAAATAACATTGCAATACCTTTTTTACCTGCACGGCCAGTACGACCGATACGGTGAACGTATGATTCTGGATCTTGTGGGATATCGAAGTTATATACGTGTGTTACGCCTGAAATATCAAGACCACGTGCAGCAACGTCTGTTGCAACAAGAACTTCAATAGCACCTTCTTTAAATTTACGTAATACAGACATACGTTTCGCCTGTGTTAAGTCACCATGAATACCTTCTGCTGCATAACCACGTAAATTTAATGCTTCTGATAATTCATCAACACGACGCTTTGTACGACCGAATACGATTGCAAGCTCTGGAGATTGAATATCTAGTAAGCGTGTCAACACGTCAAACTTTTTCTTTTCTTGCACTTCTAAATAGAACTGCTGAATGTTTGGCATTGTTACTTCTTTTGCTTTTACTTTAATGTGTTGAGGCTCAGTCATGAAACGCTCAGCAATACGACGGATTGGATCTGGCATTGTCGCTGAGAATAATAATGTTTGATGTGTTTCTGGCACATCTGTTAAAATCGCTTCAATATCTTCAATGAAGCCCATGTTTAACATTTCATCTGCTTCATCAAGAACAACAGTCTCAACGTTTTGTAAACGAAGTGTTTTACGGTTAATATGATCTAAAATACGACCCGGCGTACCAACAATAATGTGTGGGTGTTTTTTTAGAGCACGAATTTGGCGGTTAATATCTTGACCACCATAAATTGGTAGAATACGAACACGTTTATGTTTACCAATTTTGTATAGCTCTTCTCCAACTTGAATTGCTAATTCACGCGTTGGCGCGATAACAATACCTTGAACTGCTTCTTTATTTGTATCCACTTTATCTAATAGTGGTAATCCGAATGCTGCTGTTTTCCCTGTACCTGTTTGTGCTTGCCCAATAATATCTTTACCTTGCAATGCATGTGGAATTGTTTCAGCTTGAATCGGCGTAGCCTCTTCAAAGCCCATACTTTCAACAGATTGCAGTAAAGACTCACTTAATCCTAATTCTCGAAATGTTGTCAATGTTACTTCTCCTTTTCTATCCTATACTTATCATTTAAAAAAAGGCGTTTTCCGAATTTGCGGAAAAGCCCTTTTCCTGAATGCTCACGTATATAAACGGGCGTATATTCTTCGCGAAAATACTTCTAAACGTTATTACACTTTATCAATTATAAGTTTTGTATGTGTAAAAAGCAAACCCAACTGTTACCTTATTTTCATATTCAGAGTTTTTTTCTTCACTTTTATTTTTTTATATTTACTGTAAGCGCTTATTATAAGTTTCTTCTATTTTCGTAGCTATCATCCCTGTTTATATACACCAATTATTTCAACATCGTAATTACTTCTTCTAATTTCATACCACGAGATGCTTTTACTAATACAACATCTTTCGCATCGACTACGGCTTGCAACTCTTTTACTAACTCTTCTTTATTATCATACGCCTTTACACGTTCATTAGGGAAATTAATTTTCGCTCCTTCAGCAATTTGAGCCCCTAATTTACCATATGTGAATACGTGTGAAATCTTTGCTGGATCGATTAATTTACCTACTTCATAATGAAACTGTACTTCTTGATCTCCAAGCTCTAACATATCACCTAGCACGACAATTTTTTTAGCAAATCCATCTAAACCATTCATTAGGTGGAATGCTGCTTCCATGGCTGTCGGGCTTGCATTGTAAGCATCATTGATAATTGTTAATCCACTATCTGTTTTTACAATTTCCATACGCATGCCTGTCATTTGAAGTGTGACTAAGCCTTGTTTCATTTCTTCCCACGTTACACCAAAATGTTTCGCAATTGCCATTGAAGCAAGTGTGTTATACACATTATGTTTTCCTAACACCGGTAAGTAGAATGAAGTATTTTCGTCTCTATTCATCTTAAAATGGGTTCCCGTCGCCTGTAATGTTACAGTTGTTGGATAATAATCATTTGCTCTAGCATCACCAAACGTAACTGTTTCAGCTATTAAATTCATTTCAGGAACACGATTTGTCAATAATGGCTCATCTCCGTTATATACGAACACTCCACCTTCTTGTAATCCTGTCACAATTTCTAATTTTGCTTCAGCAATCGCCTCACGAGAGCCTAAGTCCATTAAGTGTGCCTCACCAATGTTTGTAATGATAGCTGCATTTGGACGAGCTAACTTAGATAAGAATTCAATTTCACCTCGGCTTGACATACCCATTTCTAATACAGCTACTTCTGTATTTTCTTCTAAGTTTAAAATAGTAAGAGGTAACCCGATATGGTTATTGAAGTTTCCTTCTGTTTTTTGAACTTTGAATTTAGTTGCAAGAAGACTTGTTACAATATCTTTTGTAGATGTTTTACCGTTACTACCTGTCACCCCAACAACTTTAACATCCAATTGATCGCGATAGCTTTTCGCTAACAATTGTAATGCCGATAGCGTGTCTTCTACAAGAATAACTGGAAGATTCTCAGGTGGATTGGCTACATCTTTCATCCACAATGTAGCAACAGCTCCATTTTCAACAGCTTTATCTACAAAAGCATGTCCATCGAAACGTTCACCTTGAATCGGAACATATAGGTTTCCTTTTTCAATTTTTCTCGTATCAATAGACACTCCTTGTATAGTAATTCCCTCATATTGCTCTGCTAATCCCGTACCATTTACCATCTGTTCTACTTGTTTTAACGTTCGATTTATCATAAAAACACTCCTTACATAGAGGAAGCACTATTCCTGCGAATAGTGCCTCCTCCTTTTTTGTTAGATTGTATATTTAATTTTTTGTTTTTCTTCGTGACGCTCAATTGCTAAACCGATTAGCTCTTCAATTAATTCCGGATACGGTAATCCAGTATGTTGCCATAGTAGAGGGAACATACTAAACGGCGTAAATCCTGGCATTGTATTTACTTCGTTAATATATACTTCTCCATCTTTCGTTAAGAAGAAATCAGCTCGTGTTAATCCAGCACCATCTAACGATTGGAACGCAATAATCGCATCTCGCTTAATAACATTAGACTCTTCTTCTGTCATTTCAGCTGGAATAATTAACGCTGTATCGCCATCGATATATTTCGACTTATAATCATAGAAGTCTTTTTTCGGTACGATTTCACCTACAACTGAACATTTCGGTTCATCATTACCTAGTACACCAACTTCTACTTCACGTCCAACAATATTCTCTTCTACAATAATTTTACGGTCAAATTGGAATGCCTCTTCAAATGCATTCTCAAGCTCTTCACGATTCTTACACTTATTAATACCAACACTTGAACCAAGGTTTGCTGGTTTTACGAAGCAAGGATATCCTAATACTTCTTCTACTTTTTTATATGCTGTTTCACGATTTTTTTCCCATGCGCTACGAATGAATGATGCATATTTTGCTTGTTTCAATCCAGCCTCTGCAAAGATGTTTTTCATAACAACTTTATCCATACCTGCTGCAGATGCTAGAACACCATTTCCTACATAAGGAATGTTCATTAATTCTAATAATCCTTGAACCGTTCCATCTTCACCATTCGGTCCATGTAGTAATGGGAATATAACGTCGATAGCATTTTCCTCAGAAGCTGCAGATGAAATAATTTCTGTACTTAATGATAACGGAGAAATCGCATTTTCTGCACCACTCATTTTTAGAACTTCAACATCTGTTACTTCACCTTCAATACGCTCACCGCGTACCCATTGACCTTGTTCTGTAATATAAATTGGATGAATCTCGAATTTATCTTGATTTAATGCTTTAATAGCAGCAAGAGCCGTTTGTAGCGAAACTTGATGCTCAGCTGATTTTCCACCGTATAATAAACCTAATTTAATTTTTGTCACTGAAATCACCCTAACCAATTGTTTTCATTTTTCTATTTTAGCACTTTTTATAAAAATAGGTAGTTCCTATTTGAAATAAAATGTAACTTCCACAAATAATTAAATGACACCACTTATTGGTTTTCTATACTTTTTCTACTTATCTTTTTTCATAAATATATAAAATTACAACCCAATTTAGTTATGTACCTAAAATATGTAGAAATCCCCTTTTCGTGTATATCATCTACTCATTAAGAAGATTTTTTGGTCAGTGTGCCTTTTTGCCTTTGTTCAATGAGTCGATCTAAAGAAACATATACAACACCTGCAATTACACATCCTACAGCTAAAATTGTAAATAGAACGTGGCCAAGTAATCGATCTAGTAAAAAACCTCCAAGAAGTGGACCGAATGCACTTCCTGTAATCCACTGCAAACTTGCAGCTCCCATATAAGTCCCTCTCAAATTCTCAGGGGCCAAATTCGCTACAAACGTCATCTGTACAGGAGACATAATCATCTCACCAAACGTATATATGGCATACACAAACAGTAACGTTATTAAAATAATTGTAGCATTTGTATCTAATCCTCCAAACCACTTCGGTAACCATCCTATAAAGAACAAACCAATCCCGAACAAACACGCACCATATAACATCGTCTTCCCGACTGGTTTATCTGCGGCCCATTTTGAAATTGGAAATTGGAATAGCACAACCAACAGTCCATTTAGTGCCATTAAATAGGGATACGGATTGTTAATTCCAAAAATACCCCTCATTTCATTATCGAAATGCAACGGTAACATACCTTCCATTTGCGAAAATCCCATCGAAATAATGATACCCGCTAATAAATAAGTCATTAATGCCTTATCCTGCATTACAATTTTCCAAATTGCCCCGGATTCCTTCTCTTTATTCTCTTCTTTATTCATACCCTTTGGTATTGTCTCTTGAATAAGAACGAATACAAGTAATGCATAAAATAACATCGTAGACGAGGCAATAATAAACACAAGGTTCTTCGACAACACAACTACCGAAGCGCCCATTATCGGGCCAATTGCAGCACCTATATTGTGCCCCATTCGTAATAAACCATATGCTTCAGTTCTTTTTTCTGGCGTTGTTACATCCGCAACCATTGCTGATGCAGCTGGATGAAATAAAGAATTACTTAATCCTAAAAAAATAGATAAAATCGCATATGGAATAAATCCTTCTATAAATAGAAAACCGAGCATTAATAACGCATTACTCGCCATCGAAAATATCATAATTGGCTTTCTTCCATATATATCAGCAATTCTTCCTCCTATAATCGCTCCAAAGCTTGCAGCAATTGGAGAAAGCGCCATAATCACTCCGACCTGTAATAACGAATCTACCTTATCTTTTAAATATAATGCAAAAAAAGGCATCAACATCATCATCGCAATTCCATTTAACGTCTCTCCAATAAATCGAATCCATACGTTACGGTCCATCTCCCTTAACTCACGCCACGTATTCCTCATCATTTCACCCCTTTCGTTCACCAACAATTATCTTATAACTAATTCAGAAAAATGTAAATTTTCAAACAAAAAAATCCATTCTAACAGAATTAGAACGGATTTCCCTACTTATAGATTTGCTGCATCTTCTTCGTCTTTACTATTATTTAAAGCACTATGTTTACGGCTATATAAAAAGTAAACCGCAATACCAATAACCATCCATATCCCAAAACTAATCCAAGCCGTTCCGGATAATTGAAGCATTAAGTATAAACAAAAAATTACTGTTAACGCGGGTAAAAATGGTACAAGCGGCGCCTTAAATGCCCTCGGTAAGTCCGGATGAGTTCTTCTCATTACAATTACAGCAACAGCTACGAGTGCAAATGCTGACAATGTCCCCATATTTACAAGATGTGCTAATACATTTAAATCTATTAATCCTGAAATCAGTGCCGCAATAATTCCCGTTGTCCACGTATTTAAAAACGGTGTTTTAAATTTCGGGTGAACTTTAGCAAGACGTTTCGGTAATAATCCATCTCTACTCATTGCATACGAAACACGTACTTGCCCATACATCATAACTAGCATTACAGTTGTAATTCCTGTGATTGCTCCTACTGAAATTACTCCCGCTAAACCATCTTGTCCAATAAATTGAAGTGCAAAAGCAACTGGATCTGATATATTTAGCTGTCCGTATGGAACAATTCCTGTCAAAATAAGCGAAACAACGATATAAAGAACTGTACAAATTAATAACGATGCAATAATACCAATTGGTAAATCACGTTGTGGACGCTTCACTTCTTCTGCCGCTGTTGAAACTGCATCAAACCCTATGAATGCAAAGAACACTGTAGCAGCTCCAGCCATTACACCATCTAAACCAAACGGCATAAAAGGCGTCCAGTTTTCAGGTTTCACATAATTAAAACCAGCGAAGATAAAAATAAGAACAACCGCTATTTTAATAAATACCATAATATTATTTACACGTGCACTTTCACGAACACCTCTAGATAAAAGAACAGTCATCACTAAAATAATTAGAACCGCAGGTAAATCAATTATTCCACCCTTTCCTGTACCAGGGGCCGAGGAGAGAATTGTAGGAATATGGATTCCAAATCCCTTTAATAACGATTGGAAATAAGCGGACCAACCGTTTGCCACAGCTGAGGTAGCAAGTAAATACTCAAGCATTAAGTCCCATCCAATTAAAAATGCGAATACTTCTCCCATCGTCGCATATGTGTACGTATACACACTGCCTGAGACAGGAACTGAAGAAGCGAATTCAGCATAACAAAATGCAGCAAAGGCACAGGCTAACGCGGCTATCGCAAATGATAAGATAATAGCTGGTCCAGAATGTTTCGCCGCTACCACGCCCGTTAGAACAAAAATACCCGTCCCAACAATTGCCCCGATTCCAAGCATCGTTAAATCTAGCGCGCCCAATGTTCTTGCTAACGTCTTTTGTTTACTCTCTTGCATTAACTTTGCAATAGGCTTCTTTTGAAAAATTTGCTTCATAACATGCTCCTCCAAGTTTTAAATTTTCTGAAAATTTTTAATTCGCTTTTTCATTTTACTCATAGTACTTTTCACAGTCAATACTTTTGTCGAAATAAGTAGAAATTCTTATGAATACGCGCTATATTTATCATTCTTTCTATATATCTTTCTATAGTTCTTTTTGGTATTATTATACATGTCGATTCCATAAAAGAGGCATGCTCCGTTATTGAGCATGCCTCTTTTTCCTATTTCACAGTATATGAACCCTCTTCAATCCAGCTATACATATATTTTTCATCTTCTGTTTCATGTGCTTGTTTTACAATACGAAGTGGACGGAATGTATCTATCATAACAGCTAATTCAAGCGTTTCTTTTTTCCCTATACTTGCCTCTGTTTTCCCAGGGTGTGGCCCATGAGGAATGCCGCTCGGATGAAGCGTAATAGAACCTTCTTCCACACCTTTCCGGCTCATAAAGTTTCCTTCTACGTAGTACAGTACTTCATCACTATTCACGTTACTATGATAATATGGTGCCGGAATAGATTCTGGATGATAGTCGTATAAACGTGGTACGAAAGAGCAAATAACGAAATTGTGCCCCTCGAACGTTTGATGTACTGGAGGTGGCTGATGAATACGACCTGTGATTGGTTCGAAGTCCTCCACATTAAAGACCCACGGATATAAATAGCCATCCCAACCAACAACATCTAACGGATGGTGTCCTAAGACATGTTTATGCATATACCCTCGCGACTTTGTCATTACGACAAACTCACCTTTTTCATCATACGTCTCTAATTTTTCAGGGCCACGAATATCTCTCTCACAAAACGGGCTATGCTCTAACAATTGCCCATATTCATTACGATAGCGACGCGGTGTTGTAATTTGACTATTTGCTTCTACAACAAGAAACTTAGTCTCTCCTTCATCTGGAATAACACGATAAATCGTTCCAATTGGAATCGTTACATAATCACCTTTTCGATAGTGAATCGTTCCAAACATTGTTTCAATCTTCCCTGTTCCGTAATGAACAAATAACATTTCATCGCCATCACCATTACGGTAGAAATAGTCCATTTTTTCTGTTGGAGTCACTACTCCAATTAATAAATCCTCATTCCCAAGCATAAAGTTTCTTCCGCTTACTGCATCGCCAGTTTTTTTATTTTCTTTCGTGCGAAAATGACGATGAGCAAGAGCTACATCTTCTTCATACTGCAACTGACAAGAATGAGATAATGCCACATGACCTACTTCCGTTGGCATATAATGATGGTACAAAATAGATTGCGTACCCGAAAAACCTTTCGTTCCCATTACTTGTTCGCGATAGAGCGATCCATCCTTTTTACGGAATTGTACATGTCGTTTATGAGGTAGCTCCCCCATGTGACGATAAAACATGCCCATCACCTGCTTCCATTTCTTTTTTGACCGTATTACGTAATGTACCTAAACCAGTAATCGTAAGTTCTACAACATCTCCATCTTGCAGCCACTCTTCCGTGCCCAGTTCTAAAATACAACCTGTTCCTACTGTCCCAGAACCAATCACATCGCCTGGGTATAGCGTAACGTCTTCAGAAGCACGTTCAATCATTTCAGCAAATGTATAGTAAATATCTTGAAAGTTTCCTTTTGATAATAGCTTTCCATTTACATGAGCAGTCATCTCTAATTCATAACGGTCACCGTTACGATAAACATCTAATTCCTCTTTCGTAACAAGGTGTGCTCCTAATGAAGTTGCAAAATCTTTTCCTTTTGCTGGACCGAGTCCTACCTTCATTTCTGCTGCTTGCAAGTCCCTTGCACTCCAGTCATTCATAATACAATAACCAAAAATGTATTCCTCTGCTTGCTCACGAGAAATATTTCTTCCTTCTTTCCCAATTACGCAAGCAATCTCTAACTCATAATCAAGTTTGTTAGATTTCTTCGGACCAATTACAAAATCATCCGGACCAATTACAGCACGATGGTTCGTAAAATAAAAAACCGGGAAATCGTACCATTCAGGTACAACATCTAACCCTCTTCGGCCACGAGCCGTTTTTACATGCTGTTCAAACGCGTAAAAATCCCGAATACTACTCGGATTAGGAATTGCCGCCGCTAATTGTACTTCCTCTAAGGAATATAGCCCCTTTTCCGGATTCTTAATATTACGTAATACTTCTACATACTCATCCGCTTTCTCTAAAAAGGCGAACATAGAAGAAGGTAATTTCCCATCACTAGCAAGATTCATATCAATTACTTTGTCACCTTCAAGCCATCCAGCTCGCATTTCTTTCGAAGGAAGACGAAATGTAACAAACTTCATCATGATTCCTCCCTATGAAAATGAAATTTCCACCAGCAAAGGGACTTTTGCTGGTGGATACAAATCTTATAAGTTTCCGCGACGTTCCTGTTCTCTTTCAATTGATTCAAATAATGCTTTAAAGTTCCCTTCTCCAAATCCACGAGAACCTTTACGTTGAATGATTTCAATAAATAAAGTTGGACGATCTACAATTGGTTTCGTAAAGATTTGTAGTAAGTAGCCTTCATCATCGCGATCTACTAAAATCTTTAATTCTTTTAACCTATCAATTTCCTCATCAATTTTTCCAACTCGTGCACTTAACTCATCATAATAAGTATCTGGTGTATCTAAAAATTCCACACCATTTGCACGAAGCGCTTCTACTGTTTTAACAATGTCATTCGTTAATAAGGCAAGATGTTGTACACCCGCTCCATTGTAGAACTCTAAATATTCTTGAATTTGTGACTTTCTCTTTCCATCTGCTGGCTCGTTAATAGGGAACTTAATACGACTTCCATTTGTCATAACCTTCGACATTAATGCTGAATACTCTGTACTAATGTCATCATCATCAAAATGGATCATTTGTTTAAAGCCCATAACATTCTCGTAATAACTAACCCACTCTTCCATCTTTTCAACATTACCAACTACATGATCTACAGCAATTAAACCTGACTCTTCAAAAGGAATATTAAACTCGACCTTTTGGAATCCTGGCATAAATGTTCCTTTATAATTTTTACGCTCTACAAGCGTGTGAATTGTATCACCATACGTACCAATAACTGCTTTTTTCAATGTACCGTTCTCGTCTGTTAACTCTACAGGCGGAGCAATTGCGACGGCACCACGTTTCACTGCTTCCGAGTACGCTTTATCAACATCGTCAACAAGTAATGCCACATCTTTCACGCCATCACCATGAGTCTTTACAAACTCTGCAATACGATTTTCGCTACTTAAAGCTCCGGACACAACAAAACGCATATTTTTTTGCACAAGAACATAAGATACCTTCTCACGGTTACCAGTTTCTAATCCAGAGTAGGCTACAATTTTGAATCCGAATGCTCTCGCAAGGTAATAACTTGATTGCTTTGCATTTCCTACGTAAAATTCCAAATGGTCTACATCACGTACTGGAAAAAAGTCCTCCATTTGTGCAGCTAGCGTATCCATAGATTTTTGTTTCATAAAATCCTCATCCCCCTGTAAATAGATTAAATGGTCCATACTTAAAACCAACCGAAAACGCTTCCAACGTAAGTTATTAGAAATTAGTTAGCAAGCTAACAAATTCTGACCTTTAAAATTTTCTATCTTTTCTGTCAAATTCCTCTTTTTTTCTTACATATAAAATTCGACTTTTTTCTCTTTGAAATAAAGGGAGACTTTAATCAACGAAGGGTTCATCCCCGCTAATTATTAACCTTCACCAATTGAGCGTTTACGCGATAAAGGGAAACTATTAATGTTTTGGAGAGATATATAGGAGAAAACAAAAAAGACCCCAACATATTAACTACTTACTAATATGCTAGAGTCTTTATTTTTTTTGAATGATTGTATTTATTTGTCTCATACTAATACATTTGCAAGGAATAGAATAAATGATGTTAATACTACCGCTCCACCTAACGATCCTAATAAATCTGTTTTTGTTACTTGTAACACTTGTTCACTGTTCATATTCCTCATTCTCCTTTCATTTTGTAGGATTTAAAACTTCTATTACACTAATACACTTGATAGAAATACGATTAACGCTGTTAATACTACTGCTCCACTTGCTGATCCTACGAAGTCACCTTTTGTTACTTGTAATACTTGCTCTTTCATATTTTTCATTCTCCCTTCATTTGTTTTTTGTTACAAAACTTCTATTATACTAATACGCTTGATAGAAATACGATTAACGCTGTTAATACTACTGCTCCACTTGCTGATCCTACGAAGTCACCTTTTGTTACTTGTAATACTTGCTCTTTCATATTTTTCATTCTCCCTTCATTTGTTTTTTATTACAAAACTCCTATTATACTAATACGCTTGATAGAAATACGATTAACGCTGTTAATACTACTGCTCCACTTGCTGATCCTACGAAGTCACCTTTTGTTACTTGTAATACTTGCTCTTTCATATTTTTCATTCTCCCTTCATTTGTTTTTTATTACAAAACTTCTATTATACTAATACGCTTGATAGAAATACGATTAACGCTGTTAATACTACTGCTCCACTTGCTGATCCTACGAAGTCACCTTTTGTTACTTGTAATACTTGCTCTTTCATATTTTTCATCCTCCTTTTTAATAAGTTATCTATATGTAATTTCTAAGAAATGTTTATTTCATAGTTTTTATGTTAGCGTTACATTAAATTTAATAACGTAACGTTTGTAACACTAATGTAACATAACTATTATTACGTTGCAATATAATTACATAAAATTTATTACACTTTTTTTACGTTTTTTTATAAACATCCTCAAAAACCTTGTTTTAATGCACTTTCTACTAAGTTCACGTTTGTAACATTCATGTAATATTACAGTCATATAACGAAACATACCCATACCTACCTCTACTTTTGTTACAAATTAAGATAAATCTTTCATTAAGAAGGTGGAATCTATCAAATTCTTACTGATAGTCCATACGAGATAAAATACAATCTTTCCAAGATAAGTTTATATGTTTCCTCTATATAACTATGTATAATAAAAACAAAGAGGTGGTCATTTTGAAATTAATCGCATTAGATATGGATGGTACACTACTATCATCTAATCTTGAAATCTCCAAAGAAAACCTACAAGCAATCCAAACTGCACAAAAAGCTGGTCATATTGTAATGATTTGTTCTGGTCGTGCGAAAGAGGATGCTTTAAAGCTATTGGAAGAATATAAATTATCTCTTCCAGTCGGAGCAAGCAATGGGGCTATTGTTTATGTGGATGGAAAAGTAATTAACTCGCGTTGTATACAAAACGACAAAGTGTACAAACTTGCAAAATTACTAGAATCTGAAGGTTTCCCATATAAGCTATATACAAATAGAGGAGTTTATTCTCCATATACATGGCAAGATCAAGTGATGCAAGCGTTCGAAGAAAATAAGCATGCGCTCGATGTTACATTAGAGGAACTTGAACGAATTACCGAAAAGCAAAAGAAATCGAACCTAATTACTGATTTCAAAAAAATAGAAGATGTTGTGAATAACCAAGAACTAGAAATATCTAAATTCTTCATTTTAACGTTTAATGCAGAGCATCGGGCACAGCTATTAAGTATGTTACAAGAAGACACTGATATTATGGTTACAGCATCTGCCCCTACTAATTTAGAAATTATGGATAAGAACGGGCATAAAGGGAATGGACTGAAACAAATGGCAGCCCACTTTAATATACCAATTGAAGATACAGTTGCTATCGGTGACAATTTTAACGATGTACCCATGTTAGAAGTAGCTGGTTTATCAGTTGCAATGGGCAATGCTGAAGAAGATGTAAAAAAACTATGTGATGTTGTAACATTAACAAACAATGAACATGGTGTTGCTCATGCAATCGAGCAATTTGTATTGAAACAAACTTCATCTAGTAAATGAAAAAAGGACTCTTTCAACCTCTGAAAGAGTCCTTCTCTTTTATACATGGTGACAAGCAACAAAGTGATCTCCACCAACATTACGAAATTCTGGTACTGTTTTTTTACAAACATCTGTTGCAAACGGGCATCGCGTATGAAAGCGACAACCCGAAGGTGGATTTGCTGGACTTGGAATATCCCCTTCCAATATAATTCGCTCTCGCTTTACTGTTGGATCTGGTATTGGCACAGCCGATAACAATGCTTTTGTATACGGATGAAGTGGATTCGTAAATAACTCATCACGCGGTGCTGTCTCCACAATCGTACCTAAATACATAATTCCGATTTTCGTACATAAATGTTCTACTACACTTAAATCATGTGAAATGAATAAATAAGATAATCCCTTTTTCTCCTGTAACTCACTAAATAAATTAATGATCTGTGCTTGAATAGATACATCTAGTGCTGCCACAGGTTCGTCAGCTACAATAAATTCTGGGTTTAATACCATAGCTCTTGCGATAACAATACGCTGACGTTGTCCACCAGAAAACTCATGAGGGTACCGGTCAATATGGTATGGAGCTAAGCCACATAACTCTAATACTTCTGTCACCTTTTCACGCACATTTTCTTTCGTCGCTAATCCGTGGGCTAACATTGGCTCCCCAAGCGCTTCTCCAATTCTCATTCTCGGATTTAATGAGCTAAATGGATCTTGAAATACGAGTTGCATATTAGGACGATGTTTTCTCAATTCTTCCTTGGATAAAGAGTGAACATCTTGCCCTTTAAACCTCACTTCTCCTTCCGTTTTTTGGACGAGACGTAAAATTGTTTTTCCTATCGTCGTTTTTCCGCTTCCTGATTCACCAACGAGGCCAAACACTTCACCTTTATTAATAGTAAAACTTACTCCATCAACTGCTTTTACATGTCCAACTGTTCTACTAAATATGCCGCCTTTAATTGGAAAATATGTTTTTAAGTTTTTTACTTCTAATAATGGTTCATTCATTGTTCCGCACGCTCCTCATATAACCAGCAAGCTACTTTATGATTCTCATCATGTACATTCAGATTTGGCGCTTCTTCTTTACATATTTCCATACAATGCTCACAACGACCGCTAAAGTAGCAAAACTCATCCAAACCAACTAAATTAGGAACTTGCCCTGGAATAGAATATAGTTTATCTATTCGTTTTCCCATCACTGGTTTTGATTTCAACAATCCTTTCGTGTACGGGTGTTTCGGATTTTGGAATATCTCTAGTACTGGTGCTTCTTCAATAACTTTCCCACCATACATAACGACAACGTAATCAGCCATTTCTGCTACAACGCCTAAATCATGTGTAATTAATAAAATTGATGTTTTAAATTCCTCTTTTATCTGCCTTAATAAGTCTAATATTTGGGCTTGAATCGTAACATCAAGAGCCGTTGTCGGCTCATCAGCAATTAATAACTTAGGATTACAACTAAGTGCAACAGCAATCATAATACGCTGTAACATGCCACCGCTCAGTTCGTGCGGATAAGAATGGACGATTTCATCCGCACGGGCTATGCCGACTTTACGAATTAACTCAATTGCTTTCTTATACGCTTCATTTTTACTAAGTAATTCATGCTCTCTTAACGTTTCTACAATTTGTTCACCTACAGTAAAGACCGGATTTAGCGATGTCATCGGTTCTTGGAAAATCATCGCAATATCATTTCCTCGTAAACTACGAAGCTCTTTCTCTTTCATTCCTAAAAGACTTTTTCCTTCATATAAAATGTCTCCGCCTACTACACTGCCCGACTCAGCAATAAGTCCCATAATAGATAAGGCTGTTACACTTTTCCCGCAACCCGATTCACCTACAACACAAACAGTTTCACCCTCCCGAACTGCAAAGCTAACGTGATTCACAGCCTTTACTGTCCCTTCTTCTGTCTGAAAGTGTGTTTGTAAGTCTTTCAGCTCTACTACCGCTTTACTCATATTCTCTCACCTACCGTCTCATCTTTGGATCTAACGCATCACGAAGTGCATCACCAAGTAAGTTAATTGATACAACTGTTATAAAGATTGCAAAACCAGGCGGAATCCATAACCACGGACGCTTTTGGAAATCAATTAATGAGTTAGCTGCGCTAATCATGTTCCCCCATGATGGTGTAGGTGGTACGACGCCGAGACCTAAGTAACTTAGTGCAGACTCGCTTAAAATAGATCCAGCCACACCCAAAGTCGCTACAACAATAAGCAACGGAAAGACGTTAGGAATTAGATGATGAATAATTTTTCGAGAATCCTTTAATCCTAATACATCTGCTGCTTGCATAAAGGCTTGCTCCCGCAATGTTAAAATTTGTCCTCTCACAAGACGGGCAAGTCCTGGCCATCCTACTAAACTTAAAATAATCATTACAATATATAAACGGTATTCCGATGGTAATTTCCATTCTGATAAAATCGCTCCCATTATAATAAGGAGCGGTAATCCCGGAATGGACATTAACACATCCGCAACACGCATAATTAGATGATCCACAATTCCTCGATAAAAACCAGCAATTGCTCCTAATAGAGCACCTAGTATAACCGATAGTAGCATCGACGCTAAACCAATTGTTAATGAAATACGTCCTGCTTGCATAAGTCTAGTCAAAATATCCCGTCCCAACTGGTCTGTTCCGAGCCAATGTGACAGGCTGGGTGGTTTATTAATTTGTGTTACTTGCACCTTCCCATCAGCATACGGTGAAAAGATTGGACCAATAAAACTAAATAAAAACATAAATATTAAAACGTATAAGCCACACAATGCCATCTTATTTTTCTTAATTTTTTTATACGCTTGGCGCCATGGTGATGATTCGTTTCTCTTTTTTCGTTCTTTCTCTATTAGTGGTGTAATAGTCTCCATATCTTTCCCCCCTTACTTCAATCGAATTCTTGGATCAACAAACGCATATACAATATCTGCTAAGAAATTAGCCATAATTGTTAAACACGAAAGAAACATTGTAAAAGCCATTAATACCGTATAATCACGGAAGTTTAATGCTTCTAATTGAATGCTCCCAATCCCTGGCCAGTTAAAAATCTGTTCAATAATAATAGCTCCTGAAAATAAACCTGGTAATTCAAAAGCAAGTAATGTAATTGCTGGCAAAATTGCATTTTTCAATGCATGCTTATAAATAACGGTTCTTTCTTTTAAGCCTTTTGCACGAGCGGTACGAATATAATCTTGCCTAATAACATCCAACATACCGGTTCTAAAATACCGTGTTAATGATCCTACACCAAGAAGCGTTAAAATAAATACAGGTAGAATCATATGACGTAATACTTCTAATATGTATGCTATCCCTGTTGAGTTACTCCCAATATCAATCATGCCACCAATAGGTAATAATTTTAAATCAACTGCTAATAATTTAATTAAAAATAATCCGATAAAGAATGATGGAAATGACATTGCTGCAAAGACACCAATCGTTACCAATCTATCAAACCAAGAATGCTGCTTTGTTGCAGAAATAACCCCAATAATAAGAGCAATAATCCAAGTGAAAAATAAAGCTGCAACAGCAACGATAAATGTATTCCAAATAAATTTATTAAGTAATGAAGTTACCGGTTCTTGATACTGTAAAGAAAATCCAAAATCACCATGCAAAGCATTCACTAACCAGTGAAAATACCTTTCAATAATTGGCTTGTTTAAGCCATATAATTCCCTTAACTCTTGAGCTCTCTCTGGTGTTAACTTTGGATTTGAATCAATGTAATCCCCCGGCAAAAGTGCAAATAAGAAAAAAATAATAATAGATGTACCAAACAATGTAGGGATCATTTGAAGGAACCTACGAATGATATATGTTTTCACCTTTTGTCTCCCCAATCCTATTTACTTAAAAATAGAAGAACATTTTTTCAAAACAGCTACTATTCCTTTGCTGTATGAAAAAACGTCTTCTATTATTTAGGTCAACCCTTATTGTTCAATGGATAACACTGGCAAGTTAGAGCTAATGCTATCGTACTTTTCCGGATCAATTCCTTTTATACGTGCATTATGAGCATAAAGTAGTTTACGATAGTTTAATAAAATAACTGGTGGATCATCACTTAACTCTTTATACAGTTCTTTATAAATTGCTTTACGTTTTTCAATATCTGTCGTCCCTATACCTTTTACAATCAAATCATCTACTTTCGGATTATTATAACCCGTATCACTTTTTGGATTAGTTGATAAGTACTCACTTACAACTTCACTTGGATCACTAATTCCTGGTGTTGAAACTGCCGCTAAATCGTAGTCACCTTTTCCTACTTTTGAAAGCATCGTATTAAAGTCCATCAACTCTGGATTTAATTCAACACCGATTTCTTTATAACTTTCTTTTGCGATTGGAATAAAGATATCATTTGTTTTACCTGTATTTGATGCGTAGTATGTTAATTTTAACTTTTGACCATCTTTTTCACGAACCCCGTCAGAACCTACTTTCCAACCAGCCTCATCCAATAATTTTTTAGCCTTTTCTACGTCGTGTGGATATTTATTAATACCTTCTTCCGTATATGCCCATGAAACTGGAGCAATTGGTACGTTAGCAACAGAGCCATATCCTTGTAAAGCTGTATCCACATACTTCTTACGGTCTAATCCATAAGTAAGTGCTTGGCGTACCTTTTTATCTTTCAAATACGACTTCTTATTATTTACATAGATATAAGCAATATCACTTGATGATTCAAGATTAATATTTGCAAACTCTAATCCTTTTAATTGGTCTATATTCTCAGGATTCGCTCTAAATCCACTATAGTCCAGTTCACCGGTTTGGAATAATTGGAATCCAGTATCACCTGATGTGATTTTGTAAATAAAGTTTTTGATTTTTGGTTTACCTGCATAATAATTTTCGTTAGCAACAAAGCGTACTTCTTGACCTGGAACATATTTTTCAAATTTATATGGACCCGCTGCAATTGGTTGCCCATATAATGCTTTTAAATAGTCTAAACTTGTATTTTGTTTATAATCTTTTCCATAATAAGCTTTTGATAGCACTGGTCCACCTAAATTAGTTAGCGCCTGTGAATTAACTTTTTCAGTTGTAATTTTAATTGTCTGTGGATCAACAACTTGGATTCCTTCAATAGAAGTTGCTTTTCCTTCTTTATATTCTTTCCCGCCTTTAACAGCATACTGAGCAATATCCAATCCACCTTCATACGCTTTATCATGAAGTAGTGTTAGTGTAAATGCTACGTCATCCGCGGTTAAAGGCGACCCATCACTAAATTTTAAATTTTTACGTAAGTGGAATGTATATGTTAACTGGTCAGCAGAAATATCCCATTTTTCTGCAAGGTCCGGAACAGGTTTACTTTGTTTGTCTGTTGTTACTAGTGATGCAAAGATAACAGACGTTACGTTTCCATCCCAACCATTATCTTGGAAATACGGAAGGAAAACTCCCCCTGGCTTAGAAATGGCTGTAATAAAAGTATCTTTTCGCTGATTTGCTTTCTCTGGACTTTTCTTTTTATCTGTAGCTGGAATTGATTCAATCTTAGAGTCTTTTAAATCCTGTTTTTTTACTGGTTCTGTAGAAGCCGTATCCTCCTGTCCCCCACAAGCAGATAACACAAGCGAACTACTCAGTAATACCGAAAATACACCAGCCCATTTTTTTGTTTTTTTCTTCATTGTCCCCACCCTAACTTATTAGTAATGATACCCTTTGAACTTATTAGCTTATGTATGCCTCCCACAGCACATTTATAGCCAATCGGAAAAGTCGGTTTTAATCGTAAAAAAATAGATGTTTTTGAGGGGTAACAATCCTATTCCGACCTTTCCGGTAGACTTTATGGTTATTAGCTTATATCTTCCGTTATATTTTGTCAATTCTTTCTAAATAAATATTTTGGGAATTTTTTTAAAATTATTGTTCTATCTTTAATTTAGGTAAACTTAACAAAATACCGTTATAGTTATCTTCTTGTAATCCTTGAATGCGTGCATGATGTGCAGACACAACTTTACTATTATTTAAGAAGATTACAGGCGGATTTTCACTCAACTCCTGGTACAACTTTTTATAAATTTCTTTTCGTTTTTCAATATCTAATGTTTCTAATGCCTGCTTCGCTAATTCATCTACTTTCGGATTATGGTATCCATCATAGTTTCGTTTACTTGTCGAAACAAACTCCTCAATTGTTCCACTCGGATCATCAATCATTGGCGTAGATACCATTGCTAAATCATAATCACCTTTTATCACTTTGGAAATCATCGTATTAAAGTCCATATATTCTGGGTTAAACTCTACACCAAGCTTTTTATAATCCTCTTTCATCACCGGGATCATTACATCATTTATTTTACTTGCAGAAGAAGCAAAATAACTTACCTTCAATTTTTGGCCATCTTTTTCGCGGATTCCATCTGAACCTGGTTTCCATCCAGCCTCATCCAATAATTTCTTTGCTTTCTCTAAGTTATACTCATATTTATTAATACCTTCTTCTGTATACGCCCAAGAAACTGGCGTAATCGGTACATTAACGAGTGAAGCATAACCTTGGAAATACGTATCAATAACCTTTTGACGCTCTAATCCGTAAATAAATGCTTGGCGGACACGCTTATCTTTAAAGTATGGTTTCTTATAATTCATTTTAATGTAGCCGTAAGAACTTCCTGTATACACATTAATATTAGCAAAACCTAAATCTTTTAATTGTTCAACCGTCCCCACGTTTGTTGTAAAACCATCATAATCTACTTCTCCTGCTTGAAATTGTTGTAGCTTCGTATCACCTTTTGTAATTTTATAAATAAAGTGCTCAATCTTTGGTTTTCCTTCAAAATAATTTTCATTTGCTACAAATCGAACCTCTTGACCCGGAATATATTTATCCAATTTATAAGCTCCTGCCCCTACCGGCTTGCCATACAACTCTTTTAAATACTCCAAGTGTCCTTGTTTATACTCTTTCCCGTAATAAGCTTTAGATATAACTTCTCCGCCGATTAATGATAGTGTTTGAGCATTTACCTTTTCAGTCGTAATCGTAATTGTTTTCGGATCAATGACTTGAATTCCCTCAATAGAGGTTGCCTTTCCTTCTCTATAAGCTTGCCCACCTTTTATTGCTGTTTGGCTTATATCAGTCGCACCACTATAAGTTGGATCATGTAATAACGTTAATGTAAATGCTACATCATCTGCAGTTAACGACGAACCATCACTAAACTTTAAATCATCTTTCAAATGGAATGTATATGTAAGCTGATCCTCCGAAATATCCCACTTCTTCGCTAATATTGGAATTGGCTTTCCTTCCTTATCCAGTCCGACAAGAGGAGCGAAGATAGCTTGCGTTATATTACCATCCCATCCATTCTCCATAAAATGCGGAAGAAATATCCCCCCAGGACTTGGCATGCCAACTACAAAAGTATCTTTTCTTTCTTTTGCTTTTATAGGGCTTTTTGCTTTGTCACTTGCCTTAATAAATTCATCTTTTATTTTTGGTACGTTCCCAGCTTCATTTGTACTTGCTTCCTCTTGACCACATCCAGCTAGTAATACTGACATACTAAGAAATGTAGCAATTGCTCCTTTAAAAGCATTTTTCATTTCACTCTCACCTTTACCTTCCTAATTTTTAACGATGTAGGAACATAGACCTCCTCCCTGTAACTATATTTATTTTTCCTATAAAAATAGTATGAATTAATTTCAAGATTATTCCTTTCCTCCAAACATGTCAATCTTTCTCCTTTATTTCATATTAAAAACTTAAAAAATTCACTTCTATTCGCTCAGCATGAAACATAGAATGTTAATAACACATTACCAAAAAGGGGGCGAAAACATGGACAACCTATTCCAATACGTCCTGCACTACGTATTATTAACAATTATGATAGTCGGGGCGCTATTACTATTCCCATTCTTCCCAAAGTTCGTCCTCTTTTTAGCTTTTTTTATTATGCTCGGGATCGCTATTATCATTTCAACAAGGGAAGATGCTACACAAAAAGAAAGCAGAGTTCAGCGTGTAAAGCTGTAACTCTGCTTTTTTTCAATCGTAACGTATTCTTGTTAAACCAATCACGAAAAATACTCCTGCAAATAAAATGAGTATACCAATATAGCTTCCTATATCTGCTAATGTACCCCCTCTTACAATTAACTCCGTAAAGCCGTGCATCGCCCACGTTTGCGGAACAAAGTTTGCTACCGTTTGCATCCATGCTGGTTCAATTTCAATCGGCCAATAAAGGCCACCAATCATGCATGTTGAAATCACAACGATATTACCTAATGCAGACTGTTGTTCTGTTGTTTTTACGATGCTTGCTAATAGTAAGGCTAAACCAATGACAGCTAATAATAATGCCGAAGTAAGTGCAATAACTCCTAATAGATTTCCCCACTGCACATCAAATAATGAATGCGTTAATATCATTAAAACACCGAATTGAATCCACCCTATTAAAAAGAAGGACAGGATATAACCTGCTAGTATTTGAACTTTTGAAACTGGCGCTTCTAATAAACGAGACCAAACACCAAGTTGTCTAGCTTTCAAAATAGTTCCCGTCGCACTTAACATAACAATCATAACGAATAGAATTGAAAATCCTGCCGCTCGTCCTGTAACGTTATTTAACTTTTGGTCATCATGTGAAATTGAATCTGTTTGAATTGAAACAGGTTCTACTTTGGTATAGATTTCTTTATACATTGTTTCCCACGAAGTGTTACTTTTCTTCTCAAAATCTCTTGCTGCACTTATTTCTATCTCCATCTTTTTTAATGCGCTTACCAATACTTGCTCTACAGAAGTTCCACCAGTAAAATCTGTACTAGCTTGAAACTGAATATTTTCTATCTTTCTATCTAGCATACCCTTTTGAAAGTCTTTCGGAATGATAACTATACCCGATGATTTCTTATTTTCAACCTTCCGCTTTCCTTCCTTATACGTTACCTTCTCTATAGCAATTAAGTCACTTTTCTTTATATCCTCGTAATACTTGCTAGATAATACAGAACCATCTTCATCTACTAAGCTAACATTTACTTTCGCATTCCCACTTCCACCTAAAAGTCCGCCGAAAATGAGTGTAAAAATAATAGGCATTCCAAACATGAGTATATAACTTTGTGGTTTTATTAAAATTTGTTTTAACTCTAGCCAACAAAGTGCCCAAACCTTCTTCATCATTTTCCCCTCCTATCTCGTACGTAAACGTAATGTTCCTATCATAACGGAGACAATTCCTGCACTACATAAACTAAAAATAACAGGGAGTAGTACATCCCAAGATGTTCCTGACATAATATTTAAGAAGCTTGTAAGTGCCCATTTATTCGGAGCGACATTCGCAATGGTTTGAAGTGTATCAGGGAATACGTAAATCGGTAGCATCGACCCTCCTAATATAGCCAGTATTTGAATACCGATTCCTCCCATTACATCTGCCGTTTTTTCCTCACGAATAAAAGCGGCAATTAACATAGATAAACCAGAAACACAAATTGCATAAGAAATTCCCACCGCTACTATTTGAGAAAAGTCTCCGCCCCATTCCACATGAAACATAAAGTGTGTAGCAACTATAAATATTCCAAATTGTATACAAGCAAATAATAATGTACCTAAAAACTTCCCGAATAAAATTGAAAATGAGCTCGTTGGTGTACTAAACAAACGCGCCAAAGTTTCAGTTCGTTGCTCTGTGACAACTGACTTTGCACCTACCGTTATGTTATATAGTAAGAACATGACTAACATCGCTGCTGCATAATATTGCATCGCTGCAACTGTTTTTTTACCTATCGTTCCTCTTTCAAGGTTATCCGCATTTGTAGTTGCTTTCGCCTGTAAACTTCCACTCACCTCTTTTGCAACTTGTGCTACATCACCCTGCTGAGATTTTACTAATTCTGTTACAACACTTTTTGTAGATACTGCAACTGTTTGAACACGTTCTGAAAAGGATCGGATCATTGATTCAGCGATTTTCGCTTGTATATCTTTTGATGGGTCTATAAACACCTTGGGTTCTTTTAATTTTCCATCTTGTACTTGTTCGCTCCATTTATTTGGGATGACGATTCCCGCATCAATTTTCTTTTGCTTTAACATATCTTCAAGCTCTTCCTGAGAACTAACTATCTTTACTTTCACATCATCTTTTAATTCTTTAGATTGCAATACGTCTTTTTGAAAGACATCTGCAAACTCATCAGTTCCCACTTGATAATAGCCAATCACTGTTTTCGGTAGTCCACCATTCTCAAATACATTACTTAACGCTGAACCTAAAATCGCTGTTAATAAAAGCGGCATAATTAACATCATCATAAATCCGCGTCGATCAATTAAACGTATTTTTAAATCTTTCCATGCAATAATAAAACTTTTCATCTCGCACTACCCCCCTTAATCACGAAGTGAACGTCCTGTTAATTGTAAAAAGAGTGCCTCTAAATTTGGCTCTTGCACTTCAAGCTTTAAAATTTGAGCGTTATTCTCCACAACTACTGACACAACTGTGCCAATAGCCTCACCACCATTTAGTCCAATATCAATCGTGCTATTATCTTCATCAAAAATAATTCGTTCAACGACAGGTAGTGCTTTCAACTTTTGTAACAGTTCCGTACTATAACGATTTAATTGCAATCTCACTATAAAACCATCTGCCAGACGATTACATAGCTCCCGTTTCGTTCCTAATGCAATTACCTTTCCGTGATCAACAATTGCAATTCGTTCACATAAGTACTCTACTTCTTCCATGTAATGACTCGTATAAATAACTGTCATCCCTTTTTCATTTAATTTCTTAACAGTCTCTAAAATATGATTTCTCGATTGCGGATCAATCCCAACCGTCGGTTCATCCATAATTAATAACTCTGGTTCGTGCATAAGTGCTGCACCAATATTAATACGCCTTTTCATTCCACCTGAAAATGTTTCAATTTTGTCTTTTCCACGGTCCTGCAAACCGACGTAAGCTAATACTTTCTCCGCTCGCTCTTTTGCAACTTTTCCATTTAAACCGTACATCTTTCCCCAAAAAACCAAATTGTCCTTCGCTGAAAGTGTCGGATAGAGCGCAATGTCTTGCGGAACAATACCAATTTTCTTTTTCGCCTCTAATGGATATTCTTTTACAGATTTCCCACTAACTTTTATATCACCACTGTCGTATGAAATTAACCCGCAAATCATTGATATCGTCGTTGATTTTCCCGCTCCATTTGGACCAAGCAATCCAAATGTTTCACCCTTTTTCACTTCAAAAGAAACATTCTTTATGATTTCCTTCTTACCAAATGATTTCGTAATATGATCTATGACTAACATACTGATTCAGCCCCTTTGCATTCATTTACAATTTCATTGTAGAAAAATTTCTTCTTCTCTCCATCACCCTTGAGATAGAAATACAAAATAAAAAAGCAGCAAATTCTGCTGCTTTTTCACAATTATATATGCCAAAAGTCATGTGTACATCGTGATGCCATACCTTACTGCGTATATGGCAGCTTGCGTTCTATCTCTCAGCTCTAACTTACTAATTAAATTAGAAACATGATTCTTAACAGTCCCTTCTGTAATAAATAGCTTTTCCGCAATCTCTTTATTATTTAAACCAAGTCCAATTTCTCTTAAAACATCTACTTCTCGCTCAGTTAATTGCGCTAATTGTTCTGGTGTGTTGCACTCTACCGCTACTTTTGTCTTTTTTAATTCTTTTATGATTTGCTCTGTTATATCCTGAGGAAGCACAGCCCCTCCACTATGCACTGTTAAAATTGCTTGAGCGATTGCATCTGCCTCCATATCTTTCAATAAATAACCACTCGCGCCTTGCTCCAATGCTTCAAAAATAAGCTCACTATCACTAAAAGTCGTCAGCATAAGTACCTTTATATGAGGGAACTGCTCTCTAACTAAACGTGTTCCTTCAACACCATTCATACGAGGCATCCTAATATCCATCAAAATAATTTCAGGATGTAGCTCTTTCACCTTTTGTATTACTTCGTCTCCATCCGTAGCCGTTCCCACCACATCAAGTTCCGGACGTAAATTTAATAACATCGCTAAACCATCACGAATGAGTGATTGATCATCAACAATCATAATCCGAATCATACAGTTCCCCCTATTATCCACGTTTTCTCCTGCAGTGGAAATTCAATCTGTAACCGAAAGCCTTTTTCTATCTCACTCTCAAATTGAATAGTTCCACCATGTTCCTCTACTCGTTCTCTCATATTAAGTAAACCAAAACCCGGACTTACCTCGTTAACTCCCACGCCATTATCCAAAATACATAGTTTAACTTGTTTCGCCGAACAAGTTAAACTCACTTCACATAAACTCGCTTTCCCATGCCGCTTTGCATTTGTTAAAGATTCTTGCATAACCCGGAGCAGTGTAGGTTGTAGTGATAACGGAATCACAACCGGATCTCCTTGTAATTGAAAAGATACTTGTACTTTCGTCGCTTTAGAATATCCATGTAACATTTCACGCATATTCTCTATTATGTTCCCTAGTTTTCCTTCTTCTTTTAAGGCATGTACAGAAGCTCTCACCTCTTGAAGTGATTTTCTGGCTAGCCCATGACATGTATGTAAAACCTCTTCCGTAGCGTCCGATTTTTGTTTCCACAAAGCCTCTGCCAGTTGTAATTGAACAAGTAAGGCTGTCATATTATGACCGACAGTATCATGAATTTCTCGGGCAATATCATTTCGCTCCCGAACGGCTGTCAATCCTTCTACCTCTTTGGCATATAGACGTAATTGTTCATGCGCTTCTTTTAAAGCTGTATGAGATAATGCTAATTCTCCATATTGCTCATCTACCACTTTTCGAGCAGCTGTAAGTTTTTTTATTAAACTTCCAGCTAAGGCACTAAAAACGATGAACATAAAATTAATGGCATTATTCTCTAATTCTAAACTACCTGTATGTTGATACGCATGTAGTATATTTATAAACCAACAAAGAAAGAAAAAAGAAATAAAAAAGTACGTCATACTTCTACGAAATTCATGAATAAATAGTCCTACTGCATCAATTCCAAATATAATTAAATATAAACATGTCTCGGGAAATAAAAAACCTAATAAAGCTGTAATTATCCCATTTGCTAATAGTGTATAAAAAACAAGTTTTTTACCTCCGCTTACTTTTACTAGCAAAATATGATTCACAATATAAATAAAAAGTGCTATACTCACAAAAAATTGTAAATGTGCTGTTTCACGTGAAACATGGTTTGCATAAACAAAACAAATCATGACGATTGTAGCAATCCGCGCGTATCCTAACATAACATTCTCCTCACGTTTTAATAACCTAAAGTTATTCTCTTGATTTTAACAACAAGAAAATTATACCAATTTTTATCTTTCCGTACACAAAAAGAGCAAGCCCTCCTCAAAATATGAGAAAACAACTTGCTCTTTCATTCTAATTTCTTTACTCCACGATATTCTCTAACTCATTATATAGTTCCGCTTGTAACAACTCTTTCTTCGTTTTTTCTTCATACAATTGTTCAAGCATTTCAACATCAACTACATGTTCCATCTTACACTCAAGCGTATATATATCTTCTTCTACACGCATTAACTCTGTTTCAATCTCCTCAACATTCCTAGCTTCTTTCTTTTTTGCAGGGGCTGTTTCAATACTTTTTCTTCCTTGGCGTTGCTGCTTTATTACTTGCGTCTCGAGCTTTTCCTCCCACTTTTGACGCGCCCATGCATAGTTCCCTGCAAACTCAAATAATTTACACTCATCAATCCAATACGTCTTTTCAAATAACTTATTTAAAAAATAACGGTCATGTGAAACAGCTAAAATCGTCCCATTATATTGTTCAAGAGCTTCCTCTAAAACTTCCCTTGATTCAATGTCGAGATGGTTTGTCGGCTCATCTAAAATTAAAAAATTGATATCTTGATACATAAGTTGCGCAAGTCTTAACCTCATTTTTTCTCCACCGCTCAGTTGCGTTACTTTCTTAAACACCGCTGGACCATAAAATAAAAACTTAGCTAATATATGTCTCGCTTCTCCCTCTGTTACAGCTACATATTCCCTGAAAGCCTCTAATACATTACTCTTCATATTTCCGTACGCATGCTGTGATAAATAACCGATTTTCACACTACTACCAACCCGAATTTCTCCAGCATCTGGTTCCATTTCTTCTAATAATAACTTTAGTAGCGTTGTCTTTCCTGTACCATTACGACCGACGATAGCCGCACGCTCTTGAAAACGAACATGTAAATTCGCTTCGTTAAATAAAGGATGGCCAGCAAATCCTTTACTCACTTCTTTCATTACAACAACATCTTTCCCACTTCTCTCTTGCCCTTCAAACTGAAGTCCCATTTGTTTTCGTTCTAAAATAGGTTTCTTTAATTTCTCCATACGTTCCAATGCACGTTCCATACTTCTCGCCCTCTTATGCAATCCTTCATTCGGAGGATTCGCCTGATTTGCCCATTCACGCAGTCGCTTAATTGCTTCTTTCATTTTCTTTATTTTCTTTTGCTGTTCTTGATAAGCCTGGAACTCCTGAAGCAAACGTTCTTCCTTTTCCTCAACAAACCGAGAATAGTTTGTATGATACACGTGAATCTCTCCATCTTCTAAATCAAAAATCTTCGTTACAACTTCATCAAGGAAATAGCGATCATGTGAAATGACCATAACTGTTCCATTGTATTCTTTTAAAAATTGCTCTAGCCATTCTACGGCGAATAAATCTAAATGATTGGTTGGTTCATCTAATAGAAGTAAATCAGGTTTCTGCAATAGCATGTATGCAAGGCTTACTTTTGTTTGCTCTCCACCACTTAACTCTAGAAATGATCGAAGGAATAGTTCTGTCACCTGTAGACCATTTGCTACCTTCATAATATTCGCTTCTATTTCATAACCACCAAGAAACGCAAACTTTTCTTGAATTGCTCCGTACCTCTCCATTAACCTTTGTAAAGCAGACGGTTCCAGTTCTTCTTCCATATTTTTTTCTAAAGTACGCATTTCTCTTTCTAATTCCTTTTCTGTTTTAAAAGCGGAATTCAATACATCATATACAGTCATAGCCTCATCAAATTTCGGAATTTGTGCCACATGACCAATACGTGTACCTTTCTTCATATGAATGGCTCCTGCATCTAAACTTTCCATTCCAGTTAGAAGCTGAAAGATTGTTGTCTTCCCACTACCGTTACGACCAACTAATCCAACACGTTCACCATTCTTTATTTCAAGCGATATATTTTCAAATATGATGTTTCCACCAAAAGATTTCGTTATATTATTTACACTACAAATTGTCATTTTCCGTACTCCTTTCAATATAAAAAACCATGGGAAAGAAACATTCCCCATGGTTTTCGGCATAGAAAAAGGAAGCTAAATAGCTCCCTTTTCACACGTTTATTAAAAATGGGTGAAGAGATTTCTATCGTTCGATAGCTACTATGCAATTGTTAAAAAAGGACAGACGTATCCCGTTAACAATTACATCATGAAAAATCGCACGACAAAAATAGATATAATCTAAAAATTTGGCACGTGCAGCTAACGAACGTTTCATCTCATTCACCTCTTTCGTACGGAATTTAATACTTACTTCTTTATTATACTTTCCCATTTCATGTTTGAATAGTCATTTTTCTGAAAATAATGAAGATAGACTAAACATTTCAATAAGTGACATCAAATCTTACAAAACTGTTATGTTCACGTAATGGAAAGCGATAGTACGAAAAGATGCCTCCCTATACAATAAAGATGTAAACAAGAGAGAAAACAAAAGGAGGAAACAATCATGATGAAAGAAATCGTAAAAGCAATCTTTGAGGTATTAGTGAACGGACAAGCAGTTGTAAAAGAACTAAACGAACTATAAAAAGGAGTGAAGGAACATGATGAATATGGTAAAAATGATTTTACACGCTTTAGTTGATGCAAAAGCAGTTAGCCAAGAATTAAACCAACAATAAAAAGGGGTAAAGGAATATGAAGAAAGCCATTATTATAATCGCAAGTACAGCAATTGCCTTATACAAAATAAAAAATAGAAAAAAGAAGCATAATAAAAACGATCTATATTATCCATACACATTATTAAAGAAAAAATAAAAGACAAGGTACCCTATTGTAATGAGGAGATCTTGTCTTTTATTTTTCCTATTCCCTTTAAAGGATTTCCCTCCCCCTTTCCCGAATGTATTAAGCGGGATTTTTACACATATTTTAAAGGGGCATACATACAAATGGATACACAACAACTATACTTTTTAAACGATATTGGCAAACAAAAACCAGAAAGCATTCGGAATAGAAGCGCCACATGTCCTTTTTGTGACAGAGAAAATTTAACGGATATTTTAGCAACTGAGGACTCAATTATTTGGCTAAAAAACAAATTTCCTACATTAAAAGATACATTTCAAACGGTGCTAATCGAAACAGATAATTGTGAAGAACATATTGCGACATATACAGAAGAACATATGAAATCGCTAATTCGTTTCTCCATTAAACATTGGTTAGACTTACAGAAGAATGAAGAATTCACATCTGTGATTTTATACAAAAATCATGGTCCATTCTCAGGCGGGAGTTTGCATCATGCACACATGCAGATTATCGGAATGAAATATGTAGACTATCTCGATAACGTAGAAACGGAGAACTTCCAAGGAGTCATTGTACAAAAAAACGAACACATTGAACTCAATATTTCAGATCGTCCTATTATCGGTTTCACTGAATTTAATATCATTATTGAAGATGTTAAATTCATAGATGAATTGGCAAATTATATTCAACAAACTGTACGTTACATACTGACAGATTTCCATAAAGGATGTAGTAGTTATAACTTATTTTTCTATCAATTAAACGGAAAAATCATTTGCAAAGTTGTTCCTAGGTTTGTCGTTTCACCCTTATATGTAGGATATAAAATACCACAAGTTTCTACAAAGCTAGAAGAGGTGAAAATACAACTCGCGCAGTACTTCACGAGAGAAGAAGATAAAATTATTCATAAAAAAACAGAGTAGGTATAGAAAACCTACTCTTTAATCACACCTTTATTTCGATAGTACACATTCTCTAATCCGACGTTGTACTTCATGTTATTATCCGTCCACTCTGGACCCAAATTACCCGGCCATCCAGATGTATTTGCTATATATTTTAGTAATGCAAAATCAGTCAAGCCTTTTTGCACCCCGCGCTTATATCCTTTCATTAAATGCGGCATTGCAATTTGCGCATTTATACGTGGATCTTTCAGCTCATCATCAGTTAAATGATCTGGTGCAAGCCCACCACCACGGTGCAATTGAAACAATCCGAATGAAGTTCCGTTATCTCCAACACTTCTTGGATTTAACCGACTTTCATGTTCGGCAATTGTAAGAGGTATCCATTCTGGAAGATTGACTTTCTTTGCTTCCTCTATAATAATTTGTTTCATCTGTTTTGCTTCTTCTGAGTCAACATAGCTTGTCTCATTTACTAATTTGCCCATTCCTTCAGACTTTCCTTGGAAATATAAGTACACCCCAAGAACAACTAAAAATCCTACAAAGAATTTCTTCACTACCTCTACCTCTTTCTCCGCTGAAATTTGTCCCCTTTCAGCCTTCTTCCCTTTACAATTACCCACATTCTATCATTCTCTTACCCTTTCATCATAGCAAATAACTATACATATTATCATCATGCTTTAGACCGATTTTGTGAAAAAACAGCTGGTAAATACGTGCAAAAATGTAACTTTCATAGACTGAAACGCTTTTTTTGTATATAATTGTAAATTGAATTCTAAATATAAACTAGGAGAATAATAATATGAAAAAATGGTTGCTACTCTTATTTAGTTTACTACTATTAATTCCTATCCCTATTTCCGCACAAAAAAACGAAAATCCAAAAGTCCTTATTTTATACAGTTCAATCGATGATCAAATTACAAATGATACCCAAATACTTAATACACAAGTAGGACATTTTACTAATAACATAACAATAAAAAATATAAAACAGTTAGCTGAAATAACTGATAAATCTTTATATACACATGTTATTTACTTAGGTGAAAAACAAGAAGAACTTTCTACTGAAGCAAAAGAATTTCTAGAAAGTTTCTCAGGTCCACTACTAGTTTTAGGTCAAAATATAGAACAATTATCCAATCGTTTTTCATTTATCACACTTAAAAATGAAGATATAAACTCTGATACAATTGAATATCCAACACGTAAACTAAAGAATACATTAGAGGACGAACGATCCATTAAAAATCTTGATACAAATGGAACAATTCTTGCCAATGCTTTAAAAGGAAGTACTACTTATCCATTAATTGTGCAACAAAATAATTCTTATTATGTTGCAACTTCTAACCTCTTTGATTGGATATCTTATTATATTGGCGAAAGCCTATTTTCTTACTTTGGACAAAAGCCAACGACAAATAAAGTGGAAGCTTATTTACGTCTTGAGGATGTTCATCCAGCCGCAGATATAAATCAATTAAAAGAAATTGCTGAATTACTAAAAGAGAAAAAGATGCCATACATGATCACTGTTATTCCTGTATATACGGATCCGGAGACTGGTAAAACACTACATTTAAAAGATAAACCCGAACTAGTCGATCTTTTACGCTCTATGCAAGATGATGGTGCAGCAATTATTATGCATGGTTACACCCACCAATTTTATGATAGTGAAACTGGTGAAGGTTTTGAATTTTGGGACGTAAAAACAGACCAACCAATTCGTCAACCGAAGCATGAAAAACCAAAAACAAAAGATGATTTCCCTAATATAGAGGCATATAATGCATACGTAAAAAAAGGGGAAGAATTTGAAGAAAAATATACGACTGATCATATTGAAAAAGGCATTCAAGAACTTGTAGATGCCAAACTATATCCTGTCGCATTTGAAGCACCTCATTACACCATGTCTCAAAAAGGCTATGAAATATTATCAAGATATTTTTCAACTTATGTAGGACAACTACAGTTAAGTGATACAACTTGGAAATCCATGCACTCTCCAGCATACAGAAGTACACCATCATTCTTACATGGAATGAAATTAATGCCTGAAACAGTTGGATTTATTGAAGAAGATAAACCACAAGCGATTGCTAAAATGAAAGCAAATGCTTTATCTGTTGCTAAATTATCTGACGGGGTTATTGGTGCATTCTATCATCCTTACTTAGGTGTGAAACCATTAAAAGAAGTGTTAAAGGACCTAGAAAGCATTCCAAACATAGAATGGATTGATTTACAAAAAGAAACAAATGAAGTGAAAATGAACGATATTCATATTACTACTAATAAAGACGGCATTCACGTTGAAAAACCAACAAGTGTAAGTGACGTAATGGATTATGTAAAACAATATGGGTTTTTCCTTATACTTGGTTTCTTCGTCATTGTCTTTCTTTTATTATTAAGACGTGCGAAAAAATTAGAATCCTAATACAAAACCACCAAGCAGAATGCTTGGTGGTTTTTTTAACTTAAACCAAAACGTGGCATATTATTAATAACCCATTGATTATTTTCATAAATAAATTCAACTTCTACTTTTTCTGTTACATTATCATAGTCGTTATACGTTTCTATCTGTGCTTTTATTTTCCCATCCTTTAACTCGGCAGAAATAATTTTTGTAAATTTAGTTGCTGCTTTTGACCCTGGATCTCCAATAACATAGTGCATTTTTCCATTTAACTCTTTAATATACTTACTCTTCATATACTCTGCTATAAATGATTTTGAGAAGTACGTAGATAGCGTAGTCTCTAAATTATCTTTCTTATTATAAATAGGGTTCACTAATTCCCCGTATGAAAAATCCCCTACTCGTTTTGGGTTTCCTGTTAGTGCAGCCATTTGAACATTAGTCAGTTCCTTCTGTGCATTCCATACTTTCTGTAACATAACGTCATCTACTAGCTTCTTATCTTTTACTTCATTTGATTTCTTTGTATCCAGATTCATGATAGTCCCATTATCCGTATAGAGATACATATCCCCTGCTACAAAATATAAATAGGATTTAGTTGGTTCAACCGCTTTATTATAAATTACTTTTTCATTCCCACCATTAATTTTCTTCTTATATACTCCATCCTTTTTTAAATAATAAAAAGTATCCCCTTTCACATTCATCTGCAAGGCATCCTTTACCAATAACTTTTCATTATTTTGTTGAACGTCTATCTCATATATACCGTGCTCAGCTTCATTTGTTTCAAAAGGTAACGAAAAATCAACAACAGCATATAATTTTTCATTATCATACGTAGCACTAGATATTGTTGCATAATTTTCTTTTGACCAAGTTTTATTATCTTTTGTCACTTGTGTTCCACGATTTTTATTCCAATGTAGAATACTATCATCTATCGTTCGAGACCAACCGGAGTTTTGAAATGCAGCTTCTTCTTCCTGTCCCGTCTTCAAATCCATTTTTGCGATCCCTACAATGTCAAAACCACCATGCTCAGAATATTTTTTCGGATAAAATAAAGTTTGCTCTTTAATATAAACATAATTTGTATCCTCTTTTAATATGTCTAACTTTTTGCTAGATATATCATACTTCATTAAAGAAGATAATCCCGCATTCTTCTCTTCATCCGTATGAATAAAATATAAAGCTTTGTTTTTTATATTTATGTAAGAAGCATTTACACCTTCTACTACACGTTCCGAAGTCTGAAATTGATCTTTCGTACGATAGATGCCTCCTGTATTTTTATCACCTTTTACTGAATAGTAAATCCAGCCGTTACTCTCTGCCATTTTCCCTTTGTTAGAACTGTTTCCAATCGAATTCCCGTTTTTCTCAGTTTCTTTCATCTGTTTTTCAACTACTGGATCAATTTGTTCTTCTTCTTTATTTTCTTGTATTGCATTTGGATTTATAGCCTTTTTTTCTGCTTCACACCCAAACGCTGCAAGTGAAAGTGCACCAATCATCATTGTAATAGCTATTTTTTTATATGCTTTCCCCATTTTCTCCCCTACTTCCTTCATCAAATTAAACATATCATAAATTATAGAAAATATTAGAAAAAATATCCATAAAAAAGATAAGAGTAACACTCCTATCTTTTCAAATAAAACCGAATGGTATTTCTATATAATGTTTCTGTAACCTTATCAATAGATATGTTTTTTATGATACTAATTTCATTTAATACTTCTCTAATCATTCTTGGGTGCGTCATAACGTCCTTTTGAAATTCCCACGGTCCATCTGTTTCTACCATCATATATTCAAGCGGATAATATGAAACGATTTTTCTAATTTTCTCCTTATGTAAAACATCCGGTGTAATAGAAATATGATAACCATTCGTTATCATCCGTTTCATTGTCTCCTCACTTCCTTTAAACCAATGGAAGTGTGCACGTGAAACTTTATATTCTTCAAGTAAATCACATACAATATCAGCATCTTCATAAACTGCGTGCAATACAATTGGTAAATCATACTCACTAGCTAGCCCTATAAATTTTTTCAATACAGCTATGTATGGATCTAGAGTAATCCTTTCATCTTCTTTCCTTAAATAATACGGTAAGCCTACTTCACCAATCGCTACTATATCCTCTACATGATCTTCAATTAATTTATAGATTTGCTTACATTCTTCTTTATGAATCGGTTGCTCTGGATGAAAACCTATTGCTGGATGTACAAAAGGATATCGCTTTGCTAAAGATAAAGTTTCTTTACATGATTGATAATTCATAGATACCGCAATAAGCCCCTTTATCTCTTTACTATTTTTCACATCTTTCAGTAAGCTACTTCTCTCTTCATCCTTATATTGGTCAACATGTATATGACTATCAATCCATTTCATCTTTATTCCTCCATAAAAAAAAACAAGAAAGGATCTCCCTTCTTGTTTTATCATCTATATTATTTAACAATTAAGTTTGTTATGATATCAAATAATCCAATACATACTACGGCAACAGTAAAGTAGCTACAGAAATCTTTAATTGGAAACTTCACTACTTCTTCTTTAAACATCCCATTCTTCTCCCTTCTTACTATATCCCTAATTATTTTTATCTATTTGTATCTATTATGCAAAAAATATGACAATTTTACTATCGAATTAGCTTACGTAAACCTTACAATGTTGTAAGGTTTATAAAAAGAGCCCCATCTACATACAGATGAGGGCTATTAAAAAGTAGTTGGTTTTTCATTCTTCATTAACATTACAAACAGAAAGTAATACAGTGAGACTTTCTAATTACACTATATAAAATTCACTATCTTTTAACCATCGAATTACATTACAGAAGACTTACATGTTTGTAAGCTATGTGTAATGTAATTCGATAGTTTTCCTTATCTGTATTTCGTACAATAAAGTTAGCAAGTAAGCCAAATAAGAAGAACACTCACATAACCAAATTACATTGCTAGTAGCTACTCTTCTTATCCCTTTCACTCGTGCTACTACAATGTACCCCCTTCCCCTTTATATAATAAAAAAAGCCTTAGTCCATATGGACTAAGGCTTTTTCACACACCCTAAAATACCCCTACCTAGTATTTTTATTTTCGACAAAAAATAGGCGGGGGTATAACCCGCTATCTCGTCGCTAAAAGTTTACTCTTTGCATTAATAGGAATATTTACAGCTTCAATTTCTTCAATCGCCTCACCGTAGCGTCCTTTTGCATACACCTTTAACGCTTCATCTCTCTTTAACATATGCTTAACAGTCTTCTTTATTTTTTGCTCTCTTCCACGTTCGTCAAATGCAATAAATTCATATTCATACCACTCATCACCAACATGCTGACCAATTGTATTCACAATCGTATAGTATTCTTTCGTCTTATAAAGCGGATTATATTTATCGATAACTGGTCCAAGTTTCGTAGGTAGTAACATTACTACTATCACTAGCATCGCTATTATAGTAGTGATCATTTTTTTCTTCATAATAAACATTCCTCCTCTGCAGGATATATATACATCCATTTTAAAAAGAAGGAATAAAATCTACTATTGAATCTCATTACATTACACTTACATTTTTGTAAGAATAAAAAAAGGTGAACGAATTTACTCGTTCACCTTTTAGCTCGCTTTAAAGCCACCACCAAGTACATCACGCACATCGTGAATAACAACGAAAGCATCTTCATCTACTCGACTAATAACTTGCTTTAACTTAACAAGCTCTTGTTTATTAATAACAACATATAAAACTTCTTTATTTTTACCAGTATATCCGCCGCGTCCTTCTAATACAGTGACACCGCGTGTCATGTTTTTCGTAATAGCCTCACGTATTAAGTCTGGTTGATTCGAAATAATTGTAACAGCTGTTTTTGTATCCATTCCTTCTACAATAAAATCAATTACTTTCGCTCCGATGAATACTGCAACAAGTGTGTACATCGCTTTTTCTTGCCCTATTATAAATACAGAACCAGCAATTACAACGATATCAATAATAAGTACGCCTTTACCAACACTCCACCCTAAATATTGATTTGCTAACCGTGCTAAAATTGCCGATCCTCCTGATGTACCTCCAGCTTTGAACATACAGCCTAATCCGATACCTACAAACAAACCAGCAAATAAAGCTGCTAATAGCGTATCACTATTTACATGATACTCAATATGTTCTGTAACATATAAAAACAAGGATGTTTCTACAATCCCTAAAATTGTATAAACCATCGTTTTTTTATCAAAAAACTTATAACCAATAGCTAGTAAAACTGCATTTATAGCAAAGTTCACAATCCCTGGTGACCAATCAAATAAGTAGTACGTAACAACCGTTAAACCAATAATTCCACCTTCCGATAAACGGTTTGGAATTGCAAAGTAATTAATACCAATTGCGAATAATAATGAACCAATTGTAATTAGTGTTATTTCCTTTATACGTTGATTAACCATAGTTCATACCCTCCCCCCATTTGACATTGTATCACTATCTCCTAGAGGTTTAGAAGTGGTTTTTATTCCGCATTTTCCCTCTTAAAGATCGAGATATTATGTTTAAACAAAGGGGTGATTAATTATTCACATTCGCTCTAACTGTACAAACAAATCGCTCCACATTACCTTTCTGAATATGCTTAGCTCTAACCGTTTCTTGATTACAAGTAAACTCAAAGTACGGATGAAAATCTATGCTATCTATATGCAAATATGAGTACTCTTTAAATGTTGAAGGATAGTAAGGAAATTTCCCGTAAAACAGGAGACGTCTAGTAGTGGCAACAAAAATTCCATGTTGATAACATAACGTGAAATTATCCTTCTCAAAGGTCCCTACTACAAAGGCTAAAATCTTTTCGTCATCCTCTATATACTTTTTCATACTTAATAAAAGTTCATTCATGCATATCCCTCCAAATACTATTCTTGAAAAGAATCCATGGATTGTTACAAACCGGTTTAATTCCTTTATAAAGTATGAAACGGGTTTCCTGTCAAAGGTATTTCAAAAAAATAATCCGTTATGCACTTATGCACATAACGGATTAAAACTACACTGTAGATCGCTCCACAAGTTCATATGAAATTTCCACCTTTTCTTGTTTAGAGCCCGTATCACTTATTTTCCTGTAAAACATTTCAAAAGCTGTTTTCCCTATCTCCTTCAAATTTTGATCAATAGTTGTCAACTGCAACACTTGCGAAATAGGTTGGTTATCCAAACCGATAATCGCTAAATCCCCAGGAACTCGAATACCCAATTTCCCAACTTCCGTCATAACCCCAATTGCAACTTCATCTCCTGCTACTATTAACGCTTCAGGGAGATTCTGCATCCCTTTTAACTTATGAGCCACTCTCACACCATCTTCTAATGTAAAACATTCTGTGAAAATCCATTCTTCATTAACTTCTTCATCTATAGATTGCAATTGCTGTTTATACACATCAAAACGCTTTTGACTACTCGGTCCTAGCTTTCTTCCCGTACAATAACCAATTTTTTTATAACCTTTTTTAATAAGGTGATTCATCCCTAGCTGGAAAGCTGCCGAATGATTTGTATATACACTTGAGATGTTTGCAATATCATTATCTTCACAAGCAATTATTGTGCCGTAAGAAGCATACGGTTCTATCATTTCCCAATCATTTGCACGTGAACAAATAATAAGACCATCTAATTGTTTCGTTTTTAACATATGTAGACTTTTCATTTCTTCTTTTTTATTATAATTCGTTTGGCAAAGTAGCACCCTGTAATTATGAGTTAACGCTCCCTCCATCATTCCTCCTACCATTGCATCGAAGCTCGGGTGATTAATGTAAGGTAGAATTACACCAACAATATTTGTCTTTCCTTTTGATAAATGAACAGCATTTGCATTTTGTGAGTAATTCAATTTCTCAACTATTTCTAAAACCACTTTCCTTTTTTCTTCACTTACGTACGGATGATCATTTAGCACCCTCGAAACAGTCGTAACGGAAACTCCCGCCATCTTTGCAATATCTTTAATGTTAGCCATACACTCACCTCTACTTTTAACTTAATGAATCCCATGAACATATGTCAAATCTTCTTATCATTACAACTTCATTCGTTTTTCTTACAAAAGTGTAATTTTCCTGTAAGCTAATTCGATAGTGACTCTCCGCAATATTTCATACAATTAAGTCAGAAACAGGGCAACAACTACTCGAAAAGGAGCGGATTCATATGATGAACACAATGAAAATAAACAATTTCTTCAAGACAATGGGCATGGTATTATTCACTCTTATCGATGCGAAAGCTGTTGCTTCTACATTAAACAAGTAAGGAGAATTCATTATGAATAACATCAATTTTAACAAATTAGATTTTTTAGGCCTAGCTAGTGGCTCGATTCTTCTTACTGCTTTGATTTATGCCGCTACGCTTGTATAAATTTTGTGTCCCCTTTCCCCTTTATTATAAATAGTAATAGAAAAGACGACCGTCTATGCCCGGTCGTCTTTTCTATTTTTGATTTGATTGCAAAGATTCCTTTAACTCCTCAAACTTCTCATTTAATTGATCTGTCATCATTTTCATAGCCGTTTTTCGATCTATTTGTTCTTCCGCATCTATTTGAATCGGGTCTCCAAAAATCAATTGCGCCTTTTTCCCTTTTATCAATTCCTTTACACTTGATGGGCCAATATAAGCTGCCGGTACTAACGGAACGTTAGAACGAAGCGCAATCGTAACAGCCCCAGCTTTTAAAGAAACGTCTTCTGTTGATCTCGTTCCACTCGGGAAAATCCCTACTACTTTCCCTTCTTTTAATAGGCGTGATGGAATTTTGAGTGTACTCGGTCCTGGGTTCGCACGATCTACAGGAAATGCATTTACATTTTTAAAGAACCAATTTTTGAATTTCCCTTCAAATAATTCTTTTTTGGCCATGTAATGAATTTGAGTTGGGTACATCCCTGTAGCTAACATTAATACATCCATAAAACTTGTATGTGTACACGCAACAACATATGGGCCACCTTCTGGTAAATTTTCTCTCCCTTGCACTTCTACTTTCCCAGCTGTTTTAAATATATATTTCAACAAAAATGTAATTGGTTTATACATTTGTTTCGTTCCTTTCTGAACATCCGAAGTATAATTATTTTCTTACAACAATTATAACACTAAGTTTTAGGAGTTGGTAATAAATTTAAGTATTAATTGTTAAATTTCAATCCTTACAAAAGTGTAATTTTTTTGTAAGCTAATTCGATAGTTACTTCTTACAATATTTCATACAATTAAGTCAGAAAGAAACAAGTAAGGAGAATTCATCATGCAAAACATCACTTTTAACAAATTAGATTTTATAGGATTAGCTAGCGGCTCCCTTCTTCTTACTGCTTTGATTTATGCCGCTACGCTTGTATAACTTTGTGTCCCCTTTCCCCTTTATATAGAAAAAGACGACCGTCTATGCCCGGTCGTCTTTTTAAATGTTTCTTTCTTTTAACTCTTTTAAAAGCTCTATCATTTCAGCTTGTTGTTTTATCTTCTTACGACCATTTCGATTAATTGCTGCAAGTTCACAAGCAACTCCTACAGCGAAGAAAAACAATAAACTTTCTAACATATGAAATCCTCCAATTGCCTATTAAACTGCTTGACGTAATTGCTCTTCTTGTAAAATTCGCTTGTTTATATTTTCTTCTTTTCTTTGACAAACGTTATTGCGAATAAGTGCTGCAATAACAAGTAAAGTTCCTACAATATCAAACATCGTTATTTGATATCCTTGCATCATCATAATAATTAGAGTCGTAATAGGTACAAAGTTAATAAATAAAATTCCATTAATAGATGATAAAATCTTCACACCATGGTTCCAAGCGAGTAACGCTACGATTCCCGGTAATGTCATCATAAACAATAAATCATATTTCACGATAGAAATCGTTCCCATACTCGGAACCGATACATGTCCAAGCGATGTAATGATTACAGTTATAATCCCTGTGACAGTCGTACCAAATACACACGTCAACGTAGAATAACGTAATGTTGACCAATCACTACACGTTTGACCACCCATCGTATAAATAACCCAACCTACAACCCCAACAAATATACATGCTAGTGAAAACATGTTATCTTTCAACGTTAAAAAGAAACTCATATCACCTTTTGTAATAACAAACACCGCTCCTACAAAGGCGATAATCATGCTCGTTACCATATACTTTTTCGGTTTTACATGCTTATATCCCCATAGAATACAAATAGAAATCATCGGCATAAGTGCTTCCATAATGGAGGCTACCATCACACCTGACTTTCCCATTAACATTTGCCCCCAAAATATAAGTACATTATATACAGTAAATGCCATCGTTCCGAAAAAGACGAGTAACTTTCCTCTTCCCTCTAAACGAAATGCCTGTTTTCCTTCTTTCATCAACAATAATATAATCAGTACGATCGCCACCGCTCCATAGCGAATAAGCGAAAAATAAAATGGATCTATGTATTCTAACGCATGATCAGCAACTGGAAACATTGCTCCCCATGACATACTTGCAATTAAACACGCTAAAGCACCTATTATCATTTGACCTTTTCTCACCGCAATCCCCCACTTCTTTCTATTTGCACAAAGAGAATTGTAAAAGAAAAAATATATCACGTAAAATGATTCAAAATGATGTTAACTATCATTTATAATGATAGTTAACATCAAGGAGGATCGTATTATGGAATTAAGAGATTTACAAATCTTCCAGAGCGTCGCCGACCAAGGTAGTGTAAGTAGCGCAGCAAAGGAATTAAATTACGTACAATCAAATGTAACCGCACGTATTAAACAACTAGAAAACGAGCTGAAAACACCGCTCTTTTATCGTCATAAACGAGGCATGACTTTAACAGCTGAAGGAAGAAAAATGCTCGTTTATGTTAATAAAATTTTGCAAGATGTCGATGAGCTAAAACGAGTATTTTTAGATAATGAAACACCCTCCGGTATATTAAAAATTGGTACTGTCGAAACAGTAAGTACATTACCTACCATTTTATCTTCTTACTATAAAAGCTATCCGAACGTCGATTTGTCATTACAAGCGGGTCTAACAGAAGAATTAATTAGAGAAGTACTCAATCATCAATTAGATGGTGCTTTTATATCAGGACCAATAAAACATCCACTTATTGAACAATACGATGTTAGTACAGAAAAATTAATGCTTGTAACACAAAATAAAGCTTTTCATATCGAAGAATTTACAACAACGCCTCTACTCGTTTTTAACCAAGGATGTGGATACCGTTCCAAACTAGAACGATGGCTGAAAGACGAAGGTTTGCTACCAAAAAGAATTATGGAATTTAATATATTAGAGACAATATTAAACAGTGTTGCACTCGGCCTTGGAATTACACTTGTACCACAGTCTGCTGTCCATCATCTTTCTAGAGCTGGTAAAGTGCATTGCCATGCAATCCCTGAAAAATATGGTAGTATTTCAACGGTTTTCATACGCCGCAAAGATAGCTATATGACGAATTCCATGCGTAGCTTTTTAAAAACAATCGAGGAGCATCATCATATCAATATGCTTTAAAAGACATTCTTACACGAATGTCTTTTTTTCTTACAAAAATGTAAGTCTTCCGTAAGCTAATTCGATAGTTGCAGGCGATCATATTTCCTATAATTAAGACATAGAGCAGGGCAACAACAATTCGAAAAGGAGCGGATACGCATGATGAACAAAATGAAATCAAATAAACTTTTAAATACAATGGGCATGGTGCTATCCGCACTTGTCGATGCAAAAGCTGTTGCAACTACATTAAACAAATAAGGAGAGATTATAATGAACAACATTACTTTCAACAAATCAGACTTTTTAGGACTTGCAAGTGGAGCGACTCTTCTTACAGCTTTCATTTACACACTTGCTCAAGGTCTTGTTTAACACTTTCACTTTGTTTCCCCAAACCCCTTTATATATAGAAAAAGCTGCTCGTCTTATAGACAAGCAGCTTTTTAGTTTGTTTCATATATAATTTGACCTGTTTTCGTCATATCATATCCACCAATCGCCTTTAATTCATTATGAAATTCTTCCGATTGCAGAATATCTTTCACGACTTCGATCAACTCTTCATTTTCTTTATTCTTCAAAATTACTAAATCATACTGTTCTTTCATGATTGGAATAAAGTCTACATTTACAATTTGCGAAAACTTTTCTGAACCTATTCCCACATCAGCTTTTCCATTCGCGACTTGCGTGGCAACACCAAGATGATTTGATTCTTCCCATTCATATCCACTAATACGTTCTTTATTTAACTTTTGAATTCGCAATTGTTCATCCACTAACACCCTAATGCCAGAACCTTTTTCTCGATTTACAAATCGTATAGATGACTGAGATAAATCAGCCCATGTTTTTATATTTTTTGGATTGCCCTTTTGCACATAAAACCCAACGTTCCTTGCTAATAAATTAATCATCATACATGGTTGTCCAACTAAAATACGTTTTACATACGGAACATTATATGTATCCGTTTCTCCATCAAACAAATGTAAGCTAACGATATTTCCTTCTCCTTGATATATTTTTACTAAACTCGTTAAACTACCTTGATATGCCCGTAATATATTAGAACTTGGCAGACGATTTTCTATATGCTTTGCCAACATATCTAATGTTAGTTCTTGCCCGCTAATAATACATGTATTCGAGATACTATTACTATCATTCTTTACAGGAGTAACTTGTATTTTCCCTGTTTTCATTTGCTTAATATATTGTTCTAAATCTGCTGCATCAATGCGCATCTGTCTACCAACTCTATAAGAAGGAAGTTCTCCTTTTTTAATTAAGTCGTATACAGTTAATTTTGATACTTTTAATCGCTTTGCTACTTCTTCCGTTGTGTAGGAATGATGATCCATAGACGATTCCTCACTTTCTTTCTTCATTGTAACAAAGAAAATAATATTTCTCCTATATTTTAAAAACAACTACATCGTTCAAATTATATTAAATTATAACTAGTTATATTTAATTATATTTAGTTATAATTAATTATGTCAAAACGAAAGGGGATTTTTTTATGAATAAGTTTACATCACAATCCATCGGGGCACTTATCCTTTCTTTTCTTCTTATATTTAGTGTTGCATGTACAAGCGGAGATAAGAAAGAGAAATCAACTGCTAAAGAAGGAAAAGCAGTCGAACTTACTATATCAGCAGCTGCAAGCTTACAAGATGCATTAAAAGAAATTGAAACAAAATATAAAGAAAAAGAACCTAATATTAAACTTTCTTTTAACTTCGGCGCTTCCGGGGCACTTCAACAACAAATTGAACAAGGTGCACCTGCTGATTTATTCTTCTCAGCAGCAGAAGATAAATTCCAAACCCTTGTAAAAAAAGGATTCATTAATGAAAAAGAAGGAAAAAATCTTCTTGGAAATGAACTAGTTCTAGTCATCCCTAAAGATAGTTCTCTTACAAAATTTCAAGATTTAAAAGATGAGAAAATCAAAAAAATCGCACTTGGTACACCTGAATCTGTACCTGCGGGAAAATACGCAAGGGCTTCTCTCACACATGAGAATCTATGGAATGACATTCAAAATAAAATCGTATTTACAAAAGATGTTCGCCAAGTGTTAACATATGTGGAAACAGGTAATGTCGATGCTGGTATTGTATACAAAACAGATGCTCTTATTTCAGGAAAAGTAAAGATTGGCGAGACAGCAGCAGCTACTTCTCATGAACCAATCCACTATCCTTTAGGTGTTATTAAGGAATCTAAACATAAGAAAGAGGCGACTTCATTTTATGAGTATTTGCAGTCAAAAGACGCACAATCTATCTTTAAGAAATATGGATTTACAGTCCTATCATAATTGCCATGAGCTTTGATGCTATTTTGTCACCAATCTTTCTATCTTTACGAGTAGCTGCATGTGCCACCATTATCGTTACAATTTTAGGAACGATAATCGGACGGGCATTGGCACGCTCCTCATGGAGATACAAAGTAATACTAGAAACGATTTTCTTATTACCAATGGTACTTCCACCAACTGTTATCGGCTTCTTTCTCATTATCATTTTTGGAAACAACAGCCCGATCGGAAGGTGGGTTGAATCATTATTTCAGCAGTCTATTATGTTCACATCTACCGCTGCGATCATCGCTTCTACAGTTGTTGCATTTCCGCTTATGTACCAATCAGCGAAAACGGGATTTTCTATCGCAAATGTACAAATTGAAGAAAGTGCTCGTGATCTTGGTGCAAGTGAATATCAAGTTTTTCTGCACGTTACACTTCCGCTCGCATTTCCTGCATTACTAAGCGGGATGATTTTGAGCTTTGTCCGCGCGCTCGGTGAGTTTGGTGCTACACTCATGTTTGCCGGGAACATTCCTGGTAAAACACAGACAATCCCAACTGCAATTTACATGGCCATTGACGCAAGTAATATGCAACTCGCCTGGACACTTGTGGTTATCACTATTAGTATGTCACTCCTATTTCTGCTATGTATTCAGCTTATTAACAAAAGAATTACTAACCTTTAAAGCAGCTTTTTTGGAAGCTGCTTCTTTATTTCTTAGGAAATAAAATATACCACCGGGAAATAACTGAATTTTACCTCTTATTAAAATATACATTTTATTTGAATTCACTTTCTAAAATAGGCAATTTCCTGTTATTATATGGAGGTGTTTCAAAAAATGAAGAAATGAAAACGCATTTATATCGTGAATTCTTCATCCTGTTTTAGCGATCGGTAATCTTCTACTCTATTAGTGGGGCATTACCGATCGTTAGAACGATATGTAACTATATTGGTATAGCAAACCGAAGGGAGTCTTGTAATGGACATTTTATTAGCGCTTCTTCCTGCAATTGCATGGGGAAACATCTTATTAGTAAGCGTAAAAATGGGCGGTGGTGCATATAGCCAAACGGTAGGTATGACAATCGGTGCTCTATTCTTCGCAACAATTATGTATGTATTTACTCAACCAGCTTTAACAATGACAGTCTTAATTGTTGGTTTTATTTCAGGTTTATTCTGGGCTTTAGGACAAGTAAACCAATTAAAAACAGTTGAAAAACTAGGTGTTTCAACTACCGTAACAATTTCTACTGGTATGCAACTTGTTGCAACTTCTATCTTTGGGGTTATCGCTTTCCGCGAGTGGACTACTACTACAACGATCATTCTGGGAACGATTGCAATCCTATTAATCGTAGTTGGTGTTGTATTCACATCATTAGATGATAAAGAAAATGCTCAGCCACCAGGACAATTGAAAAAAGGACTTCTTACTTTAATTGTTTCTACTTTCGGCTATCTTGTATATGTAATTATTATTCGTTGGTATAACATCGATGGTTGGTCTGCTATTTTACCACAAGCAGTTGGTATGTTTGTTGGTGCGGTTGTACTGACATCTAAACATAAACCATTTAACAAATATGCAATCCGTAATGCTTTATCTGGTTTACTATGGGGAACTGGAAACTTATTCTTACTTCTTTCACTACCACGTGTCGGAGTAGCAACAAGCTTCCCATTATCTCAAACTGGAATCGTTATCTCAACATTCGGTGCAATTGTCTTCTTAGGTGAAAAGAAAACAAAACGTCAATTGATCTTTATTGCACTAGGTAGTGTTTTAATTATCGGTGGCGCTGTATTGTTAGGTATGACAAAAGCATAAACTTATAAACTATTAATCTCTGAAGCAGTTATGCTTCAGGGATTTTTTATTACAACTGTTTTTTAAGTATAATAATTTTTATAACCTTATTTGTATTAACCCTCCTCCCTCCATTTTCATCCTTCTCACGATAAGCCTTTTCTTTTTACAAAATTCTCTTAAAAATGGTATCGTTTTTTATAACATATCTCCACTAGAAAGGAATAGAGGATATGCTAACTAAACATCGAATTCTATTTATTGGTGCTGGTCGTATGGCAGAAGCTATATTTTCCGGATTACTTAAAACAAGCAAAGAATACATCGAAGAAATTATCGTTTCTAACCGAAGAAACGTAGAAAAACTGGAACAATTACAAGCGCGATATAATGTGTCTACTACAACAGATTGGAAGCAGCATGTTACATCTGTTAATACGATTGTTTTAGCAATGCCGCCTTCTGCACATGAAGGTTTATTAGCGGAATTATCTCCGTTACTATCGAATCAACTTGTCGTAACGGTAGCTGCTGGCATTGGACCATCTTATTTAGAAGAAAGACTTCCCGTGGGAACGCCTGTTGCTTGGATTATACCAAATACAGCTGCTGAAATTGGAAAGTCTATCTCCTTATATACAATGGGACAATCAGTAAATGAGATGCATCAAGAAACCCTGCAACTGCTTTTAAAAGGCATTGGTACTTCGCAACTTTGCACTGAAGAGGAAGTTCATCAGCTTACTGCAGTTACTGGAAGTGCACCAGCTTTCCTTTATTACTTTGCTGAAAGCTTAATTGAAGCAACAAAAAGTTATGGAGTCGATGAAGCAACCGCAAAACACCTTGTCATTCAAATGATTTCTGGCTCTGCTTCTATGCTTGAACAAATGCAAGATCCAGGTAACCTCCGCGAACAAGTAACAACACCCGGTGGTTCCACAGCTGAAGGTCTCAAAGCTTTATATGAATATAATTTTTCGGAGGCAATTCAAAAAGCAGTAGAAGCAACAAACAAAAAAGCTAGGGGGAAATAATATGAATTTAACAAGTTTAAAAGACTATACAACATTACATAACGGTGTAAAAATGCCTTGGTTCGGTTTAGGTGTTTTTAAAGTAGAAGATGGTTCAGAAGTAATTGAATCTGTAAAAGCAGCAATTAAAAATGGCTATCGCAGCATCGATACTGCAGCAATTTATCAAAACGAAGATGGTGTTGGACAAGCAATCCGTGAATCAGGTGTTGCACGTGAAGAATTATTTATCACATCAAAAGTATGGAATAGCGATCAAGGATATGAAACAACACTTCAAGCATTTGAAACTACATTAGAAAAATTAGGTCTAGAATATTTAGATTTATATTTAGTACATTGGCCTGTAAAAGGGAAATATACCGAATCATGGAAAGCATTAGAAAAGCTTTATAAAGATGGCCGTGTTCGCGCTATCGGTGTGAGTAATTTCCACATTCACCACTTACAAGACGTATTTGAAATTGCTGAAATTAAGCCAATGGTCAACCAAGTGGAATACCACCCACGTTTAGCACAAGAAGAGTTACATGCATTCTGTAAAGAACATAATATCCAGCTTGAAGCTTGGTCACCATTAATGCAAGGACAACTACTAGATAATCCAGCGTTACAAGAAATTGCGACAAAATATAATAAATCAACTGCGCAAATTATTTTACGCTGGGATTTACAAAACGAAGTTGTAACAATTCCTAAATCAATTAAAGAACATCGCATTATTGAAAATGCAAACATCTTTGACTTTGAATTAAGTGCTGATGATATGAAAGCAATTCAAGCTCTAAATGAAGATCGTCGCGTTGGTCCAGATCCAGATAATTTTAACTTCTAGTAGAAAAACCACTGCCATATGCAGTGGTTTTTCCGTTTAAGAAAACTGAAAATTTAAACTATATTCCATTTGGTTGACACTTTATTATTCAAGGTGTAAGATTTTGAATTATCAAAGAAACACAAAAATTAATAAAATTTATTCGTTTACTCATTGTATCAAGAGAGGTGGAGGGACTGGCCCTTTGAAACCTCGGCAACAGGTTCATTTTGAATACTGTGCCACTTCCTGCAAGCTTTATGCTTGAAAGATAGAATGAGGGACTTCGTTTATATACGGGTGCATAACTTGTACGTAAAAATCCCTCTTTCTCAATATGAAAAGAGGGATTTTTTATTTTTCATTTCCCTCATCATCATCCAAACTTAATTATTTAGGAGGAAAATCAAATGAAAAAGAAGTTTGTACCCGGTATTGCATCAGTTGTAGGAGTAAGTATTTTATTAACTGGTTGCGGTAGTTATAAAAACGAAGCAAGCGGAGCAAATGCAAAAGACGAGGCACCTAGTAAACAGGTTTTAAACTTATCTTCACCTACTGAAATACGAACAATGGATACGGCTCGTGCTACAGATACTGATTCTGGTCAAGTAATGAGAAACGTATTTGAAGGTTTGTATAATCTTGGTGAAGGTAACAAACCTGTTCCTGGTGTTGCAAAATCTCATGAAGTAAGTGGCGATAAAACGAAATACACATTCCATTTGCGAGATTCAAAATGGTCAAACGGCACTCCTGTTACAGCGAAAGATTTTGTGTTCGCTTGGCAACGTGCCGTAGATCCAGCAACAGCATCTGAATATGCATTTTTATTCTTTGATATTAAAAACGCAACAAAAATTAACAACAAAGAACTTCCAGCCGACCAACTTGGTGTAAAAGCAGTTGATGACCATACGTTTGAGGTAGAATTAGAGCGTCCTGTTCCTTATTTTATTAGCTTAACAGCATTCCCAACATTTCTACCAATTAATGAGGAATTCTTTAAAGCACAAGGTGATAAGTACGCTTTAGAAGATAATACAATCTTGTACAATGGAGCTTTTACACTAAGCGATTGGAAGCACGAACAAAGCTTTAAATTTAAGAAGAACCCTACCTATTGGGATAAAGATACTGTCAAACTAGAAGAAATCAATTTTAACGTCGTAAAAGAAAAATCAACAGAAGTAAATTTATTCGAGTCAAAACAATTAGATCGTATAAAACTAACATCTGACTTTGTTGATAAATATAAAAAAGATGCTAACTTTAAAGAACGTCCAAACGTAGGCGTACAATTTTTACGTATGAATCAACAAAACAAAGTACTTCAAAACGTTTCTGCACGCCAAGCAATCGATCAAACAATTGATAGAAAATCCTTTGTAAATACGTTATTAAATGATGGCTCTACACCAACATTTGGTCTCGTTCCAAAAAACTTTGCAAAAGGACCTGAAGGAAAAGACTTCCGTACTGCAAACGGCGATTTAACAAAAGTTGATACAAAATCTGCACAAGAGTTATGGAAAAAAGCTAAACAAGAGCTTGGTTCTGAAAAGATAACATTAGAATTATTAACGAGTGATGCTGACCTTGATAAGAAAACTGGTGAATTCTTAAAAGGACAACTAGAAAAGAATCTAGATGGATTAACAGTAAATATAAAACCGCAACCGCGTAAGCAACAAGTTTCGCTTTTATTAAAAGGTGACTACGAAATCGGAATTGATGGCTGGAGCCCTGACTTTGCTGATCCAATTACATTCCTTGAGCTATTTACAACGAATAACCCTTATAACTTAGATCATTACTCTAATAAGGAATTCGATGAAACAATAGCAAAAGTGAAAACAACTTTAGCTGGTGATGAAAAAGCTCGCTGGGAAGCATTACTAGCATCTGAAAAAATATTATTTAAAGACTCTGTTATCGCTCCTCTTTATCAAAAAGGAGAATCTTATTTAGAACGTTCTTATGTGAAAGGAATTGTGCAAGTAGACTTTGCAGGTCAATTAAACTTCAAATGGGCAAAAATTGAAAAATAAATTGTAACTTTGACCAACGTTATTCCACCATACTAATTATTTTTTCACAAAATGCATTAAAAGTAGGTTCCTTAATACACGGGAATCTACTTTTTTAATATATTATTTCGAGAAATTAACATTCCGTTTTTATTATTGACATATAGTTCTTTCCAGTGTTAATATTCTAAATAATCAAAGAAACGAAATATTTCACCATCAAAATATAATGTCTCCTATGTTGAAACATATAACGACAGATTATAGTTCGACATGTATATACATATAGAACACCTGATTACCTATAAACAAATATTCATAATAGGTTTTATCTTCTTCTATAGCTACTTCACGACATGGACATTATGACGTTACGAACAACACATTTAGGGAGGAAAGAACAATGAAGAAAAAAGTCGTACCTGTTGTTGCATCTGTTTTAGGAGCAAGTCTACTACTAACTGCTTGCGGGGGAAATAAAGATAATGCAAGCGGAGCGAAAGCAAATGATAAAGCACCTGATAAACAGGCAATTAACTTATCATTCGCTTCAGAAATTCCGACAATGGATGTTGCAAAAGCAACGGATGGGGAATCCATGAACGTAATGCGAAATGTTTTTGAAGGTTTATATGCAATGGGAGAAGATAATACACCTATTCCTGGTGTTGCCGAGTCAGTTGACGTTAGTCCCGATAAAACAAAATACACATTCCACCTACGTGATTCAAAATGGTCAAACGGTACTCCTGTTACAGCAAAAGACTTCGTCTTCGCTTGGCAACGTGCCATAAATCCTGATACAGCAGCTGAATATGCATTCTTATTCTTCGATATAAAGAATGCTAAACAAATAAACCAAAAACAATTGCCAATTGATCAACTAGGGGTCAAAGCCGTTGATGACAAAACATTAGAAGTACAACTAGACCGTCCTATTCCCTACTTCTTAAGCTTAACGACATTCTCAACATTCTTGCCAATTAATGAAGAGTACTTAAAGTCTCAAGGCGATAAATACGGTTTAGAAACAAATCATTTAATTTACAACGGTGCTTTCACATTAGATAACTGGAAACATGAACAAAGCTTCCAATTGAAGAAGAACCCTAACTATTGGGATGCTAAAACTGTAAAATTAGAAGAAATCAACTTCAATGTCGTTAAAGATAAGTCTACAGAAGTTAACTTATATGATTCAGGACAAATTGATCGCGTTGCTTTAACTGCGGAGTTTGTTGATAAATATAAGAGCGATCCAAACTTCAAAGAACGCGCTGAAGTTGGCATTCAATTTTTACGACTCAATCAAAAAAATGAAACATTAAAAAATCAACATGCACGCCTTGCTATTAACGGAGCAATGAATAAAAAAGCTTACGTAGAAACAATCTTAAATAACGGCGCTGTTCCAGCTGAAGGAATGGTTCCTGCGAAATTTGCAAAGAGCCCAGAAGGCAATGACTTCCGTGAAGAAAATGGAAATCTAGTCAAAGATGATGTGAAAACAGCAAAAGAAAACTGGAAAAAAGCGAAGCAAGAACTTGGTACTGACAAAGTAACAATTGAACTATTAACTAGTGATAACGCTTTAGCTAAAAAGACTGGTGAATATTTAAAAGGTGAACTAGAAAAGAACTTAGATGGATTAACAGTGAATTTAAAACCACAACCACGTAAACAACAGTTAAAACTACTATTAAGTGGTGACTATGAAATCGGTATTGATGGCTGGGGCCCTGACTTTGCTGATCCAATTACATTCTTAGATTTATTTACAACAGATAGTGCTTACAACTTCGATAAATACTCTAACAAAGAGTACGATGAGCTAATTCATAAAGTAAAAACAGATTTAGCTGGTGATGAAAAAGCTCGCTGGGAAGCAATGAAGCAAGCTGAAAAAATTCTATTACAAGACGGTGCTGTCGCTCCTTTATACCAACAAGGTCGTTCTTACTTACAACGCGGATTTATTAAAGGACTTGTAACAACTGACTTCGGTGGTGAGTTTAACTACAAGCGGACAGAAGTTGCAAAATAATAAGTGCTAATAAAAAGGTATCCAATTGAGGATACCTTTTTATTTTATGCCTCTTTAACTACAGAGCTTCTTCTTCCCTTTACCATTCCTTTTATAGCTAAAGTCATCACTGCTACTGATTGTGTAACCAATACAATAACTAATAATGAAATAATATTTCTCTCTAAACTAACTCCTCCGAATATTATTGTATAATAGTCATTCGCTGCATATGTTGCAGGAAATAATCCGCCGATTGTTTGATATGTTTTAGAAAGCATTTCATGTGGTACGATTACACCCGAACTTACAAGTTGTAACGATAGTGAGATGATATTAAAAATCATACCTGCGTTTCCAAACACAGTTAGAAACATTTGTGTTAATGAAAGAAATGCGAAGAAGACTATTGTCAATATTCCTCCTCCCTTTCTTTTTGTATTGAACCAAAACTCATCATAAATATAAACACAAACATCAAATATGTTTTCCACGTCAAAGAAGGTATATGCCCTGACCAAAGATAGCTAATCAAATAGTTAATCCCCATAATACAAGACGATATTACTAAACTAATACTTATTAGTTTTACATATTTGAACATATCTTTTCTCCTTACTTTTCTAACTCTTCAAATTGTAGATTCACCGGCTCTTCTAAAAGTGTTTCATAAAAGTTCTCTGCCAAATCTGTTGAAGGAATTTTTTCATCCACTTCATCAAATCGAATACTATCTAGCCACACACAACCTTCTCCTGATAATAAAACACCAAATGCAATACCAAGTGCTTCTTCTTTTATATCTAATACAACCGAGTACGATTGCCAGTTATTCGAATTTTTAATAGGACGATTTTGCATATTATCCATAGCGAGCGGTTCTGTATCTTTTCCATCTACTCGCATCCACAATCCTGCCCAATCTCTTACATTTTCACTCTTAACAAATGCTGTAAAACGTAATCTCTTCCCTACATATTTATCCGCTCGGAACATCTGCATTAATGTTGAAAATCCTCCGTGTGTAACATTCTCTTTTGCTTTTATGTATGCAGATACTTTCCCTTGATGGACAACTTCATAATCTAAACCCATCTCATATTCAGCAGGATGACTTCCACTTAAGATCCATCCTTTCGGTATACCTTTTTGCATTGAAACACCCTCTCTTTCTATATAAAATGACTGGAAGTACTTTCGATATTTCTTTGGCGGCAATTGAAACATTCTTTTAAAAGCTCTCGTAAATGCCTCTTGTGAGGAAAAACCATATTGCATTGCAATATCAATAACAGCTCTTTCATTCGATACTAAAGCCTGTGCAGCATGAGTTAATCTTCTCTTTCGAATGTAATCCGTTACACTCATCCCAATATAACTTTGAAAAATACGATGAAAATGGTACATCGACACTGCACTGTGAGATGCCACTCTTTCTGTTGTAAGCTCTTCATGTAGGTGATTCTCTATATATTCAATTGATTTTTTTATTATCTCTTTATATTCTTCATGCATTTTAGTCCCTCCCTCACAACTTCAATTTACCATATACATACAAATTGTTTTTGATTTAAATTGCGGATTAGCCCTTGTGATTACAGAATAATAATTTATTTTCAACACATACATAATTACATGATTTTGGGAAAAACTTGTATAGAATGAATTTACATAAGGAGGAATTTATAATGAGAACTCTACTATCGGTTTTATTAGCTCTTATGCTAGTACCCGCATTAACAGGATGTAAAGCTCCTGCAAAAGAAGATACAACTTCTAATAAAAAGACTACTGAGGAAGCAAAAAACGAGGCTCCTGCAGATTTAAAACTAAACTTCAATGAATTCGATTTAAAGGCAGACTACCAAGATACAAAGAAAGACTACGAAGCAGACTATAAAAATGTAGCAGCTGATAAGAAAATGGAAGCAAAAATTGAAGATCATAAAGCAGATGTAAAATTAACAGGAGACGAGGCTATCACAAAATTAAGCCCACTTCTACAAGAATTAAAATTTGATAAAGATACTGCTGACCAAGAAGTAATCGATCAAGTAGTGAACGTGTTCAAACTTGATAAAGACTATCAAAAATTTGATTTAGAAGTTGTCTTCTCTGATGGAACGAAAAAAGAATATAAAAGAGAAATAAAATAAAGAAGTAGGCGATTGCCTACTTCTTTATTTTTGCATATCTTAAATCTGGCTTAGATCCAACATAATATTGAAGTCCAGATACCGTTTGTTTTTGTAAATAGGAATCCGAAGGGAATATAACCGGAATTAATGGTGAATCTGTAAACATAATATCTTCCGCTTTATGCAGTAAGTCAAAACGCTTATCTTCATTTTGTTCAACTTCTGCTTCCTTCACTAAAGCATCAAATTCTTTATTATGCCATTTTGCATAATTGTTTGGACCATCACCTGCATATAAATCTAATTTAGTAATTGGGTCTAATAGAGAACCGCCCCATCCCATATAAGCTAATTGGAAATCACTTTGCTTATATGTGTCGATGTAACTCTTCCACTCTTTATTTTCTAATTTAATATCTACGCCAAGATTTTTCTTAAACATTTCTTGCATTGCTTCTGCTACTTTTTTATGTTGTGTATCTGTAGTGAATTTTAATGTTACTTCAGGTAATGTAGACCAGCCTTGTTCTTTCATACCTTCTTCTAGTAATTTTTTCGCTTCTGCTGGATCAAATTTAACGTAACCACCTTTTTCTTTACGGAAATCACGGCCACTTTGTGTTTTTGCTCCTTCTGGAACGAATGCATTTGCTTCTTGTGCATTGTTTTTATACAGTTTTTCAACGATAAACTTACGATCAACTGCTAATGAGAATGCTTTACGTACTTTCGCATTTGTGAATGGCTCTTTTTCTACGTTAAACGAATAAATATAAGATGAGAATCCCGCAACACGCTTATATTCTTTATTTCCTTTTTCTTTCTCAATCATTTCTTGTGGTAAACCACTTAGTAAATCTAATTCTTTTGATTTGTATAATTGGTACGCTGTTTTAGAATCTGGAATAATACGAAACTCAATTTCTTTTAATGTTACCTTTTTATCATAGTATTCTTTATTTTTTTGTACTGTAATAGCCTGATTATGCTTCCATTCTTTTAACGTGAATGGTCCGTTCGTAATTAACTCTTTTGGATCTGTTTTTAATTTATTATTATCATCAATTGATTTTTTAGATAATGGAATGAATAATGAGCTTGCTAATTTTTGTTTAATGGAAGACACTGGGTGTTCAAGTGTTACCTTTAATGTTTGAGGATCAATGACTTGAATGCCAACTTGTCCTTCTTCACCTTTTCCGGTATTGTATGCCTCTGCCCCTTTAATAAAATACATTTCTGTCGCATTCATAGAACCCGTTTTCGGATTTAATAATCGCTTCCATGCAAATTCAAAATCATTTGCTGTAATAGCAGAACCATCTGACCATTTAATATCTTTCTTTAAATGAATTGTATACTCAGTTCCATCAGCATTTACTTCTTCCTTCTCTGCTAATTCATTTTGATATTTCCCATCACTATCTTGCGTATATAAGCTTGAGAATAAATGTCCAATTACATAACCTGAAGTACTATCTGTCGCAATAGCGGAATCAAGCGTATATGGATCGCTACCAATATTCGTTACTAATCGATCGCCTTCTCCCTTACCAGCACTCGCCTTTTGCGTTTCTTTCTTACCACAAGCAACAGAAGTAATTGCTAAAACAGTCATAATGACAAACAGTAAAAACTTCTTCATCCTACATTCTCCTTTAACCTGAAATTTTTGGTGTTGATGCTAATAATGTTTTTGTATAAGAATGTTGTGGATTACGGAATACTTCGTCCGTATTTCCAAATTCAACAAGTTCTCCTTTATATAAGACAGCCACTTTTTCACATAAATAGTGAACCATCGGTAAATCGTGCGCGATAAATAAATATGTATAGCCTTGTTCTTTTTGAATCTTTTGCAGCAAATGTACAATTTGAATTTGCAATGAAACATCTAATGCTGAAATTGGTTCATCAAGAATCAATACTTCTGGCTCACACAATAACGCCCTTGCAATAGCAATCCGTTGTCGTTGTCCTCCGCTAAATTCGTGCGGGTAGCGATCAATATATCGTCTATCTAACCCAACACGCTCTAGCGCATCACCCGCGACTTTATCTTTCAATCCTTTATCGCCAAGTCCGAATGAAATATATCCTTCTGTTACGCTATCGCGTACTTTCCAGCGCGGATTTAATGCTGCTGTGGAATCTTGAAAAATAAACTGTACTTTCTGTAAGAAATCACGCTTATGAGCTGCATTCAACTTGTGAACGACTTGACCGTTATAATCAATTTCACCAGACGTTGGGCTCTCGATCCCAGCTATGAGCTTACCAAGTGTTGTTTTTCCAGAACCACTCTCTCCAATAATGCCAAGTGTTGTTCCTTTTGGGATAGAAAGTGATATATCTTTTAACGCTGCAATTTCTTTATTTTTACTTCCATACGTTTTCGTTACTTGCTTTACGGTAATTAAATCTGTCGTCATGAGGCATTCACCTTCTCTTTTGATTTCGCTTCGTTATGCTCAAGAACATGCTGCCAGCAATGTGAGCTATGCTCCCCAGAATATTTTGTTCTCTCTGGAAAACGATGAATACATTCTTTGATTGCTACCGGGCAACGATTTACAAAAGGACAACCAAAGCTATTTAACGTCTCAATGGAAGGTGTCGTTCCTTCGATTGCACGTAATACTTTTTCGGTATCATCCATATTCGGAATTGCTTGTAATAAGCTTTTTGTGTATGGATGTTTAGGAGAACCTATTACTTCCTGTATCGTTCCTTTTTCAACGACACGCCCTCCGTACATAACAACTACTCGGTCAGCTACTTCACGTACAAGTGCCAAATCATGTGTAATTAATAAAATACTCGTATTTTGTTTTTCTTTTCTTTCTTTTAATAGCCCCATAATTTGTTTCTGAATCGTTACATCTAATGCCGTTGTAGGTTCATCTGCAATAACAAGCTTTGGATGACAAGCAAACGCAATCGCTAAACAAATACGCTGTCTCATACCGCCGCTTAATTGATGTGGGTACTGTTCAAAGCGTTTCTCTGCTTCATGTATCCCTAAATCATTTAATAAGTTAATTGCAATTTTTTTTGCCTCTTTTTTCGATTTCTTTTCGTGTTGCAAAATCACCTCTGTAATTTGCCTTCCCACCTTCATCGTCGGATTTAAAGATGAAAGTGGGTCTTGAAAGATAAAAGAAATATCTTTCCCACGAATTTGATTCCATTCTGCTTCCTTTAAATTCGTTAATTCCTTTGATTGGAAAGATACATTTCCATCATCAATGTGAATTGCTTCTTGATTTAAGCCGATAATGGATTGTGCTGTAACACTTTTTCCTGAACCACTTTCTCCTACAAGTGCAACTATTTCACCCTCGTTAATAGAAAAGGAAACATGCTTCACAATTGCTTGCTTACTGGTCTCTTTTTCAACGGCTAACGTTACGTTTTCTAAAGATAAGAGCTGTCCCATGTTTTTTCTCCTTTCGATTCCGTTTTACGATTTTCGGATCAATTGCATCTTGCAAACCATCACCAATTGCATTAAATGCGAACATGATGAGTGCAATCATGATTGCCGGGAAGAATAGCTGCCACCATTCCCCACTTAGTAATGTCCCAAGTGCATCGTTCGTCATCGTCCCCCAACTCGCTGCTGGTGATTGCACTCCAAGACCAATGAAGCTTAAAAATGATTCTGAGAAAATAGCCGCTGGAATTGTAAATGACAAATTCACGATAATAATGCCTGTTAAGTTTGGAATTAAATGTCCATATATAATTTTCATATGCGATGTACCTAATCGCTCCGCTGCAATAACAAACTCTCTTTGTTTTAAAGACAAGACTTGAGCTCGAATGAGACGAGCCATTCCAATCCACCCTGTTAATGCAAGGGCGATAATGATGGTAAAAAGACCTGGTTTCATAACGATTAATAGTAAAATAACAATTAACAAATACGGGATACCGTATAACACTTCGATTCCTCGTATAATCCACTCATCAATTAATGTCCCAAGGCGATTGCGCCCTCTCACATATCCACTAAATCCACCGATCAGTACACCTAGCCCTATATCAAGAACTGCTGCTACCAATCCAACTGTTAGCGAAATTTTCCCGCCAGCCCATGTACGTGCCCATATGTCTCTACCTAAATCATCTGTTCCGAACCAATGTTCACTACTAGGCGGTAAGTTTGTTGCCTCTTTTACTTGCTCACTCGCAGTAAATGGCGTTAAACTTTCACCAATAAGCGAGAATACAATAATGAGTAATAACGTCACTGACCCTAAAACTGCGATTGGATTCGATACAAACTTACGAAGTACTTCCTTTTTTCGGCTAATCGTTTGCTGATCTTTATTTATCGTTAATTCTTTTTTCTCTTCATTCGTTAATAACTGTTTATTAATTTCATAAGCTCCCATTTAAATATCCCCCCTCCTTACGTAATAGAACGAATACGCGGATCAACAATACGATGAATAATATCTGTAATGAAAATACAAGAAATTAATAATGCACTATAGAAAATCGTTGTTCCCATAATCACTGGATAATCTCGGTTAAAAATACTGTCTACAAAATATTTTCCCAGACCAGGAATTGAAAAAATCTTTTCAATAACGAAAGTACCTGTTAACAATCCCGCCATTAATGGTCCAACAAATGTAAGTACTGGAACAATTGCATTTCGAAGAGCGTGCCTTATAATGATTTTTTTAATTGGTATACCTTTCGCTCTTGCTAATTTAATATAATCACTCTGCAATACTTCGATCATATTAGAACGAACAAATCTTGTAATAACCGCGATTGGTCCTAATGCCAATGCGAAAGATGGTAATACTGTATGTTCAAATGTACCCCAAGAGGCTACTGGTAAGAGCTCGAATTGAATAGCGAATACTTGTATAAATAGTGGTGCTAAAATAAAACTCGGAATAGAAATACCGAGGATGGCAAGTAAACTTACACCGTAATCAATTACCTTCCCATGATAGAGAGCAGCAAATGTACCTGCAGCAATTCCGACTAGCAATGAAATAACAAGTGCTTGTAAACCAATAATTGCTGATGGACCAAAACCAGTTGTTATAATTTCTGATACACCTTGCCCGGTTGATTGAACAGATTCACCAAAATCAAAATGAACTACGCCGTCTAAATAAGCAACATATTGATTCCATAACGGTTCATCAAGGTGATACTTCGCTCTCATGTTTTGGATCACTTCTTCAGGAAAGATTTTTGCATCTGATGAAAATGGATCCCCCGGAATAATATGCATAATTAGAAATGTCACTGTCGTAATAACCCATAGCGTGAACACCATAACTGATAATTTTTTAATTACATACACTTCAATAACCCCCCTAAACACATGTATTTACTCAGTTTTATTAACGTACTTTTTCCATTACTCCCTTTTCTCTTTTTAGAATACAAAAAGCCTTGATCTTAAAAAATAAGATCAAGGCTTAATAAACAAAGCCCATCACTTATCTTTCAAGACTTGCTTGCTGGAATTAGCACGGTGTTCCTATTACAGAACCCGCTGCTGAGGTGTCATAGGGCCAGTCCCTCTACCTCTCTGGATAAGTAAATTGCTATATTATTATTTGGTTCAAATTGTATATTTCGAATTATAATTCTGAAAAAATGAAAAGTCAATCAAATTGGATATATTTAGAAAAATCAGTTTTTAATACTTTTATTTATCTATGTCGTATTTCGCCTATAATAAAAAAAGATATGAAAGGAGCTATAAGATGGACCCCCTACTTCTAGCTACTATAGGATTACCCTTAACAATCGTTATACTTGTCATCATCGGCTTCTACAAACTCTTCATCAAAAAGAAAAGCATCACCTCTTTTTACACACCCTTTGATAATATTACTGGACAAACTATTTCCGAATTTCACGAAGAACAAAAGGTATTAGTATCCGAGGATGAAGACGGCGATGGTAAGAAGAAAAAATAACCTTGCACAGGCAAGGTTATTTTTTCGTTTCTGCTTGAAAACGTTTATAGTATGTCGATGCTGTTGCAAAGTTAATTTCTATATCACGAATCAACGATGAATCTTCTTCTTTAGCTAACTTCTGTAATTTTTTCATTGCTTGTTCCGATTCATCTAAGAAACCAGCATATACCTCATGTTCTTGCTCTTTCGACTTTGGAACACGAATTTCTTTACGTATATGATCAATATCTTCTAACATGCTAGTCGTTACCTTTTGCACATCTTCTTTATATGTAGCATTCGTTATTTCCTTACCGCCCTTTTCTTTTGCCACTTCAAATAACTGCAGTGCTTTATTAATTTCTTTATTCATCTTTACATCGTATTTTTCATGTACTGCAAGATATTCTTTCATCTCTTCTGTTTGTTCAGTAGATTGCTCTACCTTTTCTTTCGGTTCTTTCGTATCTTTATTTCCATTACACCCTGCTAGAAGGAGCATACTTCCCATTACAGCAATACCCAAAACCTTCTTCATCTCTTCTTCTCCTTTTATCTACAGCTATTACTTATAGTTTCTTTTATCTCCACTTGTTATTATACCGAGAACATCCTACTTTTTACACTTAAGACGACATCGTAACATATATACCAACATGTTTGTCACAGTATCGTCACTTTATACAAATAACTTTTGCACTGCTTTACTACAGCACCTTACAAAAATGTAAGCACACATAAAGAACAAACCATGCTAGACTTACATATGCATAAAGCAAGCATATGTAAGTTTTTAAGGAGAATCATCTATGTACAACACAATGCCTTTTATGGGAGAAGATATTCGTGTCCTCATTCGCGAAAAATCACTTCATATTGAAAATACAGAGAGCCTTCGCCGCGTATTAAAAAAGAAACATGCTCCATTTAAGTTAGCCCAATATTTAAAACAACAACATACAAATCAATTTTATACTGTGCTAAATATATCGGATAAATCATTAACAATCGAAATCATCGGTCACGTCTACATTGGAAACTTTGCAGATATCTTAAAAGAAATCCCACGCATACCGAAGATTGCTCCTATTATCGTTAAAAAAGCGTATAAAATTACCGATCATACCGATATTATCGACTGCGGTGAAAAAGAAGTCGATAGTAATCGCTGGGTGTGGGATAAACTTGCTGTTTTATATGATACGATCATGAATAATATGTATGAGGTATTTCAAAGAAATGAAAAAAAGAACTGATTCAAATATTACCTTTGAATCAGTTCTTTTTTGTTAAGCCTCTAAATTTTGTCTTTGTTGCAGTTCAAACTGCTTTTCACTTCTTCTGGCCATAAATAAATAGCATAGTACCGCACCAATTTCACAAAGAGCTATTACAACACCCATCGGTAATGCGGTGTTACTTCCACCAATACCTACTAGCGGTGCAACAAGCGCTCCTGAAATGAACTGTAATAAGCCTAATAAAGCTGATGCTGTTCCTGCAGCTTGTTTTTGATTTCTCATCGCTAATGAGAACCCAGTTGTTGAGACAACCCCAACACTTGATACGACAAGGAATAACGAGCATAAAACACCAATTAACCCTATTCCTAGTAAGATTGTCAGTAGTAAAGATAAACCACCAACAGCTGCAATAATAATACCAGCAACAAATAATGTCTTCTCATTCACTTTCCCCGCTAAACGACCCGTAACCTGACTAGCAATAATAATACCAATACCGTTGATTGCAAAGAATAAACTAAATTGCTGTGGTGATGCCCCGTATATATTTTGCAATACAAATGGTGATCCCGAAATGTAAGCGAACATTGCCGCTGTTACTAATCCTTGTGACAATGCATATCCCATAAACAAACGATCTTTTAGGAGTTTTCCGTACGTCGCTAACGTCCCTGACAAACCACCTGTTTCTCTTTCTTCAGGAGGTAATGTTTCACGTAATACGAAAGTAGCTGATATTAACATGAATACACTAATTGCTCCAAGAACGATGAAAACACCGCGCCATGTTGTAAACTGCAATAATTGTCCCCCAATAATCGGTGCCAAAATAGGTGCTGCTCCGTTTACTAACATGAGCAGTGAGAAGAACTTCGTCATTTCAGAACCCGAGTACATATCACGTACCATTGCACGTGATATAACAATCCCGGCTGATCCTGAAGCTCCTTGTAGGAAGCGCAATAACACTAAGGTCCAAATAGATGGCGCAACAGCACAAAGTAAAGAAGAAGCAACATAAATAATAAGAGCAATAATAAGAGGTTTGCGTCTTCCGTAAATATCACTAATTGAGCCAACAAATAATTGTCCTACTGAAAGCCCAAGCAAACAAGCTGTTAATGTAAGCTGTGCTAGAGATGCACCTGTTTGCAAGTCATCCGTTAATTTCGGTAACGAAGGCAAATACATATCAATAGATAATGGCCCAATCGCCGTAAGTGTTCCTAACACAAGAATCATCCATAACCTGTTCATCTTTACAGGCTTATATATTTCCTGATTAACTTCATTCACTTTTTTCGTTCACCCTTTCCTATACATACTAAATCGTAACAATTATAGTTACAACATAAACATACGTCAAGTATAGCGCATTTTCCTGTTTAATTCTGTAAAAAAAAGCGATAGAATTTCTATCGCTTTACTTGTTCAAATTACTATTTGTAAATTTAGATACGGAAGACATCGCCTCTCCTGTATCTAAATATGTGATTTGAATTGGATCTCCCACTTCTGTAAACATAGCATATGGGAATTTCTTCACAGGTATCATAAATACTTTTTGTTCATTCTCTAACAGCACGTACACGATTGTATTTTCACCTGATTTTTCTTTATATACACGTTGTACAGTGCCTTCTTTTTGCGCCTCTTTCCCATTTGAAGTCGGTCTAAATGAATCTCCACTTCCACTCAGCGCATTTTTATAATTCTCAAGCGCTTCTTTTTGCGTCGAACCTGTTGCAAATATTTTCGCATTAGAAGCATAGATAACCGTATGAGCACGTACTAATCCTCCATCATCAATAACCGGTACAATCCAAGAAGGTTTGCCATACACGTTATAAATAACCGGCATTGTCCCATGCCACTTTTCTCTCTTAAAGGAATTATCCACTACTTCCGAAGCAGCCGAACCATCCATAATTCCCTTTACTTCTTTTCCGTTATAGTAATACAACTTACCTGTACGCGCATCAATGAGTGAGTAACCTAACGCAGAATCTACTCCTTCTTTCGGAGACGTGAAATCAGTAAAGTAATATAGCGTTCCATCCTTACCGAAGATTGGTGTAACTCCTTCTTTCGTTCCCCACTCAGTCGGGATCTTCATATCAGTTTGCGAGAATTTCGTATTCCAAAAACCATGGATATATTTACCGAAATACGTATTTAATGTAGATGCGGTCTCGTGATTTAATACACCATCAACAAATTTAGGTGCCTTTCCTTTATTGTATCTTTTCACTTCACCTGTTTGTGCATCTACTACTACAACGCCCTCTACTTCAAATCCAGATCTTCCTGAAATAAATTCACCGTACGTCATTGTATAATACGGTTTCCCTTTATCATCAACTTCAAATTTTGGTTTCCCTTTAAAGATTAAATTTGGTTCTGCTTTCCTTACCACACGCTCTAAATTATTTCCGAAAAACATGCTTGGCACGTATTTCATTTTATAACCGAGATGTAGTTTCGCTTCCGCATCAGGGTTTGTACCTGACATCGTTACGTATCCTGGAATTGTTTCAGCTTTACGTGCTTTAAAAAAGCCTGAAACTTCAATCGGTGCTACATATAAAGCCTCACCATTTACCATTTGCGGCGTTAATTCTCCTAGCTCAAAATAAGCTACTTTCGGAATATCCCCAAATACCTTTTTCATCTTATTCTCCGCTGTCTTTGGCGGCACTGTAAACGGCTGATCATTTTCAGTAAATGGCTCTGAAATATCTTTCTCTACCCTCACAACAGAATCATATTTCTTTTGCGAGATTACTATATCGTGCAAATAACCAAAGTAGCCATAACTTGCGAGTAAAACGAACATTAGAAGTCCTTTTAACGTACCTTCTAATTTCCCTATTTGATCTTGTGAAAATAAAACAAGCCCAATTAAAATTGCTACTGCAACAGAATAATGAGTAAGAATCGAATCTGGGCGATCATCAATTAGCCAAAAATATTCATAGATTGCAATACCTATCCAAAATAAAACAGGAATAACTAAAATGGATGATTTCTTACCCTTTACAACCTTCTCATCCCCTTTCTTATCCACTGCTCGAAGTTTACTACCGCTTCTTGTCCATGGAATCAAAAACAAAGTGAGAATAGCTAAAATTAAAAATTTCATCAAAGGCAATGTCCCCTTTTCATTTGTCTTCCCTTTTAGTATAACAAATAAAGGGTATTCAGGTAAAAATGGGAATGATTATATTTTTTTACTACTTAATACAACTCCGCTTACTACATATAAGATAGATGCAATATAAAAAATCGTACCAATCGTAAAGAAATCTACTAAATATCCCGTTACAATAATTGCTACTGCTCCTCCAATCGATGTCCACACATGATATTTTCCAATCTCATAACCAGCATTTTCTTGCACAACTTTTCGCGCTAACGATGTCTTCTCCGTATTACGCTGCACAGCACCTAAAACACCCATTAAAATTTGAAGAATGTACACATGCCAAACTTCCGTGGCAATCGGGAAACAAAGCATTAATACTGCCATGGACCAAGCATATATAATTAATAATTTCTGATCACCTACTCGATCAGACAACTTTCCTACTACCGGATATACAAGTGCTGAAGTTAAGGCAAATAAGCCATACGCCCAGCCAAACTGTGAAAAGCTATTCCCAACATTCCGAAGCAATAGAATGTAAAAAGGAAATACCATACTTCCCGCCATCATAATTATGCTTTGTGATGCTACAAATCTTCTATATGTCATTTGTTATACTCCTTATAAAATAAATTCACAAACCGTTCCTCTGGGTCTACTTCCTTCTTCTTCTGAAGGAACTCTTCTATGCGAGGATATGCTTGCTTTAGTTGCTCCTTTTCTGGATAAGAATAATACGGTAAATAATAACTTCCACTATGCTTTAAAGTAACATCAATCATCTTCTGAATGACTGCTTTTGTTTTCTTTATTTCATCCTCTGAGCGCCCTTGATTAATTAAAAGCACAAGCGCAAACATATCATCTTTCGCATAAGATAGTACCGCATTTTCATTCTTTTCTACATAGCGAATGGTAATGTTAAGAAGGTTTAATTCCTCTTCATTCAAAACACTTCGCAAGTCATCTATATACGCTGCAAAACTATCTATTGGTACGAAATATTCCTGTAAAATCTCGGTCAAGTTTGGATTATCGTATTCCATAAAGGCACTATCCGATCTCATTACATTATTTCGTGTTTCGTACTTACCATTTGTACGTTCAAAATAACTTCTTTGTATATCCCAAAATGTATCCTTTCCCCAATCACTATAGCGTGATAAACCGAGTAAAAATTTTGGCGCAGCTATAATATTTTCTTCTTTCAATTTACTGTACTCTTTCAACCTCTGCTGATCTTTCGCTAACACATAATCTGTCACATACATTTCTTTTAAAAATGAATGTGGGGCAACAGAAATACGTGCTAAATGCATACGTATATTCTCGTCCCTTCGCACTTTATTCTTAAAATATGAAGAGTACTCTTTATAATCTAGTACCTTCGTATGCGCTTCATACAATTCATCATCTGTTAACTTTAGCGTCACATCTAAAATCACGCCAAACAATCCATATCCCCCAATTACATACGGAAACAGATCCGCATTTTCTTCTCTACTTACATTACGCACCGTACCATCTGCCATTAACAACCTAAACGACTCTACTGTATCAATCAATGCTTCATGACGAATGTCACGCCCATGTACATTTACACTTAATGAACCACCAACAGTAAAAATATTTTGAGATTGCATCACTTGAACCGCAAGACCATATGGATTGATTTTCTTTTGAATGTCATTCCATGTGACACCACTTTGCACTCTAATCCTCTTCTTCTCCGCATCGAATTCTAATATTTCATTATACCCTTTCATATCAAGCATCGTACCGTTCGGATAATACGTCTGACCGCCTTGGCTATGCTGCATACCTGCAATAGAAATCTTCTCTCCAGAAACGTTTGCATCTTGCACGACCTGTTTTAATGAACTTTCATCCTCAGCATGTTCAACACGTTTAATTTTCGTTGGAAGTAACTTTCCTACATCGCTCATAATTGGATGATTTAGTTGCTCTTTATATGTATTTACAGATGTTGCAAGCAACACTGTATAAGCTACAATGACCACCGCTATCTTTCTTTTTTTCAAATGACACTCTCCTCTTCTACAGTTTTCCCTCTTCATATTGTACCTAGTTTCCTAAAAAGAAAGTATACCAAAAAGAGGGGACCTTATTTTAGGTCCCCCCTCATCAAAATTGTTACTTTGCTGCTGGCAATTGTATTGGGTCAAACTTTTCGTACGACGTATATTTTGCGTTCGTAATAATGTGTGCTTTATCCTTGCCATTACTACTCATAATCATGTCTATCTTTGCTGATTCATATTTAAAATCTTTTGTAATGATATATTCTGCATCCACTTCTTCTATCTTCGCATTTTGTGCTTGTAACATTTTCTTCTGCGTTTCATCCATGCTAGTTAACATACTTTCTGTTTCTTGCCCTTTTAATGTAAATCTCAGTTTATATTTATCTCCGCTTTTCTCCATCTTCATTTTATCTAAAACTACTTCCGGTACTTCTAACTTATCTATAATATCTTGAGTCGCTTTCATTCCACCAGCGTTTAATTGCTCCTCTGGTACGGTTATAACTTCTCCTGTATTAGGGTTTTTTACCTCACCAGCAACTTTACCATCCACAGTATACACTACAACATCTGTACCAGAAATATTCATTTCAGAACGAGAATTCTTTGTCTTTGGCTCTAATTGCATCTTAGCCTTTAATATATTCATCTCTGTTCCTTCAGCTTTTATCTCTACATCATATGTCATCGTTACATGTTCTTCATTTTTAAAAGCTTCGTTCGTTTTCTTGAAAACATCCTTCGCTGCTAATTCTTTTTCTTTCTGCATGGCTTCTTTTTTCGGTTCATCAGTTTTTGTTGTTTTCTCATTGCTACACCCTACCCCTAGACTGATTGCAAACACTAAACTTGAAATAAAAATAATTTTTTTCATAATGTCGCCCCCTTTCCCAAAATAATATCACCTCTTTTCCTATGAAATCTATACAATTTTTAATCTATATTCGCTATATAGCGACATGTTTAATGAAGAGTTTAAATATGATGTAAATAACAACAACTCATTTCAGGAGGTCATTATGAAGGCGATCATTTGCACACAGTATGGACCACCTAACGTTCTTCAGCTTCGAAATATAGAGAAACCTACGCCTAAAAAGAACGAAGTATTAGTTAAAATTCACGCAACAAGTGTATCAACTGGAGATTGTAGAATACGCGGTTTTAATAGTCCCCTCTTATTTTGGATTCCCATGCGGATCATATTAGGTTTCAGAAAACCAAGAAAACCTATACTCGGCGTAGAGTTATCCGGTGAAATCGAAGAAATAGGAACAGATGTAACTCAATTTAAAAAAGGTGATCCAATTTTTGCATTAACAGAACTAAACCTCGGTGGTTATGCCGAGTACACATGCGTACATGAAAGTGGATTAATAACATTAAAACCTACCAATGTGACGTATGAAGAAGCGGCAGTTATTCCTTTTGGCGGAACTTCAGCATTACATTTCCTAAGAAAGGGCCGTATAAAAAAAGGGAAACAAGTGCTCATATATGGTGCCTCAGGATCAGTAGGAACAGCTGCTGTACAACTTGCTAAATATTTCGGTGCGACCGTTACGGCTGTTTGTAGTAATTCAAATTTTGAACTCGTTCAATCTTTAGGAGCTGATACAATAATTGATTATACGAAAGAAGATTTTACTAAGCGGTGCGAGCGCTACGATATTATATTTGATGCAGTTGGGAAGTATAAAAAATCCCTTTGCACAAATACATTAACACCCAATGGAAAATATGTATCTGTTAATGGAATGATAGCAAAGGTAAGTAAAGAGGATATGATTCTACTAAAAGAACTAACTGAAACAGAACATTTAAAACCTGTTATTGATAGAACCTACCGATTAGAAGAAATTGCTGAAGCTCATATGTATGTGGAACAGGGACATAAGAAAGGTAATGTTTCTATTACCTTAAAATAAAATATATTCAGAAAATAACATTGACAATTCTTTTTGTAAGATTTACTATTAGTACCATATTAAAAAACTACATACACATACTCTTATCAAGAGTGGCGGAGGGACTGGCCCGATGATGCCCGGCAACCGAGCTTATAACGTATAAGCTAAGGTGCTAATTCCTGCAAAACGAGTTTTCGTTTTGGAAGATAAGAGAGGAATCTATTTTGTCTATTCGGCACCTCTCTTATTTTTGAGAGGTGCTTTTTATTTTGGAACGTATATTAAGGGGGAATTATAGATGAAGAAAGTATTATTAAGCATTGTAAGTGGGGCTGTATTATTATTAGGCGCATGTAGCGGAGGTTCAGATAAAGAAGTAAAAGCGTTAGATGAGAAAAAGATTACTGTCGGTGTAACAGGTGGACCGCATGAACAAATTTTTGAGAAGGTAAAAGAAGTGGCTGCGAAAGACGGGCTCGAAATCGATATAAAAGTATTTAATGATTATGTAGCACCGAACGTATCACTCGATGAAAAAAGCCTTGATGTAAATAGCTATCAAACGAAATCATATTTAGACGTATTTAAAGCTGAACGTAATATGAAATTAACCGAAGTATTTTCAACAGTAACATTCCCTATGGGCGTATATTCAAAAAGCTTAAAGGATGTAAAGGACTTAAAAGATGGCGATGCAATTGCTGTACCAAATGATCCAACGAATGAACTTCGAGCTTTAAAACTATTTGAAAAAGCAGGTGTTTTAAAAGTGGATCCAAAGGCTACAGAAAAAGCGACTGCAAAAGATGTAATTGAAAATCCAAAAAATTTAAAGATCGTTGAATTAGAGGCTTCTCAATTACCAACACAACTAAGTGAAGTAAAAGCAGCTGCAATTAATACAAACTTTGCATTAGGTGCAAAATTAAGCCCTGCGAAAGATTCTATCTTCCGTGAAGGAAAAGATTCACCATATGTAAACTGGGTCGTTGTTCGTACTGAAAATAAAGATGATGCTGTTGTAAATAAATTAAAGAAGGCTTATCAGTCTAAAGAAGTAAAAGAATTTATCGAGAAAAAATTTGATGGTTCTGTTTTACCGTCTTGGTAGGAGCTGACGATAATGATTGAATTAAACAATGTCTCCAAAGTATTTACAACAAAAAAAGGGAATGTGGAAGCTCTTAAGTCTACTTCCCTTCAAGTAAAAAAGGGTGAAGTATTTGGAATCATTGGATATAGCGGCGCTGGCAAAAGTACATTAATTCGATGTGTAAATTTATTAGAAAAACCAACAACAGGAAATATCATTGTAAACGAGCAAGATTTAACAACACTGTCTACAAAAGAACTAGCAAAAGCGAGACAAAAAATCGGGATGATTTTTCAAGGATTCAATTTACTTAAAACTGTTACCGTTTATGAAAATATCGCATTACCGTTACGTCTTGCTGGCATTCCAAAAGTAGAAATTGAAAAAAGAGTAGAAAAGTATTTACGTATTGTCGATCTTTTTACTCGAAAGGATGCCTATCCAAGTGAACTTTCTGGTGGCCAGAAACAACGTGTTGCCATTGCACGTGCACTATCACATGAACCAGAAGTGTTATTAAGCGACGAAGCAACGAGTGCTTTAGATCCAGAAACAACTGATTCTATTCTTGATTTGTTATTAAAAATCAACGAAGAAATCGGAATTACGATTTTACTCATTACACATGAAATGAACGTTATCCAACGTATATGCGACCAGGTTGCTGTTATGGAACAAGGGGCTGTAGTCGAAAGCGGGACTGTGAAGGATATTTTCACAAACCCACAACATGTAACAACAAAGAAATTTGTAAATAGTGCCTTTGCAGCGAAAATTCCAGAAGAGGTACAAAAAGAGCTACAAAGCACCGGGGAAATCGTAACCCTTTCATTTATTGGTACTACTTCAGGAGAACCTGCTTTAGCTGTTGCCACAAAACGTTTCCAAGTATATCCGAATATTTTATCCGGTAATATTACGCAATTAAAAAACGAGGCATACGGGAAACTTGTCGTTCATATGCAAGGTGAACAAAATGAAATTCACCGTGCTTTATCGTTTTTACAAGAGCAAGGAATCATCGTAGAAGGAGGTAGAGCTGACTATGGGAAACAAGTCCTTTTTGGATGAATGGGGTAAAGTCATATGGGAAGCAACCATTCAAACATTTCAAATGACATCTATTTCGCTGTTAATTTCTATCCTTATTGCGTTACCACTTGGCGTCACACTTGTTTTAACGAGACCTGGTGGACAGCGCGAAAATAAAATCATCTATCCTATTCTAAATACAATTATTAATATCATTCGTTCTCTTCCATTTATCATTCTATTATTCTTCATTTTACCTTTTACAAAGTTTCTAATGGGGACCTCTATTGGTGTGCAAGGTGTGATTGTACCACTTGTCGTATTTACAGCTCCTTATATTGCACGTTTAATGGAAACGGCTTTATTAGAAGTAGACCGTGGTGTTATTGAAGCATATCAAGCAATGGGAGTCTCTACTATAAAAATCATTTGGCACGTCATGGTGAAAGAAGCGCGTCCCTCCCTTGTACTTGGATTAACAATTGCAACGATTGGCTTAATTGGCGCAACAGCAATGGCTGGTCTTGTAGGTGCTGGCGGGCTAGGGGACTTAGCATATCGCTTCGGACATTTACGCTATGAACCTGAAGTAATGTATGCGACCGTGTTCATTTTAATTATCCTCGTTCAAGGACTACAGTCTTTAGGAAATGGTGTCGCACGAAGATTGAAGAAAGATTAAAAAAGAAGGTATCTCACCAAAATGAGATACCTTCTTTTTATCTTTTGAATCCACCTTCTGAATGAATAACTTGTCCCGTAATCCACTCTGCTTCTTCACTTACTAAAAACTTAATGAGTCTTGCTGCATCCTTCGGTTCACCAATTCTTCCAAAAGGAAACATTGGCTTTAATCCTTGCTTTACCTCTTCAGTCATCCAGCCTGTATCGGTTGGACCTGGGTTAATTGCATTCACTGTTATTCCTAAATGAGCTACCTCGGCTGACAACGAACTAGTAAGAGCATCAATAGCTCCCTTCGTTGTTGCATACGCCAGTTCTCCAACCATAGGTCCTTGAAATTGCCCCGAAGTCATATTTACAATTCTACTACCAGATTTCTTATCAAATCCTCGGGCAAATTGACTACTTAACAATGTAGTCGCACGAACATTGACCATGTAGTGCTTATCCAGATCTTCAGCAGTCAAATTAGAGAAATCATTATTCGTAGAGTACGCTGCATTGTTAATTAATATATGAGGGTATCCTAGTTGTTCAGTAACTTTATTTATAAGCTCTTTCGGTGCATCATTCTGAGTTAAATCTAACTCCATACTCGATACTTTCACACCGTTTTTTAGCAAAGCTTCTTTTAATTGTATTTGTTCACTTTGATCAACGACCCAAGGCATCTCTTTATCATAAGCTGTCCAATATGTAAAAAATATATCGTATCCTGCTTCAGCTAATTCTTTACAAATCGCTGCGCCTATACCATCTAAACGACTTACACCTGTAACAACTGCTACTTTATTTTTTAATTGATTCATCATATACTCCTCCAATTTTAAAGGATGCATATTTTATATAAGAGATATAAATTTCCCCTCATACGTATCTATCCTTACAAAGGGGGTGTACAAGCCAAATATGCAGTCCTTGAATGATTTACAGATAGCTAAATAACCCCTCACTGATGAGAGAAAAATGCATCTATCTAATTTCTAACCATTACAAGTTCATCCACATATTGAGTCCTTGTCTCCTTTCCATATACCTCTATTTCTATCATACCAATATGATGTAATATTTCAAATGATTTAAAAATAAAAATCACTATTCCATTCCAAACTTCTATCAATTTTATTATATTATAATATTTAAATAATGGAAATAATTAGAAAAAATGCTGGTAAATATTGACTAGCCTTCTTATAATAAAACGTGGGGCTAATGTGAGAATTTAGTTTTAAACAAATAGGGGGAAAAACACATGTCAAAAAAAATACTTTCTTTATTTTCTGCAGTAATCGTAGCAGCTTTCGTAATAACTGGATGTGGTCAAAGCGATACGGCAAATAAAGAACAAAAAGAAAATAAGACAGAAAAAACGGATACAACGAAAGAAAATAAACCTGAAGAAAAAAAATCCGAAGACAAGAAAACTGAAGATAAAAAGACGGAAAATACCGCTACTAGCTCCAGCGATTATTCTAAACTGATTTCCTACATGGAAAAAGAAACAGGCGGGAAAACAAAAGCTCTTTTTGAAAATAAGGAACCACAAGTCTATAAAGCTGAAGATGTTTCAGTATCAATGAACAGTTATACATTAGTTGAATTAAATGGATTCCATACGGACTTTAACATTCCATTTAACCGTCAAACAGAGGGCGGAGTTATTCTTGTGAACTATAGCGTAAAAAATAGTTCAGCTAAAGATATCTATTATATGCCAGCATTGGACATGTCATTTACTGGTGCTCAGAAAGTATATAGTAACTATAAAGACTTAATTCCAAAAGAAGATCAGCTACCAACTAAGCTTGCTCCAACGAATGATTACTTAGTAAAAGCAGGAGAAACTATTTCTGGTTATATCGCGTATCCATTCGGAAAAGATGATCTAGCGAAAATTTCAAGTCTCTCAACAGTCTCAGTCACAGTCCCAACTGCACAAGCTAATAAAGGAAAATTCGATGCTCCAATCGGAAGCCCTGGAAGCTTTTCATTAAGTTTAAATACGCAAGGTGCTGAAAAGGTTGCAACAGATAAAACTTTCTACCAAGATAAAGCTACAGCTAATAACATGGGCGATAAAAAAATGTTAAAAGAGAAATCAAGTATTAATAACAGCCAAGAATTAGGTGCTGTTAATGTTACATTAGACGGATACCAATTTACTCAATTCACACCAAATTCAGTTGAAGCACCACGCTTTGCAAATTTCAAAAATGGTATTGTTCTATTAACGGTGAAATTCAAGCTTGATAACAAAGATACTCAAGATGTTTCACTATCTCCTATAAGCTCTACATTAAGAGTGAATGATGGTACACAATATACGATTAATGAAGGTATGCTACTAAATTACGACTATAACGCTGCAGTTAAAACAGGAACATCTGGAGAGTTACTACAAGTATTTATTTTAGATCAAGAGCAGTATGAAAAGATTTGGAAAGACAAAAGCTTTGAGATTGAGTTAGGTCCTATGAGAAATAAAGAAGCTAAAGATATTTCACAAGGTAAAAAAGCTAAATTTACATTACCTAAATAAATTACTAAATATATAATAAAGAAGGTATATAACATATGATTGTTATATGCCTTCTTTATTTTTATAAAAACACTATTTTTGTTCACATTATATCCATTGTGAATCTTCTCACAATGGATATATAATAAACCTGTAAATACAATATTGGAGGGATTTCAATGGTTATCAATTTTTTAAGAACTGATAAACGTGCTACTTTCATATTATTACTTTTACGGCTTTACATAGGATATGCATGGCTCACTGCTGGGATAGGTAAAGTTTTCGGACAATCTTTTGACGCAAGTGGTTTTCTAAAGGGTGCTATCGCTCAGGCATCAGGTGACCACCCTGCAGTACAAAGTTGGTGGGCAGATTTTCTTCAACATTTTGTTCTTCCAAACGCAGACCTATTTAGCTTTTTAGTTCAATGGGGAGAAATTTTAGTAGGTCTAGGTTTGATTTTAGGCGGATTAACAAAAACAGCTGCATTTTTCGGAATCATAATGAACCTTTCATTTTTATTAAGCGGAACTGTTAGTGTAAATCCAAACCTGCTTATTTTAACTATGTTCATTTTAGTTGCAGGTCATAATGCCGGACGTATTGGATTAGATGGCTATGTTTTCCCTAAACTTTTCCGTAAAAACAACCATGAAACATATAAATTAAGTAAAACTGCGTAGTAACAGTTTACTTTTAAAATATAAATAAGAAAAAGAGCCTGATTATAGGCTCTTTCTTATTTACTCCAAATCTTATAATCATTTAAATCTTCCCAATAATGATTTAAACGCAGTTTACAACAATCTAACTCGGTTGCACAACGAAAATACCTATGCCGATATCCATTATATAGTACTAAAATTTTTCATACTTTCCCCAAGAATATAGTGTGAAAACCAGCTCAAATTCTGTTTCATAATAGCTACATTCATTCCCGGCTGATTAGGACTATATGCCATTCCTTTAAATATAATTAACTCTGTATCAACTTCCACATCCTTTAACCCTTGATGTAATTCATATGCATTTGTAATTGGTATTCTTGCATCCTTTTCGCCATGTTGGATTAAGGTAGGCGTACAGGCTGATTTAATATATGTCATTGGTGATGTTTTCTTATATATCTCTGGATCATTCCATGGAGTATTTCCTAAATGCATTCTAATAAAGTAAGGAATATCTGTATTTACATAATGAGTACTCCAGTTCGTAATTCCGCCCCCAACTGAAATAGCTTTAAATCTATTACTAAACGTAGAACAGAAAGCTGATATATATCCCCCGTTGCTCCATCCCATAACTCCTACTCTCTCTTTATCTACCATCCCTTTTTCAACTAGTTCATCCACTCCAGATATAATATCATCATAATCAGCAATTCCTTGTTTTCTATAAATTGCTTTTAAAAATTCATTACCATAACCAGAACTTCCTCTATAGTTTGGTTCTAAAACGATAAAGCCTTTTTCGATAAACTGTTCAATCGGATATTTCTCATTGAAACAGTCTGAAAATATCGGAAAGGATGCCCAAGCTGGACCACCATGGATTACTACTAATAAGGGATATTTTTTATTTGTTTCAAACTCTACTGGTGTTGATAGAACACCCTCTATTTCAAGACCATCACTACTTTGCCATGAGATGACTTCTCTGTTACTTTTAAGCCTTCCTTCGAAAAAGCTATTTTCATTCGTTATTTTTTTGTCGTCTAAATAAATTTCAAAGGTTTCATTTGTTATAGCCTTACTATAGGTTATATGATTTCCTTCTCTTGTTATAGAGACATCCATTATAAAGCCATCTATTTTTTCGCTTAATGTTTTCACAGTGCCCTCTTCAGCTAGTAATCCAATACGATAATTCGTTTTATCCTGCCATCTAATTAAAATCCCTTTAGCTGTCCACTGTAATGGCATAACCGTACTATCAAAATTTATTAAAGGTTGAATTACCTCTCCCGTATTCATATCATATATCTCTAATGTATTATCTTGTATATGATTTCTATAGTAATCCTTCTCTCTTATGCTTGCTGAGTAACATATTTTGCTGCCCTCAGGAGAAAAGCAAACGCTCCCGCCCAACAACTTATCTACATTCATCTTTTGCAGTTCCTCAGCTTCAACATCTAATATATATAGATCACCATTCATATGATCGTTTAGGCTTGGTGTAGCCATACATACAACCTTTGTCCCATCATTTGAAATATCAAAGTTATTTATATAAAAATCCTTTCCATCAGTTAATTGATACACACCGTTAATCTCTCGTTCTTCTATATCATTTTGTATCACTCTTTCTATTTCAATGTAGCATAAACAATTATTCTGATGTTCCTTACCTACATGTTGAAAATCTCCATATAGCTCCTTACGTTTCTTTATTTCCTCACATTCTTTTGACTGTGTAATATAATAAATCCCTTTACCAGTAGGCCCCCATTTGAATGTATTAACTCCTTCCTTCTCATCCGTAATTTGAACCTCACTACCATCGTCTATTGACTTAACAAAGATCTGATTTGTATTAGCTCCGTCACCGCCTGGGCTAAGGTATGCAATAGTCTTAGAATCTGGAGACCATAATGGATGTGTACTATCTATATCCCCATTTGTTAGTGGATAACTCTTCTCTTTATCTGTTTCATATATCCATACATGATTTCTATACGTATTATCTTTCCAGTTAACTGACTTTTTTACAAATGCTACGTTTTTTCCATCATCACTTATGTTTGCATTTGATACGGCCGGTAATGAAATAATCTCTTCTATACTTAAATATGTTTTTGCTTTCACTTTCATATAATAAGCCCCCTTGTAATGTCCATGAATCTACCGTCTCTTCTTGTCGTAATAAAGGAAATTGTTCACGGATACTTAAAATGATAATAGAAAATTCAGGTAAATCAAAGTAAATTCGATAAAGTAAACCTTTAAATCTATAGGGTTCTATCCACTTACCAATTTCAGATATTCTTTTTCCACACAAAAATACCCCTTTAGATAAAATATCTAAAGGGGTACAAATTCGTAAATTTATTTTAAAGCTACAACTATATTTATTAACCTACCAATCTCCTACTCAACAGTAACAGATTTAGCTAAATTACGTGGCTTATCAACGTCACACTCGCGGTGAAGTGCTGCGTAGTATGAGATAAGTTGGAATGGAATAACTGCTACTAGCGGTGCTAGTGCTTCGTGTACAGCTGGTAGTACGAAGCTGTCACCTTCCATTTCTAAGCCTTTCATTGAGATGATACATGGGTTAGCTCCGCGTGCTACTACTTCTTTCACGTTACCACGAATTCCAAGGTTTACGTGCTCTTGTGTAGCAAGTGCGATAACTGGTGTACCATTTTCGATTAAAGCGATTGTACCGTGTTTTAACTCTCCTCCAGCAAATCCTTCTGCTTGGATGTAAGAAATTTCTTTTAGTTTTAACGCGCCTTCTAATCCTACGTAGAAGTCTACGCTACGTCCGATGAAGAAACAGTTACGAGTTGTTGCTAAAAATTGTTTTGCTAATGCATCCATTTCTTCTTTTTGATCACAAAGTTCTATCATTGCATTTGCTACAAGTCCTAATTCGTGTGTTAAATCAAAATCAAGAACTTCACCTTTTGCTTTAGCAATGTCCGCAGCTAAAATTGAAAGTACTGCAAGTTGGGCTGTGTAAGCTTTCGTTGATGCAACTGCGATTTCTGGTCCTGCGTATAACGGAAGTGTATAATCAGCTTCACGAGAAAGCGTAGAACCAGGTACGTTTGTAATCGTTAATGCTTTATGACCCATTTCATTTGTTTGCACAAGTACTGCACGACTATCAGCTGTTTCACCACTTTGTGAAATGTAAATGAAGAATGGTCTTTCTGTTAATAGTGGCATGTTGTAAGAGAATTCGCTTGCTACGTGTACTTCAACTGGCATTTTTGCAAACTTCTCGATAAATTGTTTTCCAACAAGACCTGCATGATAACTTGTTCCACATGCAATGATGTAAATACGATCACTATCTAAAATCGCATTGCGGATGTCTTGATCTAATTCAATCTCGCCATTTTCATCTTGATACTTTTGAATTATATTACGGATTACAAGTGGTTGCTCATCGATTTCTTTAAGCATGAAATGAGGGTATGTTCCTTTTTCAATATCACTTGCGTCTAATTCCGCTGTAAACGGTGCACGTTCAATCGTTTCACCTTGTAAGTTTTTAATTGTAATACTTTCTTTCGTTACGATTACGATTTCTTTATCCATTAATTCAATAAATTGATCTGTAACTTGTAACATCGCCATAGCGTCGCTCGCCACAACATTAAAGTTGTCACCAACACCTACTAATAGCGGGCTTTTGTTTTTAGCAACATAAATCATGTTTGGATTTTCAGCATCAAGTAGTCCGATTGCATAAGAGCCATGTAAAAGAGATAGCGCATTACGGAACGCTTCTTCTACACTTAATCCTGTGCTCACTTGTTGTTCCATAAGCTGCACGATAACCTCTGTATCAGTTTCACTTACGAACGTTACATCTTGTAAATATTCCTTTTTCACTAACTCATAGTTTTCAATTACACCGTTATGAACTAGTGTAAAGCGTTTTGATGTACTTTGATGCGGATGCGCGTTTACTTTACTTGGAACACCGTGTGTAGCCCAGCGTGTGTGTCCGATACCTACGCTTGCTGCTACGTTCTCGTCTACGATTTCACGAAGTTTTGCAATACGGCCTTTTTCTTTGTATACAACAACACCGTTCTCTGCTTGTACTGCAATACCTGCTGAATCATATCCACGATATTCTAGCTTTTCTAAACCTTTTAATAAAATTTCCTTTGCATCTTGCTCTCCAATAAATCCTACGATTCCACACATGTTTAGTCGCCGTTACAAATGCTTACACTGCTCTGCGAACATGTAACGACATAGTCCGATACCATTTTTATTTATACTAAAAAACGGATTACATATTGCTAGCCCTGTAAGCTTGTAACGGCTTTCACCTTCCTCTCGATTGGGTTTAAGTCCGTATATACTTATACAGCTAGTTTTCATCCGTTCCTTTTCTCTCATCACACTTTCACCTTTGTCCACTAAGTCACCTTAATGATTTAAGTAAAAGCTTGCGGTTGTGATGAACAACCGGGAGTCATCCGCCGAAATCTCGATAAACCCCACCTCGTCAACTACACTACTTGTAGTTCTGGCGCTTCTATAATTTACAATATTTCCTTTGAGAAAAAGAACAAGACCATCTTATAACAAACATGGATAAACCGTCAATGAAATTTTTTTCATCGTCTATAAAACATATGAAAAAGGAGCACTTCTTGTGCTCCTTTTTCAATAAATTTATCAAATTATTCAGCGCCAACTTCCGCTTTCACAACTTCTACAATGCGATGTACATATGCGTCACAAACTTCTTGTGTTGGTGCTTCTGCCATTACACGAATAAGTGGCTCTGTTCCAGATGGACGAACGAGAATGCGGCCATCACCATTCATTTCTTCTTCTACAACACGAATAATTTCTTTAATTTTTTCGTTTTCTAGTGCTAGTTTTTTATCTGTTACACGAACGTTTACTAGTAATTGCGGGAATTTTGTCATTTCTCCTGCAAGCTCAGATAATGGTTTTTTCGTCATTTTCATGATGTTTACAAGTTGAAGTGCACTTAACATTCCATCACCAGTTGTAATGTAATCAAGTAAGATAATGTGACCTGATTGTTCTCCTCCCAGGTTATATCCACCACGCTTCATTTCTTCCATTACGTAGCGATCACCAACTGCTGTTTTATCACTTGTAATACCGTTAGCTTCAAGCGCTTTATAGAAACCTAAGTTACTCATAACTGTTGAAACAACTGTATTGTGCTTTAGTTGACCAGTTTCTTTCATGTACTTTGCACAAATAAACATAATTTGATCGCCATCAACGATGTTTCCTTTTTCATCTACAGCGATTAAACGGTCACCATCACCATCAAAAGCAAGACCGATATCAGCACCTTTTTCTTTTACTAATTTAGCTAATACTTCTGGATGTGTAGAGCCTACTCCATCATTAATGTTCATACCGTTTGGTGAAGTACCCATTGTTGAAATATCAGCTTCTAAATCAGCAAATAAATATGGAGCTAAAGAAGACGTAGCACCATGCGCACAATCTAAGGCGATATGTAAACCAGAGAAATCTTCCTCTACAGTTTGTTTAATGTATTGTAAATATTTTTGTCCACCTTCAAAATAATCACTCACTTGTCCAAGATTAGTACCTGTTGGACGTGGCAATTCATCAACTTCTTTGTCTAATAAAGCTTCGATTTCTGCTTCCTGCTCATCCGTTAATTTAAAACCGTCTGAACCAAAGAATTTAATTCCGTTATCCTGTACTGGATTATGAGATGCAGAAATCATAACACCCGCTTGTGCATCTAACGCTTTTGTTAAGTAAGCAACACCTGGTGTAGAAATAACACCAAGGCGCATTACTTCTGCTCCAGTTGATAATAGACCTGCTACTAAAGCTCCTTCTAGCATATGTCCTGATATACGTGTATCACGACCGATAATTACTTTTGGACGATCTGTATCTTTTGTTAATACATAACCACCGAAACGTCCAATTTTGAACGCTAATTCAGGCGTTAACTCCTGGTTCGCAACCCCACGTACTCCATCTGTACCAAAATATTTACCCATTATGATTCGCTCCTTTTTCTGGCTCTTTTTGATTATCTACTGTTGGCTCTTGACTAGTTTCTTTTTCTTTATTTTGTTCCTGTTCCTTTTCCTTTTCCTTTTCCGGATCAGGTTTAGGCTCAGGTTCAGGTTCAGGATTTTTTGGTTTTTCAGTTTGATTATCTTGATTATTATTTGAATCTGGTTTTTCACCGTTACCCTGTACTTCTTTATCTGGATTTTCTTTCTTCACAATTGTGACTTTAGCACTTTTTTGTTTTGGCTCTATTGAAATATTACCAGGACCGCTCACTTGAATAGAAACATCCTTCGTCCCTGGAGATACATTTTGCAGATTAATCGCTGCTGTTATTTGAGCTGCTGTTATTTTATCTACTATACTTGTTTCTCCTGAAATATCAACGCTTATCTTCCCATCTTGCGGCGAAAGTAGCTGGGCCGTAACATCTTTAGAAAGTCCATTTTTTTGAATTGATATACCATCAATCGTTCTTGTTTTCGTTTGTTTTGTTTTTTGCACGCCTACTGAAACCTTCACTTGATTCGGCTTTGCACTTGTTACACCCTTTGGCAATAAAACAGAGGTATCGAATGTTGTAGACTCTGTCAATTGACTAAGATCTACTTCGACCCCCTCTATCGATTGTATATTATCCAATACATCTTTTGGACCTGCTATCGTTACTTCTCTCGGCTCAACGCTAATATTTGTAACGGCCAATCCTTCTGGTAAACTCCCCTTTTTCGTATACGTTACAGGAACAGTTTTTTCAGTATTATTGGCCGTTGCTTGCGTCGTCACATTCAACGTTACATTAATTTTAGATGGACTTGTTCTTACATTTAAACGTTTTCCTTCTTTATTGTATAATGTAACTTCGGCTGTTTTCGTAACAGTTTTATTAACACCTTTTAAATCAATATACGCTTTAGCAGATGAAATACTTTCAATTTCTTCTTTCGTCCCAACTACCTCAACAGTATCAGGTTTAATGTTTGATTTTTCGAGGGTAGAACCTGCTGGCATCTGATCCTCATTTGATAATTTTAAGTCTACATGAACATATTTTCTCGCTTTTTCATGAAGAGTAATTTTAATTGTCGATGGCTGAACTGTTCCTTTCACATCATCTGGAAGCCCGTTCGTTTTCAAAGAAACTTCATAAGTTCCTGTTTCGCTATCTCTCAAATCAACTGGTATATCAAATTGTTTTTTTGCTTTTGCTGTAGCAACTGCTGCTTTTGGGCCCTCTAACTTTACCTTAACGCCCTCTGCCGGAATACCACTTACAATATATTTCTCTTCATCATACTTAAGGTTAATATCATAATTAGTTAATGTTTCTTTCGCATCATTTGCAAAAGGTAGTATCCCTGATGTCGTATTTTTTTCAGTTAAAGTCGCTGACATAAAAAGCATACACGCCAATAGTAATGAGATTCCTTTTAAAAACCAATGATTCTCCATTAACTTATCCATGACGCTTTCTCCTCCAATTCCATAAAGACGAAGAAGTCGTTTTTTCGTTCGCACTAAACTCAGCTAACAACATATCTTTCAGCTGTTCTGTCTTCAAATCACGATGCAACTTACCATTTTTCGTTAAAGAAATTTGGCCTGTTTCTTCCGACACAACTACTGTAATACTATCCGTAACTTCACTAACTCCCATTGCAGCGCGATGCCTAGTTCCTAACTCCTTAGAGATAAATGGACTTTCCGATAACGGCAGATAACATGCTGCTGCTTTAATGGTACTTCCTTGCATAATTACTGCTCCATCGTGAAGAGGTGTATTAGGAATGAAAATATTAATGAGTAATTCCGATGATACGTTTGCATTTAGCGGAATACCCGTTTCCACATAATCACCCATACCGGTCTCTTTTGACAAAGTAATTAATGCACCTATTCTACGTTTCCCCATATATTCCGTTGCTTTCGCTATCGCTGTTGCAACGATTTCAGGTTCATCATCCTCTTGATTCCCAACACGCGAAAACAGGCTCCCGCGTCCTAGCTGCTCAAGCGCTCTTCGTAATTCTGGCTGGAAAATAATAATCACGGCTAAAAATCCCCACGTTAATACTTGCTCAGTTAGCCAATATAGCGTATGCAATTCAAGGAAAATACTGATCATCCGAACGACAATAATAACTGTAATCCCTTTTAAAAGTTGAACAGCTTTCGTCCCTCGGATTATGAGAATTAGCTTATATATAATAAACCATACAACGGCAATATCTAATACCGTACTAAGATATTTCAAAATGGTCGTATCTTCAAAAGGCATGCTAACCCTTCCTCCTACTTACGAGCAATTCTATCCATATATTGAAATATTGTTTTTATGCTCTATCTGTATGTATTTCCAACAACTAGTTAATTATACCATACATGAAACAAACAACAATTACAAACAACCCCCTTTGGTCTAAATTGGTAAGATGTCAAACATTCTTATCGTACAGTACAGTATAATATAAATCATTATTATACGCCTATTTTCAAATAAAAAAAGCAACTTCTCAGTTGCTTTTCTTACATTTATTTTAGTTTTTCACCGAATAAAGAACCCATTAAAGCAACCGCTGTTGTTGCCGTTCTATTTCGCTCATCTAAAATCGTATTTACCTCAACAAACTCAGCAGATGTAACAATATCAGATTCCGCTAACATTTCCATTGCTAAATGGCTTTCACGATAAGATAGACCACCGATTACAGGCGTTCCAACTCCTGGTGCATCATGAGGATCAAGACCATCTAAATCTAATGATAAATGGACACCATCAGTATGAGATAAATACGCGATTGTTTCTTCCATAACAGCCGTCATACCCATACGATCAATCTCGTGCATTGAGAATACTTTAATACCTTCATTGCGGATAAAGTCTTTTTCTCCTTCGTCTAATGCACGTGCACCGATAATTACAACATTCTCTTTTTTCACCTTTGGATATGCCCCGTATAAATCTACAAGTGAAGAATGTCCATACCCTAAACTTGCTGCAAGTGACATACCGTGAATATTTCCAGATGGTGAAGTTTCTTCTGTATTTAAGTCACCATGTGCATCATACCAAATAACACCTAAATTTTTATAATGTTTCGCAACACCAGCTAATGTACCGATAGCGATACTATGGTCACCACCTAATACAAGTGGAAAACGACCTTCTTCTATAATATGATCCACCTTACTTGCTAATTCGTTACATACAGTTGCAACTTGTGTAAGGTTTCTTAAGCTTGTATTTACATCTACTTCTTTTTCTCTCTCTATACATATATCTCCCATATCTTTAACGTCATATCCGATTTCTTGAATTCTTTCAACTACGCCTGCATAACGGATTGCGCTCGGCCCCATATCAACTCCACGACGCATCTGTCCTAAATCCATTGGAACTCCAATAACTGAGATTTCTTTTTTCATAGATAGTATCCCCCTTTTGTGCCTTCACTAAATATTTTAAATCTTTTATATAGTCTGACTCAACTCGACATTTTTCTGTATGGATATACAAATTATTCACTTATATCCGCTTTGAAACCCAAATGTTAAGACTATTCTATGTATAAAGTTAACTTAATTAAACAACTACCATCATTATTATTAGATAATAATAAAAAAAACACTTCTACATTTAGGAGTGTTTTGCTGATGCTATTTTCCACACTGCAGCAATATTCTTTGCTGTCATTTCGATATTCTCTGCTGCTACTTTATATGCCTCTTCTAATGTCATCGGGCTCGATGTAATACTAAATACTGCATCAATCCCTTTTTCATGAACAGCGGTGTAATCCGGAGATACAGACCCTCCAATAGCAATGACAGGAATGTGAAAACGCTTTGCACGCTCCGCAATACCTACAGGAGCCTTTCCATATGCTGTTTGTTCATCTATTCTACCTTCACCAGTTATAATTAAATCTGCACCTTCTATATGCTTATCAAATTTTGTATAATCTAATACAATTTCAATTCCTCTCCGCAAGTTTCCCTTTAACACTGCCATAACAGCTGCTCCCATTCCTCCTGCAGCTCCTGCACCAGGTATTTTAGATACGTCGCAAGATAAGTATTGTTTAAGGATATACGCATAATGCTTTAAATTCTCATCCAGCTCTTTCATCATCTCTGCATCCGCACCCTTTTGCCGTCCAAATACGAGAGATGCTCCCCTTATTCCAACTAACGGATTATCTACATCACATGCTGCTTCTATCTTTATATGCGCTAAGCGTGAGTCCATTCGCGAAAAATCAATAGTGACAATCGAATGTAACGTTCCTCCAGATGGATCTATTACTTCCCCTTTTCCATTTATAAACCTAACTCCTAAAGCTGACAACATACCTGCTCCCCCATCATTTGTAGCACTTCCTCCAAGTCCTAAAATAATGTGCTCAGCTCCTTCATCTAGCGCATGTAGTATAAGTTCTCCTGTTCCTTTCGTCGTTGTAACAAGTGGATTTCGCTTTTTAACCGGAACATGTTGTAACCCTGATGCTGCTGCCATTTCAATAAACGCTGTCTTTTTATCTTTAGACATACCGTAAAAGGCTTGTACACGTTCTCTAAGCGGTCCTGTCACATGAAGTGATGTAATCCTCCCCCCTATGGCATCGACAAGTGAATCAACCGTTCCTTCACCTCCATCTCCAATTGGTATTTTTACATACTCTGCTTTAGGAAAAATTGCTCCAAAACCTCTTTCAATAGCCTCACATACTTCTATAGCTTTTAAGCTTTCTTTATATGAATCAGATGCAATAACAACTTTCACAATTATCCCCATCCTTTATTTTCACGTTTTCTCCATTTTAAATGAAAAATATGAAAGTTGTCTATTTCATTCACAAAAAAACATACTCATTTGATTTAAGCTTTTTGGTGGAGCCTAGCGGGATCGAACCGCTGACCTCCTGCGTGCAAGGCAGGCGCTCTCCCAGCTGAGCTAAGGCCCCAAGTTGTATGGTGGGCCTAAATGGACTCGAACCATCGACCTCACGCTTATCAAGGTTGTATTCTACCACTGAACTACTTCCGCAAAAATGATGAGCCATGAAGGACTCGAACCTTCGACCCTCTGATTAAAAGTCAGATGCTCTACCAACTGAGCTAATGGCTCGTAAATGGCTGGGCTAGCTGGATTCGAACCAGCGCATGACGGAGTCAAAGTCCGTTGCCTTACCGCTTGGCTATAGCCCATTAATATTTACTAGTATGGTTATCTTTTCAAAAAAATAAACCCTCTCAGGTTATTTTAAAGAAAATGGTGGAGGGGGGCAGATTCGAACTGCCGAACCCGAAGGAGCGGATTTACAGTCCGCCGCGTTTAGCCACTTCGCTACCCCTCCGACATTTAAAATATATATGGTGGAGGATGACGGGATCGAACCGCCGACCCCCTGCTTGTAAGGCAGGTGCTCTCCCAGCTGAGCTAATCCTCCAAAAGTGGTGACCCGTACGGGATTCGAACCCGTGTTACCGCCGTGAAAGGGCGGTGTCTTAACCACTTGACCAACGGGCCAAAATTTTTTAAAACTCTTCCCAAGCTTCCAACCGGGCTTGAACCGGTGACCTCTTCCTTACCATGGAAGTGCTCTACCAGCTGAGCTATGGAAGCATAATGGCTCCGCAGGTAGGACTCGAACCTACGACCGATCGGTTAACAGCCGATAGCTCTACCACTGAGCTACTGCGGAATAATATTAGCCTGGCAACGTCCTACTCTCACAGGGACAAGGTCCCAACTACCATCGGCGCTAGAGAGCTTAACTTCCGTGTTCGGTATGGGAACGGGTGTGACCTCTCTGCCATCATTACCAGACTTTTATCATTTTAAACATTTCTTTCGAAATGTCAAGAAGAAAAACATATATTCCTTCAAAACTAGATAACA
>NZ_QNUD01000022.1:0-15867 GCF_008042405.1 Bacillus sp. SH7-1
ATTTGGTACATATACATAATACAATGTTAATATGTGCTCTATGTGAAGTTAGCATAAATTTATAGTGAAGATTTTTCAAACAATTCACCTCTAACTACATACTCCCTCCTAACACTATCCAGTGATTTTAACATATTTTAGGCGTTTGTATATACTATTTACAAAATAAATGTTGTTTAGGGGGAACTCAAATGCCTACAATGTTACAAGAAGAAGTTGAAGAGGCGCGCGAAACGTATGTCAGTCGTATCATATTAGTCAGTGGATCAGCTTTATTTTTAGTAGGTGGTGTTATATCAGCGATTTCAGCTTTTAAAGCTTATAATCGTTTGGAGAATACTCCGCCTTCTACAGATAAATCATAGGTGAATTATCTAATTCTGAATAACAAATAAATGCCGCCTCTATAAAGAGGCGGCATTTATTGTATCATAAGTTCTATACTAAAAAATCGCAAACAATATAAATTACAATTGAACTTACTTCACCACAAACCTAGTCTCACTACATCCATCCTTCTGCTTTGTTACTTCTAATACAGCTGGCATTGCGTTTTTCAGCTCTTGAACGTGCGAAATAACACCGATAAATCGGCCTGATTTTTGTAAGTCAATTAAGGCGTCAACTGCTTTTGTTAATGATTCCTCATCTAATGAACCAAAACCTTCATCGATAAACATCGTTTCGATGGAGATACCACCTTCATATGCTTGAATGACATCTGCCATTCCAAGCGCTAAACAAAGTGATGCATTAAATTTCTCGCCGCCAGATAATGTTTTTACATCGCGTGTTTGGCCCGTATAAGCGTCATATACATCTAAGCCTAATCCACTTTGACGATTTCTCTTTTCTACTCGTTCACTTCGTTTTAAATAAAATTGTCCATTTGATAATTTACGTAATCGTTCGTTTGCAATTTGAACAATTTGTTCTAAATACTCTATTAAGATGTAACGTTCAAATGATATACGACTTTCGTTATCACCTTTCATTACTTCATATAAATCAATAAGTTCTTGGAAAGCTTTTTCTTCCTCATGAATTTGCTCATCAATACGTTTAATATTTTCATGTAAATCAGAAATATATGTTACCGCATTTTGCGCACGTTGACGTTTTTCTTTAATGATATCAAGATTAATTTCTAGTTCTTGTATGTGTTCACCTAACACTGTAATATCCATATACTCTTTATCTTTTACTTCAGCATGTAACTCTTCAATTTGTTTCGCAAGTACTTCAAGAGATGAGTAATAGCTTTGAATTTCTTTTTGTATTAATTCCATCTCAGCATCACTTAATTTAGCTTCTTTATACGTAGATTGATTTGTAAATCCGCTCTGCTCAAGTTCTTTCATAAAGCGCGTGAAAGTCTCTTCTTTCTTCAATTTCGCACTTTCAAATTGATTAATAGCACCTTCCTGTTCTGCTTGAATACGTATATTTTCGTTTTGCCAATGTTGATACGCTTCCTGCACTTTTTTCCATTCGTCCTCCATTAATCTGAGTTCATGCATAGCTTGATCAAATTGAACTTTCCAAGCTTGGACTGTCTGTAAGTTTTCAGGAATGTTTTTCTTATCATGTTCATATGACGTACGAAGCTGCATACAATCCATTTCGATACGGTGCTGCTCTGTTTCTACCTCACGTTTTTGTTTCTGAAGTGCATCTACTTTTTCTTCTACGCTTTTTATTTTCACAGCTGTTTGCTTACGCGTTTCTTCACTTGCCTTTAACGTATTCACTTCAGTTGCTAATTGTTTTCCCTTGTGAACAAGTGCACTATATGTTTCATCTAATTTCTCTGAGCGATAGCCTCGCTTCTTAACCTCTACTATTATCTGTTCATATTGAAGGTGATAGAAATTCCATTTCTCATCTAACTGAACATGTAATTTTTCAGCAAGATTCTTCTTGTCTCTTAAATCATTTAACTCTTTTTCATCGATCGCATCACTTTGCTCTGTAGCTTTTTTCGGATGGTTCGTACTACCACATACTGGACAAGATTCGCCATCATGTAGATGAAGAGCCAATATACCAGCTTGTTCACTTAACCAGCGACGTTCCATATTCTCATATGCACGAACTGCCTCTTGCATCTTAGTAAATGCAGTTTCTTTTTCTTTTTCGAATTTTTGTTTTTCTTGCCATACATCATATGCTTGCTTTAAAACTTTTGCATCTTCTCGCATATTCGTTAGTTCTTCTACTTTAGCTACATATTGTTCAAGCGCTCGCTCTAATTGCTGTAATTCACTAGACATTAGCTGTTTTTGATTTGTATGCTCTTCTAATTGTCGATCAAAGTTTTGCATACTTTCTTTTAATTTTCCTATTTGAATTTCTGCATTTTGTAAATTCAACTGTTTCTCAGCTAACGATGCAATAATTGATTGTAACTCTTCTAATCTTTGAACAAGTTTTTTTGCATCTTCTCTCTCAGGTTCTTTATTCTTTACTGCTTCATATTTCCCCTGAGCAAGTTCAAAATTACTCAGTATATTTTCTTTTTTGGCGATAATTTGTTTTAACAAACTTTCAGCCTTCTGCTCATTTTGCATCGCTTCTTCGTACCATTGTTCAAATGGTAATAAGCGCTTCGCTTGTTCCGCACGCTTAAAAGATGCTTCTTTCATTTCAATAACTGTACGATTTTCTTGTAAAGTATTATATTTCTCATTCTTTTGTTGTAAATCTATAAACTTCTCATTTACAGACTTCGCTGCGTGAAAACGTGTTTCAGCATCCTTTAATTGCTTCGTTTGAACATCTTGTTCTACTTGTAATTGCTCAACTTCCGCCTTATACACAGCTGTTTCTTGTTCTAATGCTTCTACTACTTGATGCGTATTTACATGCTCTTGTTCCACTAATGTCTCTAATAATGCTCCATCACGGATTGGTAATTTAAAAACATTACGGAAATATAGCTCTCGCTCTTTCTGCTTTTCCTGCAAAATGTCTTTCCATTGCTTTCGTTTTTGATCAAGTAACTCACGCATTAACTTATAACGATCCGTTTTAAAAATACGACGCAAAATTTCTTCTTTATTTTCTGTCTCAGATGTTAATAGTTTTCGGAATTCTCCTTGCGGTAACATAACAATTTGGCTAAATTGATGTTTACTTAAACCAATTAAATCTTCTACTTTTTTATTTACATCCGTTACATGGAAACGATCAACAGCTGGAACCTTCTCTTCATCAATCACTTCATATAATTCTACTGCATGTCCCGTGATTGTCTTGTTCCCTTGTTTTTTATGCCCAAGTTGTCGCTTTATTTCATAACGTTTCCCTTTTAGCTGAAAGGTTAGTTCAACACTTGTATACGTATTATCATCAGCAAATTGACTGCGAAGCATGCTCGTATCACTACGTTCTTCTCCGCTTGCCTCACCATATAACACATAACAAATCGCATCAAAAATCGTAGTCTTTCCAGCTCCAGTATTCCCAGAAATAGCGAAAATACGATGCTCTCCGAGGTCATCAAAATCGATTACTTCTTTCTGTTTATATGGCCCAAATGCCGTCATAATTAGTTGAATCGGTCTCATCCTCGTTCACCTTCCCGTTCTTGCACTGTTTGTAATACTTCTACAAATAGACGCTCTTTCTCTTCTGATAAATCTAAGCCTTTCATTTCTTTATAAAAAGCTTTTAAAAGAGATAAATCATCTGTTTTATGTCTTGAAACAGTTACTTCATTTGACTCTGTGAACTCTTGTCTTTGAATGGATCTTTCAACATGCATTGCATTTGGATATACAGAACGTATTTTTTCCATTGGCTGCAAGACAGGATTTTCATCTAATAATTTTACAAACACGTAATCTTCACTTACTGGATGTTGTAATAATTCATCTATTTTCGCTTCTACTGTTCGCATCTTGCGACGTGGTGTAAGTAACCTTTTTTCAATTATTACTTCCCCTGTTTCATCCAGTTCCACGATATAATAACCTTTTTTATGTTTTTCTTCAGAAATAGAATACGCAAGTGGCGAACCTGAATATCGAATTGTCTCATTACGTACGAAATGCGCTTGATGTAAATGTCCAAGCGCTGTGTAATGAAACTTATCAAAATAATGACTATTTACGTATTCAGCACCCCCAATTGAAAGTGGTCGTTCTGCATCACTTGTATTCTCCTCCGCTTCTCCCGCAGAAGTTACAAATGCATGACCAACAAATACATGTCTAGCTTCTTTATCCATCGTTTCAGAAAGCTCATTCATAAAAATACGCATCGCATCATCATGAGAACGTACGTCTTCGTTTTTCAATACATGTCTAACTATACTTGGATCCGCATATGGAACGAGGTGGAAGTGAACCTCGCCAAATTCATCATTTAATATAATCGGTTCATATGGGAATTGAAATTGTCCCACAATAAATAATCCTTGTTTCTTCATTAAACTACTTCCAAAATGAATACGATCCGGACTATCATGGTTTCCTGCAACCGCAATAACTGGTGTTTGTAAATCAATCACTATTTTTTGCAGCACATCATTTAATAAGTCTACTGCTTCCGTAGGTGGAATTGCTCGGTCGTATAAATCCCCTGCAATAATTACGGCATCTGGTTTTTCTTCTTCAACAGCTTGTACAAACTGATCTAATACAATCTTTTGATCCTCAGTCATATACACGCCATGAACAAGCTTTCCTAAATGCCAATCCGCTGTATGAAATAACTTCATGGTTTCCTGCTCCTTTTAATTTACTGATTTTAGTGATACAAGTTGATAATTAATTGTAGTTTTTCCGTTTTCCCACTCTAACTTTTGTATCATTGCACTACCGATTCTTTCTTCATTTGATTTATATAAAGGTAATATTTCTTGAACTGTAAATAAGTGATAACCATCCAATTTTAATTGAAATATGTTTTCTTCTATATGTAATCTTACTTCTTTTTCATTTGAAATAATTTTTGTGTGCATCTCAAATTTCATGATAGATACAACCCCTTTTTCTAATCTCTCTCTACATATTAATAGTATATTGGCTATGCAAGATTGACAAGTAAATACACGGCAAAGTACACACTTTTCTATTGCTATATGTTTTTTTATTTTTATATACAATACGGTATGTGAAATTTTATTCATTTCAAAAATAAAAATGTCTACTGCGACATCTTTATTTTTGGATGAAGTCTTTCATTACATAATATAAAACTGTAATGAAAACAATCGCTACAAAAAATGAAAATACTGCGACAATGTACCCATCCTTATTTAATAGAATGCAAAAAGAAAGAGATATGATAAAAATCGGAAATACAAGCCGTACTTTATCCTTCACTTCCTCTGTCGTATCTGTATGATGAAAATACTGAGTTATCCCTATTATTAAAGAAGACAAAATAATCACCGACAATAGTAAAGGTACTGGCATTCCGATTTCTCCTTTCTCTATTTCTAATAAAAAGCAATTTCCCTTTCATTTTAATCACTTCAAATACTCTTTTTAAAGTGATTATGTACTATTTACACATATATAATAGCGTGTTTATCATGGTAAATTCAAATAATTACAATTACAGTAATGTTGTAATATTCATTTTCAACCTCCAAAATCCTGCAAATATAACTCGTCAAAATATGCAGTGGACAAATTAACATGTACCGTCAACATTTGACAAAATTTATAAAGGACATTTCAGTACGTATCAAGAATTAAGAATAAGAAGATATATAAGGGAGGATGAATTATGACTGAACACGTTTTATTTTCTGTTAGTGAAAACGGCGTTGCATCAATTACTTTAAACCGCCCAAAAGCACTTAATTCTTTATCCTATGACATGTTACAACCAATTGGGCAAAAACTGAAAGAGTGGGAAAATGATGAGCGAATTGCGCTTATCGTATTAAAAGGAGCTGGCACAAAAGGTTTTTGTGCAGGCGGAGACATTAAAACTCTTTATGAAGCGCGTTCAAATGCAGTTGCATTGCAACATGCGGAACGTTTTTTTGAAGAAGAGTATGAAATTGATACATATATTTATCAATATAAAAAACCAATCATCGCTTGTTTAGATGGAATTGTAATGGGTGGTGGTGTCGGTCTTACAAATGGTGCGAAATATCGTATTGTAACTGAGCGTACGAAATGGGCAATGCCAGAGATGAATATCGGCTTCTTCCCAGACGTCGGTGCTGCTTATTTCTTAAATAAAGCTCCAGGGTTTGCTGGCCGATATGTTGCTTTAACAGCATCTATTTTAAAAGCTTCTGACGTATTATTTATAAACGCTGCTGATTACTTTATGACATCTGATGCATTACCAAATTTCCTTACTGAACTTGAAAGTGTAAATTGGCATAAAGAAGACGATGTACATACTAATTTAAAAGAAGTCATTCGTACATTTGCAACTACTTCAAAATTAGAAAGCGAGCTTGCTCCTTCATTAGAAGAAATTAATTCACATTTCGCTTTCGATACAATTGAAGAAATCATCCATTCATTGGAGAAAGTTCAAAGTTCCTTTGCTTTAAAAACGAAAGAAACACTATTATCAAAATCTCCTATTTCACTAAAAGTAACATTAAAACAGTTTATTGATGGACAAGATAAGTCCGTTGAAGAATGTTTCGCTACTGACCTGGTACTTGCTAAGAATTTCATGAGACATGAAGATTTCTTTGAAGGAGTACGATCCGTTGTCGTTGATAAGGATCAAAATCCGAATTATAAATATAAGCAGTTAAGTGATGTTTCAGAAGAAGATGTAAATCGGTTCTTTAACTTACTTAACGCATAAAGTGAAACTAATAATAAGTGGGATTCATCGCCCACTTATTATTACCCCTTACCAATCGTCCGTTCATGCGGGATAAAGAGGCTATACAGTAGTGGAATTCCACTACTGTATAGCCTCTTTATCATTTAATATTTTTTAATAAAATTTAATTTTATTAAATCAAAATGTGTGCTACACTAATTTTAATCAAATATTCTAAAAATAAAAAAGGAGGAGCGACTATGATTGAAAATTTTTTTCTTTTCATCATTATGTCTATTTGTCTTATTATTTTACCCGGTCCTGATACTGCAATGGCTACAAAAAATACATTAGTTGCCGGTAAAGTCGGTGGAGTGAAAACAGTGTTCGGTACATGTGTTGCACTTTTGATTCATACTTTAGCAGCAGTAATCGGACTTTCCGCACTTATTGTAAAGTCAGCGCTTTTATTTTCTATTTTCAAGTACGTTGGAGCTCTATATTTAATTTATATTGGCATTAAAGCCCTTTTAGCAGTTAGAAACAAAGAAGGCATTGATACGAACGATATATCTTTGAATAATGAAAATGAGCATACTTCTTGCTTTCGCCAAGGGTTTCTTACAAATTTATTAAACCCTAAAATTGCAGTCTTCTTTTTAACCTTTTTACCGCAATTTTTAAATCCAAATCATAATACGTTTATCCAACTTCTCGTAATGGGCCTTACTTATCTCATTTTAACAGTTATTTGGTTCACTTTTTATATATTTTTAATTGATAAAATTAGTGCTTTTATGAGGAAACCAAAGACGCAACGTTATATTCAAGGTTTAACTGGAATCGTCTTAATTGGTTTTGGCATTAAACTAGCTTTTGAAAAAAGTAATTAACAAGACGAAAAACACCACATCTTTAGAGTGGTGTTTTTTCATTTAATAACCGTCTGACTTTCTACTCTTTATTAAAACCAGCGCTCAGTTACAACTTTTTTACGTGTATAGAATTGAACGCCATCTGTACCATTTGTGCCTAAATCACCAAAGAATGAAGCTTTGTTTCCTGCAAATGCGAAGAATGCCATTGGTGCTGGAACGTTTACGTTTACACCGATCATACCAGCATCAATGTTATCACGGAATGTTTGTGCATGTTTACCATTTGACGTATAAATAACCGCACCATTTGCAAATTTAGATTGATTTGTTAGTTTAATACCTTCTTCTAAATCTTTAACTCTTACGATGCTTAATACTGGAGCAAAAATTTCATCTTGCCAAATTTTCATTTCTTGATTTACGCCATCAAAGATTGTCGCACCTACAAAGTAACCTTCTCCAACTTCTTCCTTAATTTTGCGGCCATCTACTAATAATGTTGCTCCATCTACTACACCGCTATTAATATAGCCTAATACACGCTCTTTATGAGATTCACGAATTAATGGTCCAACATAATTATCTTCGTGGAAACCATCACCAACTTTTAACTTCTTCGTCTCTGCTACTAGTACGTCGATGAATTCATCTGCAATTTCATCAACTACTGCTACTACTGAACATGCCATGCAGCGCTCTCCGCTACTTGCGAATGCAGATCCAATTACACCTTGCACCGTTTTCTCAAGATTGCAATCTGGCATTACAATCGCATGGTTTTTCGCACCAGCCAACGCTTGTACACGTTTCCCGTGTTTCGTACCTGTTTCATATACGTAACGAGCAACCGGCTCAGATCCAACGAACGAAACAGCTTGAATATCTTTATTTTCTAAAATGCTATTTACAACATCTTTTCCGCCTTGTACTAAGTTTAATACCCCTTTTGGAAAACCAGCTTCATAGAATAACTCTACAAGTCGCTCTGCTAAAAGTGGCGTTCTTTCAGATGTTTTTAATACGAATGTATTACCACAAGCAATTGCAAGTGGGAACATCCATAATGGAATCATCATCGGGAAGTTAAATGGCGTAATTCCAGCAACAACTCCGATTGGGTAGCGCCAAATTGAACCATCAATGCCGCTAGCAATATTCGGAAGTGCTTGTCCCATCATTAAATTTGGTGCTGATGTTGCAAGTTCTACCGCTTCAATACCACGTTGTACTTCACCAGTTGCATCCGTTAATGTTTTACCATTTTCTAGCGTAATGATTTTTGCAAGCTCTTCTTTGTTTTCCTGTAAAAGCTGTAAATATTTATACAATTGTCTTGAACGATTTGGAACTGGTACTTTAGACCATGATTCGTATGCTGCTTTTGCTGCTTCAACAGCTTTTTCAACATCTTCTTTCGGAGATAGCGGAACGTAAGCGATAATTTTTCCAGTTGCCGGATTTGGAACTGCTTCTACTTCTGTACCAGTAGATTCTACCCACTCACCATTAATATGATTTTTTACTCGTTTAATTTCAGTTGTAATCATTATATTCTCTCCTTTTTTATGATGTTTATTAATCTATTATTTTTGATTAGAAATTAATTGTTCACTAACTTTCTTATATAAAGCAGCCATATCGTTTTCACCATACCCAGCTTCACTTGCTTCTTCATATACGTTTAATAGCATTTCGCTTATTGGTAAGTGAAGTTCGCTTTCTTTTGCTAAATCTACTGCAAATCCCAAATCTTTCTTCAATAAATTCACAGTAAATCCTGGCTCGTAGTTTTCTGATGCAATAAAACTTTTATAATTGCGCTCATAAATTCTACTTTGGCCGTAACTTACATTTAAAATATCAAACATTTTATCCAAATCCATATTGTTCTTTTTCGCTAATGTTAAAGCTTCACTCACACCAGCTGTATAAAAACCTATTAATAGGTTATTAATTAATTTAACAGTTGTACCACTATCAATTTGCTCACTAACATGGAAAATATTCGCTCCTAGTACGCTCATGATAGATTCCGTTTTATCATATACCTCTTTTGATCCACCAACCATAAACGTTAATGTACGATTTTCGGCTCCAATTACCCCACCACTAACAGGTGCTGCTAAAAAGTCTACTTTCTTTTCCTTTGCAGCTTCCTCTAACTGTTTGTTTAACTGTGGAGATACAGTACTTGTATCAATTAAAACTACATTCGTGTGACTATTTTCAAATAATCCTTCATGTCCAAAATATACTGCTTCAACAGCCCGAGGTGAAGGTAAACTTGTAAAAATTACATCGCATGTTTCTGCTAATTTTGAGATTGATAAGCCAATAATTCCTCCTTCTTTTTCAAAGGAAGCTTCAGCATCTTTATTTAAATCCACACCATATACTGTGTAATTAGATTTAACTAAATTTTTAGACATTGGAAGACCCATGTTACCTAAACCGATAAAACCAATCTTTTTCATATCGCTTTCCTCCTATTTACACAATATACTTTCCGCGATTTATAATAGCTTTCGCAATTTCTCTCTTTTTTGTAAATACGTTCGTGTATAAAGGCACTAATAATTGACGAATTTCAGTTAAAATCACGTGTCTATCTTGTTCTTCTATGACAGCCGCTGAAAGTATAGAAATCGCCGCTTCTTCTACTTTGCGATAGCCTTCTTCACAAATAACGTCAGTTATCATTTGTTTCGTACGTTCTTTCTCTTCACCATTTTTACTAATTGCTTTACTCGTACGTAAAAATGCTGATTCCATGACGTACACGTCCGTTAACATATTTGATAATACACGTGAATATTCTTGCTCTTGATCAATTTTTAATCCTGGAGTTTTAGAGAGCGTTTTCAAAGATTGTTTCAACAATTTTTTCGCTAATAAAATGTAACGATGATTTCCTTCTACATTCGCTAAATCAATTTCTACTTCAGTATCTTCTATTTGCTCGATTTGCTTCATTAACATTTTGGCAACTGTTAATCTATTAATTTCGTTCGTTCCTTCAAAAATACGACTAATTCTTGCATCACGATATAATCGTTCTACCTCGTACTCTTGCATATAACCGTAACCGCCATGAATTTGTACAGCTTCATCTACGATATAAGCAAGTGTTTCAGAAGCGTTCACTTTATTCAGTGCACATTCAATTGCAAATTGAGACATTTTCTTCATAAGATCCTCATCACTCTCATGAATTGCTTCATCAATTACACCTGCTGTACGATACGCTGCACTTTCTGCTCCATATGTAGCAATGATCATATTTGCAATTTTCTCTTGAATCATCGTAAAATCTACTAATTCTGTTTGGAACTGTTTTCGTTCTTTTCCATATTGAACTGACAATCCAATTGCTTGTTTTGCCGTTCCAATATTTCCAAAAGCAAGCTTTAGTCTAGCGAAGTTAAGAATATTAAGAGCTACGTGATGCCCCTTCCCAACTTCCCCTAAAACATTTTCAGCAGGTATTACTACATCTTCTAGAATAAGCGTTGCCGTTGAAGAACCTTTAATCCCCATTTTCTTTTCTTCTAGTCCAATGGATACACCTTCACATGTTCTTTCGACAATAAACGCTGTCATTCCTTTATTTGTCTTCGCAAAAACAACGTATACATCTGCCATATGAGCATTTGTAATCCACTGCTTCTCACCATTTAACTTCCAAGCAGTACCATCTTCATTCAATACTGCGCTCGTTTTTGCACTTAATGCATCAGAACCGGCATTTGGCTCCGTTAAAGCATAAGCACCAACCCATTCTCCTGATGCAATTTTCGGCAAATACTTTTCTTTTTGTTCTTTCGTTCCATAATATATGTAAGGCAATGTACCTACACCAGCATGTATATTAAATGAAACACTAAATGCACCAGCGTATCCCATTTTTTCTGCTACAAGCCCTGAAACTGCCTTTCCTAATTCGAATCCGCCATATTCTTCTGGGACCTCGATACTTAATAATCCAAGTTCTCCAGCTTTCTCAAATAATTGACGAGAAACTTTATAGTTATGTTGTTCAATATTCTCCATTTGTGGAACAATTTCTTGTTTAACAAATTGTTCTGTCGTTTTTGCAATTAAATCTTCATCTCCTGAAAAATCTTCTGGCGTAAAGAAAGCATGATTCATATCTTTATTAAGTGAAAAAAATTCATCCCACGGTAACTTCGTTTTCTCCATCTGAATCCCCCTATCATTTCGGCCTTACTTGCTACTACATATGCTCGTCTACGATGAGTGGAATATCTTATTTTTGAAAACAGAAGGCGATGAATTTTCACATCAAGCAGTTCGTTTTGCCAAAGATGTATTCTCATCGCCTTAGTTGTTTTATCTATTGATCCTCTGATAATACTGTTTTTGCAATTCCAGTATCTAGTTCTTCAAAGTCATGATATGAAATTGTTTCATATAACTCACTTCTCGTTTGCATATTTGAAAGTGCATCTTTTTGAGAACCGGTTTCCTTAATTAAAGTAAACACATTTTCATACGCTTTCGCTGCAACACGAAGTGAAGTTACAGGATAAATAACCATTTGGAAGCCCATATTCGCAAATTCCTCTGCACTATAATACGGCGTTTTCCCGAACTCAGTCATATTCGCAAGTAAAGGTGCATTTACTTTACTAGTAAATAGACGGAACTCCTCTTCCGATTGAAGCGCTTCAGGGAATATCGCATCTGCACCTGCTTTTACATAGGCGTTCGCTCTTTCAATCGCTTCATCCAAGCCTTCTACGCCGCGAGCATCTGTGCGCGCTACAATATATAAGCTTGGTGCAACTTCTTTAATCGCTTTAATCTTTTGAACTAATTCTTCTGTCGTAACAAGTTTCTTACCATTTAAATGTCCACATTTTTTTGGTAATTGTTGATCTTCAATTTGAACAGCTGCTACTTTTGCTTCCAACATTTCTACCGCTGTTCTCGCTACGTTTAGGACACCACCAAATCCAGTATCAATGTCAACAAGAACTGGTAAATCTGTAGCTCTTACTAAATCTCTTGCTCTCTCTGCTACTTCAGTAGACGTCACGATTCCTAAATCTGGTAGCCCTTTACTTGCAGTATAAGCAGCTCCCGATAAATAAAGAGCTGAAAAACCTGTATTTTTCGCAACAAGAGCTGCCATTGCATCATGAGCACCTGGAATTTGTAAAATTTCATTTGCTTCTACTAAAGCTCGGAAGCGATTCGCAAGCTCTTCTTGTGTTGACTGTTTATCCACAACCCAAGCCATTTTAGATTCCCCCTATTATTAAATTAAGAATAAATCTACAAATTCGTTTACATTCATATTTTCTAGTTTTTCTTCATTTAAACAAACTTCATGAATTTGTTCTTGTTGCTTATTAGAATAATGACCTGCCATATTCGCAGTGAATTTTTGAACAACTTTTGGAATCGCTTCGTCTCTACGGAAACGGTGACCAAGTGGATATTCGCATTCTACGCTCTCTGTTACAGTGCCATCCTTGAAATGAACTTGAACAGCATTGGCGATTGAGCGCTTGTTCGGGTCAAGGTAATCTAAACTGTACTGTTTGTTTTCAACAACAACCATCTTATTACGTAATTCATCTACACGTGGATCATTTGCTACTGCATCCTCGTAATCGTCCGCAACGATATCTCCTTTTAATAAACCAATTGCCGTAATGTATTGTAAGCAATGATCACGATCAGCTGGGTTATTTAATGGACCTTCTTTATCAATAATACGAATTGCTGATTCATGAGTTGTAATTGTAATACGGTCAATTTCATCTAATCTTTCTTTAATTTCTGGATGTAATTTCACAGCACATTCTGCAGCTGTTTGTGCATGGAATTCTGCTGGATATGAAACTTTAAATAATACATTTTCCATTACATAAGACTCTAATGGTCTAGCTAATTTTAATTCTTGTTTATTGAATAACACATCTTGGAATCCCCATCCTGGTGCAGATAATGCTGTAGGGTAACCCATTTCACCTTTTAGAGCAGTCATTGCAAGATGAACACCGCGGCTCGTTGCGTCACCTGCTGCCCATGATTTACGTGATCCAGTATTTGGAGCATGACGATATGTACGAAGACTAGAATTATCAATCCACGCATGTGATAATGCATTAAAGATTTCTTCACGTGTTCCACCAAGCATTTTCGCAACTACAGCAGTTGTTGCTACTTTTACATATAATACGTGGTCAAGACCAACACGGTTTAAGCTGTTTTCTAAAGCGAGTACACCTTGAATTTCATGAGCTTTAATCATCATTTCTAATACTTCACGTACTTTTAACGGTTCTTTTCCTTCTGAAATACGAACTCGGCTCATATAATCTGCAACTGCTAAAATTCCGCCTAAGTTATCAGATGGATGTCCCCATTCTGCTGCAAGCCAAGTATCGTTATAGTCTAACCAACGGATCATACATCCAATATTGAATGCACCTTTCACTGGATCTAGTACGTAAGATGTTCCTGGCACACGTGTACCGTTTGGCACGATTGTTCCTGGTACAACTGGTCCTAATAATTTCGTACACTCTGGGTATTGAAGTGCTAAAATTCCGCATCCAAGTGTATCTAATAATACATAGCGAGCAGTACTAAATGCTTCTGCGCTAGTAACCTCTTTATTTAATACATAATCCGTAATTTCTTCTAATAATGCATCTTTTTGTTTAATTTCATTTGTTTTAATCATGCTAATCTTCCCTTTCTGTCGAAAATTCGTTATTATTAATGATGGGTGTCGGTCAAACACCCATCTGGCGGGCGGCGCTAACAACTCCCCAGTTGTTCTTATTTACTAAGCACATGTCGCTCGCCAATATAATTTACACGCGGACGGAACAATCGATTATTTGCATGTTGCTCAATCACGTGCGCACATAGTCCTACTGTTCTAGAGCTAAAGAAGATTGGTGTGTAAAGTTGAATTGGAATACCAAGCATCCAATATACTGGAGCTGCATAATAATCAAGGTTTGGATAAATTCCTTTTTCCTTCTCCATAATCTTTTCTCCAGCTTCACACATTTCATATAGTGTATAATCACCTTTGACATCACATAACTGCTTTAAAGCTTCCTTCATCATTAAAGCTCTTGGATCCATTTTCTTCATATAAACACGGTGTCCAAAGCCCATAATTTTTTCTTTGTTATATAATTTCTTCTGTAACAACTCTTCAAACTTCTCAACATTACCAGCTTCTAAAAGCATGTACATAACCGCTTCATTTGCACCGCCATGTAAGCTTCCTTTTAGTGATGCAACCGCACCAGTTAAAGCACCATATAAGTCGGATTGCGTTGATGCAATAACGCGCGCTGTAAATGTAGAATTTGGCATTTCATGTTCACTATATAAAACAAGGGAACGATCAAAGATCTTCTCCTCAAGTTCCGTTGGTTTTTTACCTGTTAACATATAGAAGAAATTCGCGCTATATGTTAATTCCTTAAGAGGTTCGATTGGGTCTTCATTATTTAAAATATGATAGCTATTCGCTACAATGTTTGGTACTTTACTTAACAGCTTGTACCCACGGCTTTTGTTTACTTCTAATGAACGGTTTTCGATATCATTATCATAACCAGCTAATGCGGACACACCTGTACGCAATCCATCCATAGGGTGCGTTTCTTTCGGTAATGCCTTTAATACGTTGAATACACCTTCTGGTACCGCATATTCTTCTTTTAATTTGTTTTCAAGTGTTTCTTTTTCATCTTCATTCGGTAGATGTTCTTCCAATAAAAGGTGCACAATGTCTAAATACTCTTTTGTTTTTGAGAGTTCGATTAAATCATACCCTTGAATTACAATTTCACCTTTCACTGTGTCAAGAAACGAGATCTTCGTCTCCGCTGCCACTATACCATCTAATCCCGGGGAAAATTTTTCTTCAGCTTTCATCATTATTTCCTCCAATCCTAATAGATCTTCGTGCACATAACTTGTAAGCCTTTACAATACTGTGAAACTACATTTCTATTTCAATGTATCAGAGTTTTTAGAAGATTTCAATTTATTTTATAATGATAAGTTTCCTATACTTTTATCGATGTAACAATACAATTTTTCAAAAATAATTTTCATATTTTATAAAGAAAGGACAGACTTCTCTCTATCTATCTTTAAAACAAAATATAAAGTTGATTCATATAATCCTATTAAATATATCTATTTTATAATTCCTTTTACTAAATAAAAA